>SDRH01000027.1 GCA_007845165.1 TM7 phylum sp. oral taxon 351 | reverse complement strand
AAGGACATAAACTTTATTGATCACAAGCTTAATCGTTTTATTAGATACTATAACTATGATAGAATCCATTTAGGAATAGGATTAAAAACTCCTTATGAAGTGTTGCAAAGGTGCTGAACCTTATACGTATACGTCACTTACAAGTATCATTTTGTCAAAAAACACTTGTGGAGTATTGATAATATTCTTCTATGATTAGTAGTAGGAGGTAATGATACAATAGAATTATGCAGCGACTTTTTACGATTGATCTAAAAGATTATGATTTGAGTTTAGAAAAGTTTTATCGCCCGTCGGTACGCGGGATTATTTTAGATCAAAACGGTAAGGTGGCAATGATTTATAGCGAGAAATATCATTTTTATAAATTTCCGGGTGGCGGGATTGAAGGCGATGAGACCCATCTTGAAACTTTAAAACGAGAAATCAAGGAAGAGACCGGAATGATTTTGAAGCCCGAATCAGTGCGAGAATTTGGCGAAGTTTTGCTAACGCAAAAGATGCAAAAAGATGGTAAAGATGTGATTTTAGTGCAATATAATTACTATTATTTATGCGAGACTGAGAATGAGATTGGTACGCAAAGCCTAGACGATGGCGAAAAAGAGTTGGGATTTGTCTTAAAATTTGTGTCAATAGATGAGGCCATTCGGACGAATAATAATTTTCAAGGTGAACCGATTGGAAAATATACGGTCGAGCGAGAAAATCGTGTTTTGGAATTGGTGAAAAATTTATAACGCGATTTTAGATTTCGGCATAAAAAATCGGCTAAGGATGCCGAAGAATAGAGGTTCGCAAGTTTGCCGTTCCCTCCATGTTAAAAAACATAGTACGTCTTCCTTGCTCGCATGGCTCGCAAGTTTGCCGTTCCATAAAGCTCCACAGGAGCTTTATGGTGGGGGCGGTTGGGCTCGAACCAACGACCAAGCGGTTATGAGCCGCCTGCTCTAACCCCTGAGCTACGCCCCCAAGGTAGTTTTATTTTATCATAAAATGCTATAATAGGGGAAAGGATTAGGGTGGCACCAGATATTCTTGAGAATTCTAATTATGAAAACAAATAACAAAATTCAATTACATCTGAAACTTAATCAGTTGCGTTACTGGGTAAAACACTCTTTGTTTAGTAAAGAGCGAATTATGTTTTTGTTATTGCCGACGATGTTTGTGTTTTTGCTTTATTTTTCGGTGCAATCGATTACAAAAAATTGGAACCTGCAACAGACTTTGAATACGAAGTTGCAAGAAAAACAACTAATGGAACTTAAAGTTTCAAATATGAAGCTAGAAAATCAATACTATGCTTCCGAAGAATATCAGGAACTGATGGCGCGAAAGTTACAGGATAAAAAAGCTAGCGGTGAGACTATGGTAATGTTGCCGATTAATAGCGATATTGCGAAGCAAAAACACGCTAATCAGAAGTTCAGTTCAAACAAACAGGAACAAGATAACTCGAATTTTCGTCAATGGATGAAATTTTTGTTTAGGCTTTAATTAACTAAATAACGTGTTAGTTTTAGATTGAGAAAAAACCGGCTTGGAGGGACCGGTTCTTTCAGGGAAATATTTTGTGATATTTTTATTTTACGACCACAGGTAATTTAAGGGGCAGATTTAAAAATAAAATAAATAAATCTATTCTTACTTGGGTCGTCAAAAAGCAAAAAGAGAGATAAAAATCCAGAAACTGATAAAATAAAAAGCTCGAAGGCTTTAGGCATAATACATTCTCTCCCAAAAATTGTATTAAATTGATTATAGCACCGCATAAGCAGAATGGCGGGAGAAAATTTAAGAAATTTATGTTCAAAATATTGAAATTTGGCAGAAAAAATCCCCTAATTTAAGTTAGGGGATTTTGTAATCGATTGAAGATTATTTCTTCTTGGAAAGGGTCAAGAAACCGTTACGTGGGTTTTCGTTGACAACGCGATCTTCTGGAAGATCAACTGGGGTACCCTTAGGGTTGTTCTCAGTCTTGGTGAAGAAATAGATAGTTTGTGGCTTGCCACCGCGAAGGGTTACTTCTGACTTGTGTAGGTAGTAGGTAATTCCCTTGCTGTTTTTATGACTATAGGCCATTTGTCCTCCTTTAAATAAGTATAGTTTTATATTAGATTAGATAAAGATAAGTGTCAAGAGATTTTATGGGGGTGAAATAGGGGTGGGAAAACTTTTATGCTTTTAACAGGGGTGGTAATCTGGAAAGTTAGTGGGATTATTTTAAGGAATTATTTCAAAAAGAGCAGAGCGAGACGAAGGAAGGCAAAAATAATTAGACGAATCACGATAGTAATGATGATAACGACACAAAGCAGAACTGTAATCCCAGAGAGTCTTGGGGTCCAAATCGGCGAAACAAAATCATAGCGATAAAGCGCGGTCGGTGGTAAATCAGCCGTGAGGCTAGTGGTGAGTTTGTCGGTAGCCGGATAGCTATTGATCACGCCGGTCATACAATTAAGATAACCGGGGCTATTCCAACCCCAACCATTACGAATAGCCTGCGGTTTACAGGTTTCCATGGCCTTGGCAAAGATATTACCATTAGGATTACCATCGGGATTTTGACTAAGCTTAGATTCAGCTTCGCGTAAGGCAACGGTGGCCTGGCGATTATATTGGTGTTCCAGATAAATTGGACCAGTACCGAAGGTCAGAGTGGTGTGACCGTTTTTTTCGACGAAATTCACGATGGTATGAGAAGAACTAAAATCTCGCAGATTTTTCAGAGTAGAACGAATATTCTGGTCAATTTCGGCTTGTGGTAAATCGGTACCGTCAGCAGCCTTACCCTCGTCGGCTTTTTCGACCTTGGTTTTTAAGTCCATCATTTTCAGATGATCAAAACGCAAAAAAGTGGCGGAAAGAAAAAGGAGTGGCAATAAACTCAAAAATAATTGCCAAGTTTTGATCTGTTTCAAGAAGGTCAAAAAACGCTTCCTCTTGTCTTCCTGACGCTCCTGCTTCAAAACACCACCCATACTGGTTTTAATTATATCATAAGAACTTTTGGCGGAGCCATGGGTCAGCATCGCCGGCGGACATCAAGATGACCAGATAATTATCGGCAAGATCCTGGCGAAGCTTGGCAAAAAGCGTATCATCCAGTTCGACTACGGTGCCAATTTCAGGATTATCTAGCGAATTAATAAAATCACTTGGAGTGAGGATTTTTAGTTTAGGATCTTCGCGCGAAAGATAGGTCGGCAACCAATAAAGCTTTTTGATGCCGTGGAAAATATCCCGATATTCATCAAAGAATTCATGCTGGCGAATATTTTGGTGAGGCTGATAAAGAATCGCCACGCCTTTTTTCTGGGTACGCTTGGCTTCCTCGAGAGCAACATTAATGGTAGCGCGAATTTCTTCAGGATGATGCGCGTAATCGGAATAAAGGCCGTCAGCTAGGCGTTCAAAGCGACGTCCGACACCTGGGAATTGATTAATCGCCTGAATAATTTTTTCATGATTAACCTCGCGACCGAGCGACTCGAGGATTCGCTGCACCGCTTTAATAGCAAGTGTGGCATCGAGACGGCGCGCTTCCCCTGGCAACATTAATTCCTTGGCCGACATTAAAACTACATCTGGGTGCTTATCGGCGAGAAGTTCAGCGTGGTGAAGATTGGCGTGTGGACCAAAAATGAGGTGCTCGCTCTGGGATTCGAATTTTAAAAAGGCTTCTTGATATTCAGCCGCCGTGGCAAATATATCCGAATGGTCATAGGAGACAAAAGTAATGAGCGAAAGCCAAGGATGAAAAGCTAGAAAATTTCGATCATATTCATCAGCTTCATAGAGTAAAAATTGATCGTCCTGATTATACTTAGCAGAAGGGGCAAAATTAAGAGTCGAGCCGACCATATAGGAGGCTTTCAAACCGAGCTTTTGACTGAGCCAGATTAACATAGAAGTAGTAGTGGTTTTGCCATGAGTGCCGGCAACTGCTACCATTTTCAGATGATGTTTCTCAACAAGGGTTTCAATCAATTCATCGCGTTTACTAATTTTCAGTCCAAGAGCTTTGGCGCGTTGATATTCAGGATGTGATTCGGTAATGGCTGAAGTATGGACATACCAATCAATCGGATTATTCTGATTAATTTCCGCCAGATAATCACCGGTTTGTGGACCGATAGCAAAGGTGAGATTTTTAGCTTTTAGTTCCTTAGTAATCGGGCCTTCGTGAAGGTCGGAGCCAAAAACCTGATGTCCGGCATCATGAGCGAAGAGCGCGAGGGGGCCCATGCCAGTACCGGAAATACCAGAGATAAAGATATTCATAATTTTTTCCTAAAGAAGTTAGTATCGTAAATTTCGGCACCGTGAGCCTTGTAAAAATTCTGAGCTACTTCACGACCATGACCGCAAGTAAATTCGAGATTTTTACAACCTTTTTCCCTAGCCCAATCTTCGTAAGCCTGAAAAATTAAATCACCCACACCTTTGCCACGAGCGGCACTATCCACGACAAAATCTTCGAGATAAGCATTCTTGTAGATTCCTGCACCAAAAGTCACAGAGACCGAAGCCATGCCGAGAATCTGCCCATCTTCCACGGCGAAAATGAGATCATGATATGGAGAATGAGCGATTTCCGTGAACCAGTCCGGACTAATCTCACCTTTATCCTTGCCACTACGAGAAAGTTGAATCAGAAGTTCACGCACACGCGTGGCGATTTCTGGTTGATATTGTTTAAGACGTTCAATTTTAACCATAATTCCCTTTCTTTATTCAAATACGGTTTCAGTGAGGCGCTCAGCGATAGCGTCGGCAGTTTTTTGTATAGCTTCTGCGTCGTCACCCCAGATAGTAATGCGGACTAAATCTTCGGTACCAGAGGCGCGGATATTGATTGACCAGCCGGCTGGCAAATTTTCGGTTTCGGTAGTAATAAATTGCTGGGCGGCTTCCGAGAGATTGCGAAAAGCTTGCTTGGTCTGATTATCGACTGGCTGATTTTTGATAGTCTGTGGGAGTTTTTGGAAATTTTGACAGAGAGTAGCCAGGGTCGGCAGGGTACGTCCGGAGTTTTCGGAGGCTTTACCAGTTTTTTCATCTTGGATATTTTGATAGTCTGCAAGCAAAGTATCTTCGTGATTGAATTTATCGCGTGCTTCGGAGAGAATTTTGGTAATGACGAGCGCAGTGAGTACACCGTCGCCCATTGGTTCACCGGGTAGAATAATATGCCCACTCTGTTCGCCACCCAGAAGAATGCCATCTTCACGCATTTTAGCGGAAACATTTTGGTCTCCGACATCGGTCATAGCGATTTTGACGCCGGTTTTTTCAGCCCAACGTAGAAGACCTTTATTAGCCATAATCGTAACGCAGACCTCAGGAATGCCTAAGTAATTAGCCAAAATCACAATCATATCATCGCCATCGATGATATGACCATCGTGGTCAATCATTAAGCAGCGGTCACCGTCACCGTCAAAGGCCGCACCAAAATCGAGTTGTTTTTCTTTAACTAGTTGGATGAGCGGTTCAAGATGAGTACTGCCACAACCGGCGTTAATTTTTTCACCGAAACTAGCGTCCTCGTGGATAGCAATAACTTCGGCACCGAGTTCTTCAAAAATTTGCTTGGCGGTAACAGAGGTGGCACCGCAGGCGAGATCTAAACCAATGCGCAGACCGGAAAAATCAGGCTTTTGGCGTACTGAGGTGGTAGCTGGACCAAATTGGGCTAGATAAGTGCGGAGATGGTCGAGATAACGCGAAAGGGCGTCTTCATGAAGATCTTCACGAAATTCTGGACTATGCACATCGAAACCAGATTCATTTTCCAGAGCATTTTCGATCGCATTGACACCAGACTGCGAAAGTTTGATACCATATGGATATTTTTTCACCAAGTGGGAAAGATTTTCGCTAGAATCATTAGTGCCAGTACCAGAAAAAGCTACACCGCCCGGCATAGTAGCCTCGAGACCACCGATCGTATCGCCGCGTTCGAAGATTTTAATACCATTATCGGTGTAGGGGTTATGCGAAGCGGTAATATCAATGGCCAGATCATAACCCATTTCATAAAAAGCGTAATTGATCGCCGGGGTCGGCAAAACACCCACCGTACCGTGATCGATGCCAACAGTTTCCAGAGCTTCCTCAAAATAACGAATCATCCACTCAGTGGATTCACGCGTGTCGCCACCGATTAAAACCCGAGCCGGACGTTCGAGTCCACTTTCATCTTCTTTTGCATTACCTAAATAACGGACAATACCGAGAGTAACGGCTTGAATAAAGCCAGGGGTAAAAGCTTCTGCCTTTTGTCTAATACCGTCAGTACCGAAATATTTGATTTTACCTTTCATAACACTCCATTTTCAACTAATTTCTATTATACATCTTGGAGGTAAGCGGCGCAAAGATTAGTGTTTAGCAAGCAATAACATATATTCGACAACTTTCAAGATATCTTCTTCGGTACTACCACGAGAAAGGTCGGAAATTGGCGCATTGAAACCTTGAAGAATTGGACCAGCGGCCGTAAAGCCACCGAATTGTTCCATGGCTTTATAGAGGATATTACCAGTGTTAAGATCAGGGACAATTAGGGTGTTAGCGAAGCCAGCGACTGGAGAATCTGGGGCTTTTTTCTGACCGATGCGCGGATTAATGGCGGCATCGAGTTGCAATTCGCCATCAACTAGAAGTTCCGGATGAGAGGCTTTTAGTTTTACAATAGTTTCTTGAATTAAATCAATAGTCTCATCGCGACCACCGGAACCTTTAGTAGAAAAACTCAGGAAGGCGACCTTCGGAACAGGGAAAATTTTGCTCGCGGTTTCAATGGTTTGCACGGAAATATCATAAAGTTGATCAGGAGTAGGATGTTTACAGGCGGCCGCATCAGCTAAGATGTAGGTTTCGTTTTCGCGCTCCAAGATAAAACTAGCGGAAAAAGTCGGCTTTAAGAGATTTCGCGGATTCTTCACCCCGATGAGATCACGGCAAGCCAAAATTACATCACGCGAGGAATAATCAATGCCAGCAATTAGAGAATCGGCGAACTGATTTCTCACTGCAAGACAGGCATGCTCGAGCGAATCGGCGCCAACTAGCTCAAAATCAGGAAATTTTTCGCGAGCTTTTTCGATGGCAGATTTAATAATGGGATTTTCTAATTCGGGGAAGACGATGCGTGTTTTCATGTTCTAATTATAACGAAGAAATGAAAAAAGAGGCTAAAACTTAGCCTCTTTTAGAAGTTATTTACTGCTTAAATTTTGTCATTTTGAAATTTTTAGCCGACATTGCAGCTAGGTTCGCGGCGGTAGGACACATCATAGTCATCCTCATTTTTAATGGCGGTGATATGACCGTGATTTACTCCGTCTGGATGCCATTGACCGCCATAATAGAGGTCAATTCTACCCTGTCTAGAAACTAGCTTAAATTCGCTACCGGTAGGCACTCCAAACAAATGAAGTAACTTATCGAGATAAGACTTAATCCTAATATCTTCCGAGGAAGTTAGGCTTTCAATGAAGCTTTTCTTCTTCTGATAGATGGTGTCTTTCTCGCTATATTCCTCCTTTCGTTGGGAAAAGATTTTTTCCCAAGTAATTTTTTCTTGCTTAGTCTCCTCAAACTCATCCCTAATCCTGCAGAGTTGGGGGTGTAGCTTGGGGTTGTAATAAGCATTCTTCTCGCTGATCAGCTGATTTTTTTTCTTGATAAGATCAAGATGTTCCTTTTTTAGATCCTGATTAGCTGGGTCCTGTTTTTGAGATTCGAAATTCTGTTGGATCTGAGTGATAATTTGCCCGGTTTCATCGTAAAGCTTTGCAACTTCATCTCCGCCAAAATCGCTCATCATTTTCCTTAGTTTTTCGATCTCGGTGTTAGCTTCCTTACACTTCTTCTCGGCTTCGTCCATCAATCTTTTCGCAGATTTGACTTCCTGAAGCAGAGCATCAAGCTCGATTTTCTCTTCCGCTAGAGATTTCATGACTCCACCTCCCTTTCTTGCGAGTCAATAAGTAACAAATAAGCATATAAAACTCCTTGTCAAAGAACTAGCCGTAGCCAATTTGTCACTAGAGTAACACAGGTATTATATCATATTTTTATAAAAATTCAAAATTTCGTAATAGCTCAGGACCTTTGCAACAAAATATTGCATAAAAATAAGGTAGCTCTTAAACTCATTTCTAGGAACTAACTATAAACAAGAAAGGACTACCTTATGGCATATTATAGGGGTAAAGACAT
>SDRH01000026.1 GCA_007845165.1 TM7 phylum sp. oral taxon 351 | reverse complement strand
GCCCTTAATGTAGGGGCCAAATGGGCCGTTAATGATCTTGATGTCACCCCAGTCGGCGAGAATGGAGTCGATTTTCTTCTGATAGAGAGCTTCGGCGGTTTCGAGCGTAATATGGTATGGATTTTCCGCCTCGTTGATTTTATTAAGTGCGATATTATGCGCACCAGCCTTAATGAAGGGACCGAAGGGGCCATTGGCGGCGATTAATTCGGTGCCATCCTTGGCGTGGCCAAGAGAACGTGGGAGTACTGGCAATTCCAATTGCTTGAGCGCCTGTTCGAGAGTCACGGTTTTTACGGTTTTACCTTTTGGCAGAGGGATAAAGATTGGCTTTTCGCCACTTTCTTTTTCATTTTCACCGAGCTGCAAGAAGCCGCCATTTTTACCAATTTTGGCATAGATTTTTTTGCCAGTTTTCGGGTCGGTGCCGAGTTCGGTGGCGGAATTATAGCGGTTGGCCATGGCGGAAGCCCCAATGGCGTCAGAAAATGGACCATAAAAATCGCGGAGCATCTTTAGACGGGTAAGTTTCTTTTCGGCGATAAGGTCGAGTTTTTCTTCGATACCGGCAGTAAAATCATAGTCGACGATGTCTTTAAAATTTTCACAGAGGAAGTTCGAAACTAGCTCGCCAACTGGGGTTGGCATCAATTTGCCCTTGGTGGAACCGGTTTTTTCTGAAATAGTTTGTTCAGAAATTTGATTCGAATCATCGAGAGTGAGCTGTAAAATATCGCGTGGCTCACCCTCGGATTCACCCTTAACCACGTAATTTCTTATCTGAATAGCGTTGATGATGGAGGCATAAGTGCTTGGGCGGCCAATACCGAGCTCTTCAAGTTTTTTAACTAGTGAGCCTTCAGTGTAGCGGGCAGGTGGTTTGGAAAAAGTTTGTTTAGCGAGTAAAATATGACGCTTTACGTTGTCGCCAATCTGGAGATTTGGCAAGGTAGTGTCCTTACTCTTACCATAAACTCGAAGGAAGCCGTCAAAAATTACCATTTCGCCAGTGGCTTTAAAAAGCTCGTTTGGCACAGTGTCGGCCTCGAGATAGAGACTAGTTTTAGCTACCACGGCATTTTTCATCTGGGTAGCGAGGGTGCGGCTTCGGATTAATTGATATAATTTCTTTTCGTATTCGTTTTTACCTGCCACTTCCACTTCGATGTGGGTTGGACGGATGGATTCGTGGGCCTCTTGAGCGCTGGCATTTTTAGTGTGAAAACGACGAACTTCGAGATAATTCTCGCCAAATTCGGTCTTAATAAGATTAGCAATCTCGGCGAGAGCCTGATTCGAGAGGTTGAGAGAGTCAGTACGGTGATAAGTAATGTGGCCAGACTGATAAAGGCCTTGAGCGGCGGACATGGTAGTCTTAGAGCTGAATCCAAGGCGGCTATTGGCTTCAATCTGGAGCGCAGCGGTAGTGAGAGGTACCGGGTTGGCTTTTTTAGCTTCGGTTTTTTCTAGATTTTGTACCTTAAAATTGGCATTTTTGAACTGCTCGAGGAAAAACTTGGCTTCTTCGGCGGTAGCGAAAGTAGTTTTATCAAGATTAGCCTCAAAAATTTCGGAAGAATCGAGATCGGAAATATTAGCGGCTTGGTCGCTAAATTTACCGGTGACTTTAAAACTGGATTTAGCGTTAAAACGTTCAATTTCCTGTTCGCGCTCGACGATGAGGCGAAGAGCTGGGGATTGGACACGGCCAGCGGATTTAGCGCCTGGTACCTTAGTGCGCACCACGCCAGAGAGGTCGTATCCTACCAACATATCGAGGGTTTGGCGAGCCTGTTGGCTGGAAACCATGTTCATATCGACGGTACGGGGATTTTTGATGGCTTCTTGAAGGGCTGGTTTAGTAATTTCGTGAAAAGTAATACGATGGGTGGTTTTCGGTAATTTTAGAACCTCTAAGAGATGCCAAGAGATCGATTCTCCTTCGCGGTCTTCGTCGGTTGCGAGCCAAATTGTGTCAGCATCTTTGCTGGCTTTTTTAAGTTCAGCGATGACTTTTTTATGATCAGGGTCAATTTCATAAGTTACAGCGAAATTATCGTGCACATCAACTTTAGTATCTTTGCGAATATGGCCAATCGAGGCTAGAACCTTAAAATCATTACCGAGATATTTTTCAATAGTCTTGGCTTTGGCAGGAGACTCGACGATGAGGAGATTTTTAGACATATACTTATATATTATCACGCTTGTCAACTAGGAAAAATTTTTTAGAAATTTAAGGCGTAAAATTTTTATAGAGGTGATTCTGGGATGTATTTTAGAAAAATTTGCAAAAATTCCAAAAAATCTTGCAAAAAGGACTTGTTAAGTCAAAATGTTTATGTTAAAGTTTAGGTGTGTGAAGGTTTTCTGGCAGTATAGAAAGGAAATATACTGTGAGAATAAAAAATAAAAACCATAAAAAAATTAAAATTGCGACAACATTAATGGTTTTATCTGGTGCGGCATTATCACCAATGCTGTTTGATTTGCCAACACCAGTATCGGCAGTGCAACAATCTGCCTCAACAACAATTAGCGTTGTGATTGATCCTGTGATTTCAATTACTACGCCAAGCTCAATTGATATTAATATTACGCCTACTCCTACCGGTGCGTTTAATACTGGTACTGGCACGGTGAACGTCTCGACCAATAATGGTAAAGGCTATACTACCTATGTCACTTCCAAGACGACGGATACGGATTTGTCTCAACCAGCTGCCTCTGGTGTAGTCGACAAAATTCCTTCAATCAGTCAGTCAAATTCGACGATTTCTGGTACGGGCTGGGGTTGGTCTGCCGATGGCGCCACTTTCAATCCAGTGAAACAAACTGGAACCGTGGATGCTTCGACGATTTTTGCCAAGACCACTTCAGCAGCTACCTCTGGTAGTGCTAAGACGATTACGGTCGGTGCAAGTGCCACTACCTCTATTCCAGTAGGTGCTTATTCGAATACATTGCTCTTTACAGCAGTTGCGAACCAATAACACTTTCTTTTCGATTCCCTGTGGTCGACGGGCTTCAGGGGTCGAAGGGATTATTAAAGGATCTTGTTTTAAAAACTGCGTGGAGATGCTTTAGAGACCGCCTTCGGGCGGTCTTTTTCTGTCTGATTTCTGATTGAGTTCTGGTAGGTTTTATGGGTTGGTTTTTGAGTTTTTAACTCGGGTCTTAAAAAATTAAGCATCAAAAAACCCCAAGTAAGGGTGGGCATCACTTGGGGTTATTAGACCCTACAACGCATCTCTATTGATTCCGGGAGAGCCCCGGAGCGTGACCCACCTCACTCTATTGGGGCCCGCCGGTTATAGGGGTTGCTATGTTCTTAAAAATTGACTTTCAAGTGGAGGTAATACTTATACTTACAACCGATAAAAGAAAAATTGTAAGCCGAAAGTCTTTTAAGAACACGCAACTTCTGTTATATTAGTAACAGAAATTATGATTTATTTAGGTGCGGTTTAGAGATCGTGCCTTTTTCTGGCTCCAACCCCTAACTGACTCGTATTATAGCATTATAAATAAAAATAGTCAATACATAAAATGTAAAAAATATTAAAATCAAGTACAAAATTGGAGGTTTTTGTGCAAGTCAAATCTATTTCCCCTCTAGAAGACGGGTTTTTGCGTAAATTAGAATTCATTGCGCTTAAGCCTAAAATATTGTATTATTATGGAAAATCACCCGGCGAATCGGTAGATTCCGAGGCTTCGATACGAGCCTATGTGCGACCGAAGACCGTAGCGGTGGTGGGTTCCAGAAAATACACCAAATATGGTGAGGAATGGGCATATAAGATTGCTTATGAACTAGCGAGGCGTGGGGTGGTGATCGTGAGTGGGTTGGCTTACGGAATTGATTCGATTGCACATCGGGCGGCGTTAGATGCCGGTGGTTTGACGGTGGCGGTGTTAGGGACGCCAATCGACAAGATTTACCCAGCTCGGCATACTGGTTTGGCGCGGGAGATTGTGGACCATGGTGGTATGGTGCTATCGGAATATCCGCCACAAGAAATTTTGGCAAAAGATGAGAAGTTATCACGTATGTTGAATAGTCAGTTAGGGATGCGTGCGGCTTTTCTAAAACGTAATCGATTGATTGCGGGGTTGGCCGATTTAGTAGTGGTAGTCGAAGGTGGCGTAAAATCTGGCTCACTAAATACGGCGCATCATGCCATGGAGCAGGGCGTGATTGTTTATGCGGTGCCGGGAGATGTGAGTCGTAGTAATTCCTTGGGTTGCAACCGACTATTAGGGCGCGGAGCGGTGGCTTTTACTGAGGTGGACGAATTATTAGATGAGTTAGGGTTAAAAATTCGTAAACCAAGGGAGAGTCTAAAACAGATTAAGGAGATGTGTAGTACGGAGAATGAAGCTTTAATGGTTTCGGTGATGCTTAGAGGCGTAAAGATGGGGGAAGAAATTCTGGCGCAGATACGACAGGAGAAAGATTTTTCGGTTTCAGATTTTAGTGTGACAATTTTTAATCTTCAGATGAAAGGACTAGTAAAACCATTAGGTAATAATGAGTGGATGTTATGTGTGTAGAAAAATTTCAATTACCGAAGACGATTACTTGGATTGATACGATGAATATTTTTGCGCGGATGGAGAAGATGCGGCGTTTACATACGATGGCGGTGGCGAAACGCTTTGAATTAAATTTGACCGAAGTAAAAATTATGAGCTATCTCAAGAATAATCAGATTGAACGGAATCTGAACGAAATTTTAGAGTGTAGTCTGATTGGTGAGACTAGCCTATGCCGGGCAATTAATCATTTAGAACAGCGTGAATTTATTAAGAAGGCGCTAAATCCGCAAAATCGGCGATATTTGCAGTTAGATTTTTTCGGGGAGGGGAGATTCGTGGCGAGCTATATCGAAATGGAGCAGAAAAAGTTTATCAGTGAAATTTTTGAGGGGTTTACCAGAGAGGAACGTGTGTTGTTCGGGCGGATGCTTTGGAAAATAAACTTTAATATTCAGCGTAGAATTCAGAAAAGTTTGGCGACGAAAAATAAGTGATAAAAATTATTCTTGGATAAAATCGTCAATGCGTTTTGCGATATCCGTGAGGATTTCTGGGAGTTTTTCGCGTTCTTCTGAAGTGAATCGTCCTAGCACGAAGTCCACATCGCCCATCTTTTTGCGCAAATCATTATTCGCAGTGCCAAGACGAAGACGTTTGAAGTCGGTAGTGTTAAGCGAACGAATAGTGGATTTGAGGCCGTTGTTACCGCCGTCGGTTCCCTTTTCACGATAACGCAGGGTGCCAAAGTCGAGATTAAAATCATCACATAAAATCAGGAGGTTAGATAGTGGAATTTTATAATAGTTCATGAATTCCTGAATACTAGAACCGACATCATTATAGTAGGTTTGAGGTTCGATAAAGATAGTTTGACCGGATTTTTGCCACTTGGCGTGGAATTTTTCGGATTTTTCAAATTCGAGACCGTGGGTTTTAAAGTAAAAATCTAAAGCCAAAAAGCCAAAGTTATGGCGAGTGAGGTTATATTCATTTCCAGGGTTTCCGAGTCCGACAATAAGTTTCATGGAAATATTATAGCAAATCTTTTGGTTGGATTTTTATGACAAAAAAACTACTACAAAAGTTTTAGAGATAAAAGAATCCATTGTGTAGATATTTGGACCATGAAAAAGCCGCCACGGGTGGTGACGGCTTCGAAAAGATTAAGGAATAGTTTTGATGAAATGAACATTATGCAGCTAGATTAATCCTCAATATAATCATTGTCGCTCTCCCAGTCTAGTCCAAGAGGTTTCAAATTATCGAGGATCTGTCCAATAATGGAGCTTCTGACGATGTCGTTTTCATTCATAAAAATCTGAGCTGCGCGAGGAATACCCTTTAAGGCTCGGCGCGCATAAAGAATACCGTTGTGATTTTTGTTGACACCTTTAGCGTAAGGATGAGGTTGACTTTCGTCGCCTGTGAAGATCATTTTAGACCCCTCTCCGATACGAGTCATGGCAGACAGCATCTGTTCATTGGTCATATCTTGAGCCTCATCGACAATGATAAAATCATTCTGAAAACTCTTTCCTTTGATATAGAAAATCGGAATAGAGCGGAAGGATTTTTGATAGGACAGATTAGCTTTGTCTTCTAGACGCTGCTGCTTGACACGAGGTTGAGGGCTAGATGATTTTTCAGAATACTTATTCTTACTTTTATTCTTCTCTTCATGTTTCCTCTTTTTGCTAGTTCGGCAAGTAAAAGTCTCTTTTTTGTCGATCATAGTATACTCGTCATTATCTTCATAGATCCAATTTTTATCATGAATATAAGATTGATGCGTGATTTCTTCATGCGGCTGATCGATTAGAGTGCTATTATTGCAGGGGTCGTCATCGTAAATTTCATGATAAATTAACAATGCATTGATAATATTGGCAGACTTAATAGACATTTTTTCTTCCAAGTCTCCTGGCAAAGTACCAACGCCATCATCACCACGAACTTCTGAAGCAACAACGGAAACGATATTGTAGTCACCTTTTTGAACTTGCTTCATTCCTTCAATGGCGGCAATAAAAGTTTTTCCGGTACCAGGACAGCCAGAAACTAGAATCATATCAATATTCTTATTATAGATAGAGTCTAAATACATGGCTTGACCAGGTGTTTTGGCTTTCAGGAAGGGTTTCTGTTTGCTATTTAGGTAGCTATTAAGGTGGACGATTTTATCTTCATCTCCACTAACATCTAAGCGGCCGATATTCCAAAATTCACCCTTACTTTTCCCGTAGATTTCATCATCGATACTATCTTCGCAACTGAATTCAATGAACTCGTTGGGAACCAAGGTGGGCTCATCTGGCATACGTTCCTCCCATTCTTCTAAGGGGATGAAGCCACCTTTTTGGACGAAGTGACTATAGAGGTCGGGTGGAATGACACATTTGCGTCGACCGGTGAACTTAAACTTGGGGTCGGTTTCCAGCGGTAAGGATTTAATGTTATGTGCCAAAGCGCAAACACGCATTTCCTTATCATTGGTTACTAAACGAATCTTTTTATTCAGAGCATCTAATTCGTTCTTAGCCTGTTTAGCCTTTACTAAGTAACAGGATAGATCGAGAGTCTGCAAGAAGATTTGTTCATCCATATTGACGGGTTCAAAATCCCAAGAAACCACGGCAGATTCGGAGCTTTTAATAACCATAAAAGCACGGCTGCAGTTATTGAAGGCGATTTGATTACCAATGGCAAGATTGGGATCACGACCAAGTTTGGAAGATTCATCAACTATAACCGATTGAAAGAGCTCATCGATTCGGCTTAAAACCTTACCGGCGATGAAGCTGCGTTCAGAAGATTCGCTTCTGAAGCTTTTTAATTCATGGAGCACAGTGTCAGGTATAACGATACATGAGTTTTTCAGGTCGATATTTTTAATAGCTAATTTCTTAAATCCGTTTTTGGTGGGAATAATATCTGGGTTATCAATAATGATATTAGTATCGATAACATAATATTTTTCCTTGAGTTCAGTGGAAATGTAAGCCACAGGTTCTGCACTTGAGATGCTTCCAGAGGTCTTCTCCTTAAGACTTGTTTGAGCACTGAGTATACTTTTAATTTCACTCATAACTATCTCCTTTTTAAGGTACGAGAAATACGTTTTAAGTATTTCCGTGGGGTAGGGCTTGGATTTTTGAGGTCCAAGAATAGAGGTGCGTCCTCTATTAGGCTAATTATTACATATTTTTCTAAAAATTCAAGAGAAAATGGGGGTAGTGGTGAATCTGGATGTGTATTTTTGAGGATAGATTAAAATGGGATATTAAGATAATTGACGGTAAAGTTTAAGGAGCTTTTCGATTTGATGAGACTGAAGATGAGTCTTTTCGCTGGCGGCCAGATTTTGGCTGAGTTTTTGAATAAGTTCTGGTTGGTGGTGGATTTTAAGTAAAAGTTCTGCCATGGCGCGAGGCGCTGGAGATTTGGCGCAGAGGCCACCGTGATTTGGTACGATTTCGGACATGTCGGGGTCGGCATAAATAACTGGAAGATTACAGACGGCGGCCTCTAAAATGGTGAGGCCTTGGGTATCGAACTGGTAGGAATTGATGATGGAAAGATGTTGGTCTTTGGTATATTTTTGGAGGATTTCTTGGTGCGGGATGGTGCCGAGAATTTTAATAGATGCTTCGTCGAAATGTTTTTTGCAGAATTTTTGCACTTTTGACATCTGATTGCCATCACCGATAATAGTAAAAATAAAACGAAAATTTGGTTCAAGTTCCTGGGCGATTCGGAGTGCTTCTAAAAATGGTAAAATACGCTTTTCCTTAGAGAGGCGAGAAAACCAGAGAATGCGAAGCGGTTCGTGGTCTTGGTAGGTGCGGATTCGGGGTGTGAAATTTGCAATTTCTTGATCGCTGATGCCATTCGAGATAACGGAAATTGGGCGGGTGACACCGAAAAGTTGAAGTTTTTTGGCAAAATGGGCGGATGGGGTAATTACCTGGTCGGCCAGATTGGCTTGGCGAGTCATCATTTGCCACATCTCACG
>SDRH01000025.1 GCA_007845165.1 TM7 phylum sp. oral taxon 351 | reverse complement strand
ACGAGGTAAACCCACGACGAAGAAATTAGTATCATTTAGTCTGGCAATACGGAGAATTTCCGGAATTTCCTGACCATTCACCAAGACATAACCATTCGGAATAGCGATGCGAACAGAAGTGACCGCTGGGGAATCGGTTAAAGAAATAGCTAGTAGTCTCAAGCAAGCCGATTTAATTAGAAATCCTCATGCCTTTGAACTTTATGCTCGCATCAATAATCTCCATGCCAAGCTAAAAGCTGGTAAATATAGTTTCCGCAAAACCATGTCGGCGCGAGCTATCGCTAAACAATTGGTTAACGGCGTCGTCTCATCCGATGTCTTTAATCTAACTATTCTCCCTGGCACTAATCTCCTCGGCGATAAGGGTAAATCACAGACCGGCATCATCCATCAGTTCCGAACGTTAGGCTATTCCGAAGAAGAAATTAATCAAGCTCTCACCAAGCATTACGATAATCCTATCCTCAAGGGTCTCTATGCTGACGAAACTAAACTTTCCAATCCAGAAATTCCCGCGAAGTTAGCACTCGAGGGGTATCTCTATGGCGAAACTTATCAATTTTACAACCATGAAAAGCTTGAAAATGTCATCACGACCATCCTAAATCAATTTAATGACGTGGTGGTCTCTAATCAATTAGAAGAAAAGTTCAAGGCTCGCGGCTTTACCTTGCGCGAAGGCATCATTCTTGCTTCAATTATCCAAAAAGAAGCCAACACTGAAGACATGCCAGGGGTCTCCATGGTCTTTCAAAATCGTTTGAAGCAGGGGATTGCATTAGGATCTGATGTGACTGCGACTTATGCCGCGGATATTACTGGCATCAATCGTACGAATGCTACCAATGCCGATATTTTAGCCGTCAATAGTCTTTATAATACTCGTAAGTTTCCTGGTCTTCCCCCAGGTCCCATCGCCGTACCTTCTAAGGCGGCACTGCTCGCGGTAGCTGAACCAGATAGCTCGAAAGCCTCTATGCTTTATTTCTTGACAGGCGACGACGGTTTAATGTATTATAGTGGCACCGACGCTGAGCACAATCAGAAGATTCGCGACCACTGTCAGAAACTCTGTAAGGTGCAAATTTAGGGGCAGCGACCGGCTAATTATGACAAAGAAAAAACGATCACAATTTAGCTTAAATTACTTTATAACCAAGATATTTCCTTATTTCGCCCTATCTGTCCTGATTTTTGGTGTGGCTTTTGTTGGTTCTAGAGATAAACAGCAGTCCGACGATAGCTCCAGTCCGAACTTGGAATCCATTTCTAAAAAAGATTATGCCGTCTCCGCTGACCAACTTTCCGAATTCTATATGGTTTCTGAACTGGCTAATACCATGAGTTTAGCCTCCTCTGATGTACTTAACGTGAACTATAACTCCTTCACCGTGCTCCAGCAGTCCGGCCAGGCTTCTGTCGAAAAAATGGAAAAGCCGACTACTTTGAATCTTGCCGCCTGTGCCAAGGTTGGCGTGATTAAGCATGTCATGGCCGAAGGGGAAACTCTCGATACTTTAACCGCCAAATACGCTTCCTGTGGCGTCGATATCAATATGATTCGTTGGTCTAATAAATTTAAGGCCTCCTATGTGCCAAAAGTTGGGGAATCGATTTATATCCCATCTCGTGCCGGTATCGTTTATACTGTGAAATCTGGCGAAACTGTCGCCTCGATTGCCGAAAAATACAAATCTTCCGCCGATGAAATTATTACCTCAAATAACCTTGAGCTAGATCAGACTCTTGTCGAAGGCCAGGTTATCTTGTTGCCGAACGGTGAATTGCCAGATAAGGAACGTCCTGATTATGTGGCGCCTGTCGTGCGTAATACCTCTTCTTACTCTGGTAGCTCATCCTATTCGGTTTCTTCTTATCGTACTTATTCTACTTCCAGAAACCCAATGCCATGGGGTTGGTGTACTTGGTATACCTGGGAACGTCGTGCCGCCATGGGTTCCAGTCATATTCTTCCGGGTGGTCTCGGTAACGCCAATACTTGGGGCTATGCACTTTCTGGTCTCTTCCCAACCAGTCGTGGTACCAACCCACAAGCTGGCGATATTTTCCAGACTAATAGCGGTTATTATGGTCACGTCGGTATCGTGGACTCCGTCAATGCTGATGGTACGATCACGATTTCCGATATGAACGGTCGTGCTGGTTGGGGTGTGGTCGGTTCTTACACTATTGGCCCAAGCGAGTACGCTAAATATCTCTTCATCCACGGACGCTAGTTTTAACTACTAGCGCATAATCTCTGTTTTTAATCAAGCTATACTTTTATACCACTTATGCTATGATGAAAATGTATGGAGAGAAATTTAGTTAAAACTGCGAACCAAACTAGATTTTTGAAAGAAAATAAAATTCTATTTTCAGGATTGATCTATCTAGTTATTTTATTAATTATTAATATTTTTATTCTGTCGTTCAATAGTCACGCTATAGATCCGACGTTGAGTGTTACCTTTGATCGGAATGAGTTTGATTATAATTTTTATAGCGTCGATGTGGTTAATACGTCAGAAAGATATAATTGGGCAAAGCTAACTGTAAAAACGAATGCTCCGGCCGGCTATACTACTACTATTAGCGCTAATTCCGATGAAACCGCTTTAAAACACATCGATAATACAATTAGTACTAAAATTTCTTCAATCACGAGTCCAATCGCACATGATGATTGGATCCCAAAAAATACCTGGGCCTATCAGTTGGAGAATCAAAATAACTATATGCCAATCCCCAAAGAATCAGAGCCAAAAGCTCTTGTTGCTACTAATAAAGCCTCCGATTCAGTACCAAACGAAAATAATTTCAGGGTAGTAGTCCGTGCTAGCACGGATCTTATGCCTGGAATTTATCGAAGTAGTCTGGTTCTTTCAACGGTAATTAATCCATTCGAGACTGCCGCCTATCTAACTACTGGCGATGACTTTCAGGCTAAACTTGGTGAATTAATCACTGATAAAACTAAGATCGAAAATATTCTACGCCGTTCTGCCCTACCAGCCGCAAGTACCAACGTCGTTAGTATTCATGATCCGGCCAAGCCATTCTATGAAATTAAGGCCTGGTGGGATCCAATTTATCGTGCTGTCTGTTTTTATACTGCAGCCGACAAAATTTATTTCCACGAAGATAGTAAAAACACTTTTAAAGATTTGTCCGGACTTAAACTTATCCAAATAGATAACTTCGATGCCAAATATGCTAAAGACATGTCGTATATGTTTGCTGGTCTAAGGTCATATAGTAACATTAGGACTGAAAATATCAACGCTCAGAGTGTTACCAACATGCATGGAATCTTCCGTGATAACTACCGAATGCACAGCATCTCGATGGAGGGCTTTAATACTGAAAACGTGACTGATATGTCAGAAATGTTTGCCGGCAATTATGAAATTATTGGCCTAAGTCTAGTCTCTATGAATACCAAAAATGTGAAGACTATGAAGGCGATGTTTAAGGGGATCAATAAGCTTGGCGTATTAAAGATTGATAATTTTGACACCAGTAATGTCGCTGATATGTCAGAGATGTTCTCTGGTATGAGTAGTGTAATAAATATTATGCTAGGCAATTTTAATACCGGAAATGTCGAGAATATGAGTGAGATGTTTAAGGACTGTACTGCAATTAAATCATTAGACTTGAATCATTTTAATACTTCGAAAGTTACCAATATGAACTCTATGTTCAGTGGCGCAAATGAATTGAAGGATCTCAATACTTCGAAATTCGACACTAGTAAGGTTACGGATATGGCCTATATGTTCTACCAGGTCCATGGTATTACTAGCCTCGACCTAGGGAACTTTAATACCGAAAATGTCACCACTATGGAAGGTATGTTCGCGGAGATGAAGGGTATTGTCGATATTTATCTAACTAATTTTAAAACCCCGAAACTCACCAATGTGAGTAAGATGTTCCAGCGGGTGAACCCTAGTAGTATCGTTATTAGACCAGGCGAGGATAATCTTAAGCATATTTATGCCAAAAATGATTTCGATATCTCAAATATTACTGAAGAAGGTGGTAAACTGATCTTCGATAAGCGTCGAACTCTCAGGGGTGGTAAGAACTCCTTTATGATTATTCCAGCCAATGCTGGTAAGGAATGGCTCCGTATCGACAATGGCAGCTCCGCCAAAGGCTACTTCACTAAGTTGTAATAATAATTTTATTATTAAAATTCAAAAATCGCATTATTCTTATGTTAAAATAGAATGATGTTGAGCCAAAAATCACTTTTTAAACCAAATATTTTGTTGGGAAAATATTTGATTCTCCCACTTGTAATAACTCTTTCCTTTATACTAATTAATTTTAATTCGAAAAACGTTAGTGCTTTATTTAAGCCAAATCTTTCTGTTTCAATTTCGGACCCCCAAGTCAATATTAATGGTAATCAGATAATTAATTCAGCCTCGCAAACCTCAGAATTACCGATCCGTGTTACTGTGAATACGAATAATAAAACTGGCTATACTGCGACCTTAAATACCGAAACCAATGAAACGGCCTTGATAAATACTGCATCGACAAACGGTATGAAGATTGAATCTATCGATGCAAGTAAAGCACTTGCGAATTTTTCGGAAAATACTTGGGGATTTTTAAGCCCTACTGGTGGAGATTATCAGCCGGTCCCGAGTCTTCATAATCCAGAGAATCTTTTAAGAACTACCACAAAAACTTCAGGTAATGATAATTATAATTTTAAAATCGGCATGAAATTATCTAGTAATCTAGAAAGTGGAAGTTATGCAAATAAGTTGGTGGTTTCGATAATTTCTAATCCATACACACCAATTGCCATTATGACCGAGGGGCCGGACTTTAATGCAAAGCTAAAAGGCTTAGAAGACTTTGATAACCGAATCGAGCACTTTAAGAAAAGTTCAGTGGCGCCAGCCGCTTCCATAAATGCAGTGAATATAGAAGACGAAGAGTCCGATTATGAAATTAAGCTCTGGCTAGACTCAACTGATAATACTGCTTATTATTACGCTGAGACCGAGAAGGTGTATTTAAATATGGATAGTAATAATATGTTCTATTTTCTGCCTGACCTGATTAGCCTTGACCTATCGAGTTTCGACACCTCTCAGGTGACAGACATGAGATATATGTTTTCTGAGTTATCTATGCTCGCCAATATCAATCTCTCTAATTTTGATACGTCCAAGGTGACAAATATGGAAGGTATGTTCTCCGAGGCATCTAAGCTCACTAATCTCGACCTCTCTAGCTTCGACACTTCCCGTGTGACAAATATGGGTCTTATGTTCTCGTTTACATCTAAACTCGTGAGTCTCAATCTTTCCAACTTTAACACTTCCCAGGTGACAGTAATGAATAGGATGTTCTCCAATATGTCTAATCTGGCTAGTCTTGATCTGTCGAGTTTCGACACTTCTCAGGTGACAGAAATGAGTAATATGTTCTACAATACACCAAATCTAACTAGTCTTGATCTCTCTACTTTTGATACATCTAAGGTGACAGATATGAATAGTATATTCGCACTAGCAAATAGCTATGTGTCTAACGATAAACTAGAAAAAATATATGTAAACAATGATTTTAATATATCTAAGCTAAAAATATCCCCCCTAATGTTTAATAATCGTAAAAAACTCCGTGGCGGTAACGGCTCCTTCCTCGCCAATCCATCTCAGGCCGATAAATCCTGGCTCCATATCGACGACCCAACCAACGGTCGTCCAGGCTACTTCACGAGAAAACCGTAGTAAAGAATGTCGCATACCTTTTTTCGGACTACTCAAGGGGGAGAGAATGCCGCATACCTCGTTCCGGAGACACTCAAGGCCGTTCGGCCAAGCTTATGCTCCGTCAGAGGTAAGCGGCATTCTCTCTTTGAATAATTAAAAAGTAATACGATATTCTTTTTATGCTTATGTTAAAATATATGTATATGCAAAGCCAAAAATCACAACTGCCGAACCTCACGGGGGGGGGGTGGTTTAGACAGGAATTGAAGTTCCTTGGAATATTTTTAGGCTTAATCTCTTTTTCAAATATTATTCTAAGCAGCAATACTTTCGCTCTCTTCGTGCCGACCCTTTCGGCTTCGGTGGATCAAGCGAATTTGCAAGTGAATGGAAATCAGGTGATTAATTCCACGGATAAAACCATAGAAATCCCATTTAATTTTACCGTCAATACAAATAACCGCACCGGCTACACTGCTACATTAAATTCCGAAACTAATAACACTGCGCTAACTAATGCAGCTTCTACTGTTGGAGCGAAAATCGATTCAATCAGTACGAACTTGATGCTGAATAATTTGCCAAATAATACTTGGGGCTATAAGTTCGGTACGTCCACGAACTATGCGCCGATTCCAGCTTTACCTACACCAGCACAAATTCTCCAAACTACAGGAAAAACCAATGGCAATGAATCAAACCAGCTGAGTATCGGCATGAAATTAGCGGATAATCTCGAGTCAGGGAATTATACCAACAAACTGATTCTTTCTTTTATTTCGAACCCATACACAATGCGAGCTGTAATGACGAATGGTCCGGATTTTAATCAGCGCGTGGGTGCACTTGATCCGAACCAAACCTGTCATGTTGATCCAGTTACGGGGCAAAATTGTAATCTAAAAAATAAGGATAATGTCGAGCATATTAAGCGTAGCACCGTGGCACCCGCAGCTTCTATGGGCGCAATTAATATCGAAAATCCAGATAACTCAGATTATGAAATTAAAGCCTGGTTTGATGCCACAGAAAAAACCATCTATTATTATTCCGCTGCCGAAAAAATCCATCTTGCACCAGATTCATCCAGTATGTTCCTGTGGTTTACTAAAGTTAAGGACATTGATTTAGCTGCGTTTGAAACTAGTGAAGTCACTGATATGTCTCAAATGTTCAAGTATTGTAAAGATTTAACTTCTTTAAATCTTTCTAATTTTGACACCGCTAAAGTTACTAATATGGCTCGTATGCTCGAGGCTTTACCAAGTCTTACGAGTCTAAATATTGCAAACTTCAATACGGAAAACGTGGAAGATATGCGCGATATGCTTGGTGGTCTGATTAATCTTCCCGCTCTCGATATCGCAAATTTTCGTACACCAAAAGTGCGTGATATGAGTGGCATGTTTTACAACCTAAAGCAAGTTCAAAACCTAGATGTTTCAAGGTTCGATACTTCAAAAGTTACAGACTTCTCCCGAATGTTCCTTGGGAATTCAAATATTCAAAATTTAGATCTCTCGAACTTTAATACTCAAGTTGCCACGGACTTATCTTATATGTTTTACGGTATGTCTAATCTTAAAAATTTAAATATTCAAAGCTTTAATACTGAAAATGTTAAGGATATGAATAGTATGTTCGCCTTTACCTTAAGGATTCCTACCTTAAATTTAAGTCATTTTAATACCAGAAATGTCACGAATATGTCCGATATGTTTTATGGTTGTGGCTCTACCAGCATCGATGTTTCGAATTTTAATACGCAAAATGTCGAAACTATGGCTGGTATGTTTGGTAGCGTGTCTAATGTCCAAGTTCTAGATTTATCGTCATTTACTACTCCAAAGGTGAAAGATTTTAGTCGAATGTTTTTATGTGATAATGGTCAAGTTTGCGAACTCCAAAAGATTCTCGCTTCTAATGATTTCGATGTAAGTGCAGCAAAACAATACAGCCAATCACATCTAACCGCTAATTATGAGATTTTTCATCGTAGGTTTAGTCTTCGAGGTAGTGAAGGTACCTACTGGGGAAACCCAGACCTCGTTAATCTAGACGGACTTCGCATCGACGATCCAACCAACGGTCGCCCAGGATACTTTACCCGAAAACCATAGGCTAATAAAAGAGAATACCACTTACCTCTGACGGAGCATAAGCTTGGCCGAGCGGCCTTGAGCGTCTTCGGAACGAGGTATGCGGCGTTCTCTCTCATGCGACATTCTTTCCCCTTATGCTGTATTTTTCCACCAAAATATATTAAAATATCTCTAATATGTTCTGTGATACGGCAAAAGTGAGTTTGAAAGCTGGAAAAGGTGGCGATGGTGCCGTCTCTTTTCGCCATGAAATTTATATTAATAAGGGTGGCCCAGATGGTGGTAATGGTGGTAAGGGTGGCTCGATTATTTTTCAAGCTGATAAGGATACGAATACTTTAATCGATTTTCGTTTTAATCCAATTCTCACCGCCCCAGACGGCGGCAATGGTTCCGGCACTCGCAGTAACGGTCGCTCTGGTAAGAACCTCATTGTCGAAGTGCCAGTCGGCACCGTCGTAAAACGTGATGGTCGGGTTATTGCCGATCTCACTGAAGATGGTATGCAGGCGGTCATCGCTAAAGGTGGCGATGGTGGTTTCGGAAATGCTCACTTTAAATCTAGCGTGCGCCAAACTCCGGTGATTGCCGAAGTCGGTGAACCGGGTGAAGCTTTTGAAGCGGAAATTGAATTAAAACTTCTTGCTGACGTGGGTCTCGTGGGTCTTCCAAATGCTGGTAAATCTACCTTTCTTGCTAGCGTGACTAATGCAAAGCCAGAAATTGCAGATTATGCCTTTACCACGCTTACGCCAAAT
>SDRH01000024.1 GCA_007845165.1 TM7 phylum sp. oral taxon 351 | reverse complement strand
TTTTTAAGCAGTGCGGACCCGAAGGCCCGCACCCCTCAAACCACCTGGGTTATTGCTGTCTGCATCGGATTTGGTTACATAATTCAACCAATTCTTCTTCAGTACAGTAATAGCCCATGATACAATCGCGATCTCCATCCTCATCTTCAAGGCAATAGCAAAGCTCGTCACGATATAGGATTGCAATCTCCCAATAGTAACATACTTTACCTTGCCCATCGGACTGAGAAAATGAGTCGTCGATTGGAACCCGTTTAATTATCGAAGCACCGTAGTTATTTGCATAACTAACTCTGATTCGATAATCTTCCTCGCCATTACCGCGATCCGGAGCATAATGTATGCTAAGATCGGTGGCATTGGTAGAAATACGGGTAATGGTTTCGAGGGTAAGGAAATTCAGGTTCATCATATGGATGACCTTTCTAACCGCGACTTTTGTTCCGAAGAACTTATAGTCGTGAAAGCGGCACCCATTCTCTTTGAGATGGGCGGAACCTCAAGGGCCCTTTTCTATACAATGTTGGCTTACGCCTCAAAATAGGACTTATGTCCTAATGCGGGACTTACGCCCTATAACAATAATCTTAAAATTCGAATCCGTCACAAATAGACGAATTGCATATAGTCTATCATGTTTATGCTAAATTGTCAAGATTACAGATGAGTTAACATCTCAAAGTGTTTTACTTGAGGATAAGAGTTGGGTCGCCAATTTTAGAAGTTGTCGTCGCACTTGCTTTTCTGAAGAAAAGTATTCTCGTATATTGACAAATCAAAGTGTTTATGTTACTATACAATCAATTGAGCAATAGGCTCAAGTCTAGCACTAAGAAGGTGAGTACATTGAAAAGTTATTAGAAGGAAAGATTATAATCACTTTTATGTTATACTCCCCCCCTTAGTTTTTAGGCTTTAGTCTAAACTTTACATATGTTCAAAAAACTACTATTTACGGAGGTTTACACTATGAGTATTGAAACTGTAGGCAACATTTTAACAGAGACCAAGGAGGTGACTAATATGGCATATAATCCTATGATTAAAGAATGGGAGCTCTATTTTGAGAAGGCTAATGGTTATGACAATCGTGTCGCCGTTGTGAAGGCATTTGCAAAATTTTGGGAAGACTCCGCAGCTGACAAACTTAAGATACCCGGAAAATGTATGCTGGGCGGAAGGGTGTTCGGGCGTAAAGGATTCAACGATGGTGACGAGATTTTCACTTCGGATGTTGAATTGATAGAGAGAATTGAGCACGGCAATCACAATGGTATTCCATATGATCTAATGTGCGCCATAACCGTTTCCGGTAGTAAGTACTACTTCTATTCGGATGGGCATAATGCCTACATGTTTCTGATGTTAGGCGATTTGTTTCATACAGGAAAACTCAGCCAAGATCGCTATTACTATCTTAAGCGCGAGTTCCATAGTTCCAAACTTATCTAAAATCATTCCTATCTAAAAACAAATAGTCCCCGGCAACCAGTCGGGGCTTTTTGTTTGCATTCGAATAAATCTATATTATCTATTTACATGGTGCGTAGTAGAACCATAACGATTACTTTTTAAATATTGAGCAATAAAGAAATGGCGGCATTAAAAATTTCTTGATTATTTCGCTCAAGTGGAGGTTTTGTTTCTCCGCACACGGCATCATCACCAATCAAAAATTGAAAGAATTTTACGTCTCGATATTTGGCCAGCGCAAGTAGAGCAGAGAGTTCCATGTCAACTCCGAGACAGCCACGTTCTTGCATTAATTTTACTTTACCATAAGTCTCACGATAAACCGCGTCCGTGGTCCAGATTTTACCCTCTATTGTAGTTAAAGTAGTTTTATCAAAAACTGATTTTGTCTTCTGTAGAAGTGACTTATCCACCTCAATTTCATCTGAATCTGGCAGATAATGATAGCTAGTCCCTTCTTCGCGATATGCAGAGGTGGGAAGAATAATCGTATTTTTTGCAATATTTTTGTCCAGCCGGCCACAGGTGCCGAAAACAACGAATTTTTCTATGCCACTAGCGATCAAAAGTTCCATATCGCAAACACTTCCAGCTGCGCCAGTCGTAGGATAAACTAAGAGAATTTTTTCTCCATTCATATTGAGGTAGCGGTAAGTGTCAAAAACTCTGCCATAAGTATTCTTGGCAGAAAAAGTTGCAAGATTTTTATTCGTCAAAACATAATCATTCCAGATTTCATCATCGAAAATTAAGAGACATTTATCTGGTTTAGCATCGAGCTTAAGATTGCATGGACCGAAAACAGTTTCTGAAGATGGGTCGTAAATTATCATACTTTTATTATATTGCAACAGTCCGAAAATACGTAGCTAAGTCTTATTATGATATAACTTCCTGTTCTTACTCCTTAAGGCGTTGCACTTGAGATGTTAACTCAGTGTTTGTAAGCTAAACACACATATGAGAATTTCTTAACAAAATAATCCCCCAAGCGGTATAGTTGAAGTTGAAGACTATCAACTAATACTGGCAAAGGGGATATTTTGAGTATAACACAAGAAATGCGCTATCGTATGAGTACGATTAACCATGCGAAGAGATTTGGAGTACAACGTGCCGCGGCAGACTGCCATGCTTCTCCAGCAAGCATCTATCGTTGGATAAAAATGTACGAAAAAGGCGAAAGAAAAATAGAGGCCCTAGGTAAGAAGTCGCGAAAGCCAAAAAGTAGTCCCAATGCGCATACCGCCGAAGAGATAAAACTGATAAAAGATATGAGGCGACGTAATCCAAATATCGGTTTACAGGATCTTTGGCTTAGGCTGCAAAGAAGAGGATACAAACGCACCATGCAAGGCTTAGCGAAGGTTTTGAGGCGTCTTAAATTGCCAACAGATCCTAAGTCTAGGCCATCCCCCACTTGTAAAATAAATAAACCTTACGAACAAATGGATTATCCAGGGCAACGTGTTCAAATTGATGTAAAATATGTCCCCAAAGAATGTCTATCGCTACAGTATATAGAAAAATATGATAGTACTGAACTATACCAATACACGGCCATAGATGAGTATTCTAGGTACCGCATATTGTGTGGTTACCGTGAGCATAATACTTACTCATCAAGCTTATTCTTATGCCAGGTGGTATCTGCCTTCAGGACACTCGGAATAGAGGTAGAGTGTGTACAGACCGATAATGGAATGGAGTTTACAAAAAGTTTTATTGCCAACAACAAAAATAACCATAGCATGTTCGAGATAACAGCAAAGCGTCTAGGAGTGAAGCTAAAACGCATCAAACCACATACCCCTAAGCATAATGGAAAAGTTGAACGAAGCCATCGTGAAGATCAAAAATTATTCTATTCTGAAGTAGTTAGATTAGGCCGTTTGATAGTGAATGAGGATGATTTTAAAAGACGGCTTAAACGGCATCAGGACAGAGGTAATGACCGGCCAATGCGACCACTGGGTTACCTATCCCCAAAGCAATACCTTAGACAGTATTTTTCCACAAAGAGAAAAGAAGCAAAAGAGAAATAAGGAGGAGGAATTCCTTGCTTGTGAAGGAGCCAGACTTCCTCCTCCTTTTCTCATATGTCCGTTTATCCTACATGCACTTGAGATGTTAACTCAGTGTTATGATTGACATTTAACCATAAATGTTATATAATGCAACCAGATTCTGATATTCAGAGAGAAACCCATGTTTACTACTCTGGATAGGCCAGAGTAGTTCATTCAGAAAGAGGTGTTAATATGAAAAAGACTTTTCTAGTAACTATGTTGGCCGTAGTAGCTTTTGCTACGAATGTTTTTGCAACCGAAGCTGAAGCTGGTGTCTTAGGCTTGAAGCCTAGTGCTAACCAAGGAGTTACCCAGTCAGGTGGAAATACTAACACAACGAACACGGATGTTCAAAACGTGCAGTATGACACCGCTAAGTATCAGTTCCCAGCTCAACAATTGAAGGCTGAGAATAAGACCTTTGATGCCACTGACTGGCATCTCTACCAGCGCTTCGATAATGGCCAGTTAATGTACTATCAGTGGGCCGAAGATACAGGAAATATCGTTGAGGAAGGTCGTTATAATTCTAGCGGCCAAGGTAGAAAATATGGCGTTGAAGGACTACGCTCATTGGAGCCCTTTTACGTTAATCCAGACAGTTGGGAAAGGGAAATTCCGGAATGTCCAGAAGTAGACGGCTATCGTGCTGTTTATCCTGATAAGATTGTAGTCTTTGAATCTAAGAGAACTGATCCATTTGGGATGCGTATTCAACTTCAAACTCCAGTCTTTTCTAATCCTGCTCTTACTTATAGTCAAGAGATGACTGTTATCCTTCCGGCAGATATTGAAGCCGGCTTTACTAAGTGGGAGCTTTTCGAGTTGAAGCAGAGATATGAATTTCAGGCTAAGGCTAGAGCAGAGGGGAAATTGCAGCATGTTTACGAAATGGTTTTCTATTCTCAGAAGCGAGACGTTACTAATGTTCGCCTCTATAGGGAAAACCAAAATGAGGTACTCTTCATCTCCGCCGATCAGCTTGATAAGTTAAGACAGATGCTTCAGTTTACTTCCGCTAGATCCTTTGGTGATATTCATAGGGAAATTAAAAACTATGGATTTATTGAACCATACGAAGGACGTAGAATGCTCTATTAATACTTCTTTAAACCACCCACTATGGGTGGTTTTTTATTGAACTCAATGTGTTATACTATAAGCATTATGGGAGGCAAAATAATTAAAACTGTAAGATTTACTACAGTAATAATCGGATTTATTTTCTTATCATTACTATTCATCAACTCCAGTGTGTATGGCAATGGTGGTAAGCATGAGGTTACTCATGGTAATGAAGCGGGTGATCTTAAAAAATGCAAAGTCGGTGGAACTTGTTATACAAAACGAAATGGTGAATATAGTGGTCTAGCCTGGTTTTATTATGATTTTGAGGCAAATGGTATACCAAATGAAAAGAGGGATACTTTTACTTTCCGAGATATTCTAAATAATAGAAAACCTGGGTTTCCGGTAGATAATTCCTTAATGCCAGGGGTGAATCCAAATACTAGAATGTCTTGTAAGAATTCTCGTGGTGTCTTTGTTTTTGGTTATCCGCTTTATCAAAAAACTGGGAATGGGTATCGTAGCACTGGCGGTATTATGTTTCCTCAGAAGTATTCTGAACTATTTAATGGCGGAGTATATCATAGAGGTACCCCAATTGATGGATTTGTTAATGACGATGCAGCTCATATGGATTACAACGGTACATCTGTTGGCATACCATCCGCCGAATACGAAGCTCAATGGCAAACCCATGATGTTTCTTGGTTCTGTAGCCGCCAAACCATTGATCCTAATCCTATCGAACAAAAAGACGAATCAGATAAAACCAAGCCGCCTATTACCGCCCAAACTACCTGTTCTCAACTATCTGGTAACTTCGGCACCTATTACAAAGGAAACACTTCCGCCGATACTGGTGTAGTGAATCATTCCTACTCTGGTACTCTCGGCCATAATTCTTGGCAGAAGAACTTCCAAGGTAAAAACTACGTCTTCGCCAAGCCAGGAGATCGTGTCCAATTCTATGAAACCTTCTGTTTTCCGATTCAACAGGTTGGTATCCAAACTGGGAGCTCTCATGTGAGTAGCGCGGACCCGCCAGGCGAAAGTAATTTTCAGATATTTGCCCAGAAGAATGGTTCTGAAAATAATCAATATTTATTCGGCGACTCTCCGGTCCACGATGGAAATTATCATACTATTGGCCGCGGTAATAAGCGTCCGTTTAGTGGCAATGGCATCGAATCGTCTGACTATGGCTTTACCGCTTATTCGCCAACCCAAAACGCCTCTTCCGAATATGGTTGTCAAACCAATTACTATCGTATGTATGCACCAAAGCTAACAGTTGGTTATCAGATTCCAGGCTTTATCGATTATCAGCACGGTTGTAATTCTGCCGATAAGACCGGCTCCACGACCGAGGTTGGTACGGTAATTTCACAAGGTATCCGCTATGATAATCTCCGCGCCTGGTATAACGAATATACTACCTGGTCTGGTAAGGATGGCGCAGAAAATGTTCATCATCACTCGTATAATAGTTTTGATTCTGCCGGCGACGCCAGAAGCGGTGGTGCATCTTGGGGCTCGCAGGGAAATAGTTCGTATGTCCAAAAAATTAAGATAGGAAGTCATTGTAATTCTCGTTTGCCGAACGGACATTGTGAAGACTGGGAGCATAGATACAAGTATGTGACTCACTGGAAAAAAGAATATCCAGACAGCCACGTCGGTACTACCACGCAAAACCTTGGCCAAACCGAAAAGAAATCCTCTGTCTACACCCCATACAATTTCAATACTTCCATCCACAGTTACATCGAATCTTCTGAAGGTGGGGTCGGTTTCCTCGGCGCAAGAATTAGTATTGGTGCCAATTATGGCGTCGCTCCTCGCGCAAACGAATTGGTCTCCAAAACTCCATACGCCACCCATACTCGTGACGACCAGACCGTCAAAGTTTACGAAATGATTGTCGACGAAAATTACCCAGAGTCTAAGCTCCAAGAGCAGATCGTCGCGAATGGTAACATCTGTCGTGGCTCCGGCATCGAGCGTTGTAAATTAGTCGATACTGTCACTGGCCGTATCAATTCCGTCGGCAAATATACTGGTGAATTTCTCAATACCGACACCTACGATCGCACCATCCCAGACGATCTCCCAGGTGGTGGCCTCGGCAAGAAATATTGTACTCGCTCGGTCATTTGGCCAGCCGCCTCTCACGATTCAGATAGTAATACTGTCGAGAATAATATGTCCGGCTCTGCCATGAATGGTGGTAATAATCTTCACCATGTCTCGGCCGCCTCTTGCGTCACACTTGCCAAGAAGCCAAATTTCCAAGTCCTCGGTGGTGGTTTCTATACTAACGGCACAATTAAAACTTCTCTTTCAGAAAAAGCCGTTGGTGGTGGCCTCGGCGCCTATCCTTCTGCGGAAACCCGATCTTTCGGCTCCTGGGATGAATTCGGCGTCCTCGCTGCCGGCAAAGTTCTCGGTTTCGGTTCCGGTGCTGCTATGGGTTATGAAGAGGGCTATAATTTTAATCTTCCTCGTGGTGGCATCATGAATGCCTACTATACCTTCATTGGTCCTACCGGTCCGAATTCAGTAGTTTCTGGTATTAGTAATATCAGCCACATGACTATCGCTAACGATAAAAATGGGCCAGGTAATTCCGGCATCTCCCGCATCGGCTCCGCCGTCCTCGCCCGTCTCAAGGCTCGCTTCCGCGACACCATTATCCGAAATTCTTCTAATACTATCACCAGCCTCACCTCTAATGAAACCTCCGCGAAGAATTATCTCGGTCTCTCTCAGCTCTATCACCAGGGAGACACCAGCCTCAGCGCCATGAATAGTACCGCCAATTTCTATCAATTCGATCGCGGCGGCAACCTCATCGCGAGAAGCAACACCACCGGTGAGAAGCTCATGAACACTCTCGCCATGTTCATCGATGGCACCCTCACCATTGATCGCAACATCAATATTGCTCACGAAACCTACAACGCCGTGGACGACTTCCCGCAAGTCCTCATCTTCGCCAAGAAAATCAACATCACCAGCAACGTCACTAACATCGATGCCTGGCTGATTCTCGACGAAGATTATGGCGACAACCAAATCGATACCTGTTCCGATAATCACTACCCGAATGCCCTCTCTTGCAACGAAACTCTCACTATCACCGGCCCAGTCTTCGCTAGAAAACTTATCTTAAACCGCACCGCTGGCTCCCATACTGGTGGCGGCCGCGCTGGCACCCACCCACTTCAAACCGGTCCTACTGGCACTTATTACGCCGAAGGTTCCATCCACCCAGCCGAAGTCTTCACTCTCCGGGCCGATGCTTACTTCTGGGCCTACCGCCAATCCCTTAGTGGTGGCCAAGCCTATATGGTCTACTCTCGCGAAATCGCACCAAGGTACTAATATTGCACTAGAGATGTTAACTCAGGATTGCTATTGTAATTATGCTAAAATGTGATATAATATAAGCATTATGCAACTTGGAATTGTCAAATATCTCAAAAATCTTTATCAAAATAAAGAAGAACTGAAGCTTGTCGAGGTGACTTATGGTTTAGTCGCTCTCATATTCTTCTTGCTCGCCGCTGTCGTCTCTCTGTTAGACCGTGCGCTTGGTGTAGCGCTATTGATTATTCCGTTAATTAGTTTTATTGCCCTTGCGACTAATGTCGTGGTTTGGGCACTTCTAAAGCTCTTTCTTGAGTCGAAAATTAGTCAAAATCTAGAGAATGACGACCTAGGTGATTTGGAAATTAGCGATAATCAATCTTGTACTTACCATAAGGTTGCTACTGACAACGTGAATAACCGCATCTTGATTGAGAAGCCTGCCACGCGCACCAGAAAAACTACTACAAAAACCAAATCCAAGAAATCTAACTAATTTGATTTAAGAAATACGGTCCGAAAATGGCCGTATTTTTCGTATAAGGTTCAGCACCTTTGCAACACTTCATAAGGAGTTTTTAATCCTATTCCTAAATGGATTCTATCATAGTTATAGTATCTAATAAAACGATTAAGCTTGTGATCAATAAAGTTTATGTCCTTGTTGGGATTGTATTGCCCGATACATTCCTTTCTTAAAGTTCTATTAAATCTCTCTATGTGTGCATCATCATTTGGATGACGTACTCTGGAATGTCTAGTCTTAATTCCTTTGCTATTCAGTCTGCCTTGAAAGTGATTCTGAAATTCTGCACCGTTATCACTTTGTACCATCTTAAATGGGAATCTCATGAATTCTTGGGCTTCAAAAATTGTCTCCGCAGCGCCTTTCTCACTTAGTTTTGGCGAGATTTT
>SDRH01000023.1 GCA_007845165.1 TM7 phylum sp. oral taxon 351 | reverse complement strand
GAAGATAGCCAGCAATGTCAAGAAAAGCCTCATCGACAGAGTAGACGTGAATATCTTCGGTGGCAACATAGGCGGCATAAATAGCAAAAATCTTAGAACTAACCTGAAGGTAATCAGCCATGGCAGGTTTGGCAATAATAAAGCTACCACGAGGAACTTTTTCGTAAACTTCAAAAAGACGGGCCCGACCAGAGATGCCGAGGGCTTTGAGGGCGGGTGAGACGGCGAGGCAGATAGTTTTTTCGGTGCGTGATTCGTCGGCGACCACGAGGCGAGCGGTCAAGGGGTCGAGTCCACGCTTGACGCATTCGACAGAAGCATAAAAAGATTTGAGGTCAATCACCAGATAAGTTCGCTTGGAATTCACTTGTTCCATGCTATTTATTATATAAAAAGGCCAGAAAAAAAGGGCCCCATAACGGGACCCAATTTTTTGACATTTGTGGGGTTAAGGTGCGTGTAAAATTTAAGTTAAGTTGAAGTTTCGATTACGGTTTCCGAGAATGGCACCGAATCTTTGAGTTTAGTATTTCTCTCTTTGAAGTAATGTTTTACAAATGGAATCAGATGATCCTTCATAAGCTTGAAGTGTAATTTGTGATCAGCTTCCGTATATTGCGTAAAGTTCATCCGAAATAGCCGGTCAGCATCTTCATATTCCTCCTGAGTAAGAAATTTCTGCTCTAAGGCTAATTTAAAACCATATGAACTAAAATATTCCCTACTGATAGATACTTTTTGGTCAAAATTATAGTCGCGTCTAAAATGTATGAGGCGACTAAGCAAAGCGGCTTGGTGTTTGAAATCCTTATTGCCGAGCTTAGTTAATCCAGTCAGGCTAAAGGGCCCGAGCAGGATTTTGGTATTACGATTCCGAATCGTGCAGCCAGTATGACTGCGGACGCGTTTACTAAAACTAATCAAATCCTTGTCTGGGTGATACTCCATCTTGATGACCTCCCATTCCTGGATGGCCTCATCGTAAGTATCAGCAACAGATGAAGCAATGAGACAACGCTGATATTCCGCATAAGGAACGTCAAACTGCATCTTCTTAATACGATGGATAAACATCGATTACATCACCTCCTTCATTGGACTTCTGTAATACTGGTGAACAAAATCAGACAAGTTTTTGAATTCGTAAGTCTTAGATACTGATTCAAAGGCGGGCGTTAACTCTATAAAATTGGTAATTATGTAGAGTTGCTCGTTAGAATCAGGTGTTCGAAATACTTCTTTTGGTAGTACCTGTACAATAGAATCAAGTGGTGGCAGTTGATAATGCTCATCTTCTCGCATAGCGCGCAAAGCTTTATTAATCATCTCGTGTACTTCACTTGATCGAATTTCGAGCGCCCGGGCAATTTGATTAATTTTCCAGGGTTCATGAATGTCGATACCAAAAAATAGATCAAGACAATTGAAAAAATCTTCTGGGAAGCGTTTTAAAACTTCCATGACGCGATTGACTTCACGGTCAGAAAGTATGACAAAGTTTTCGTAAGCTTGATTGCTACTAAACAGGGCGTCTTTGCTACAGATTAGCTGGCTGGCTTCTGATAAATCATGATAAACCATCTGATAGAGCTTATGCACCGCAAAGGTGTCTTGAGTATTGGCTGGAGTGAGGCCTTTACGAATGTATCCCTCATCTAGCAAGACCTGCCAGAAACTGCGACGCCATTTAGCATGTTTTTTGCTAGGAGAAAGTTCATTATAAAAAACCTCTCTAGCCTGTAAAACTAAGACTTCACCAGGTATTTTGGCTTCTTCGTGTGCACGAATTACGTGGCTTAAAAGACAATTTTCGTAACTCACGGTGGTGATGCCATATTCGCAGCCGGGTTGATCACGAGACTGACATTCGTCAGCCCAGTGAATGGTGTAGCGGCCAAGCTCTGGTAAAAGCTCGGCTAGATTACTCTGATTTACTTGCTTACAAACTTGTTCACTAATTAGCATAAAAAATCCCCCTCTTTTTTAAGTTTTCAGTTACCCACAAATTGTCAAAAAACGATTTAATTCAGAGAAATCAAAAAATGAACTAAATCTATATAATTCTACCATAAAAAGTATAAAATGTCAAAAAAGGTATGGACAAATAATATGAGTTATGTTATTATAATGCCAGCGCTAGACGAGCTCTTTTATAAACAGGAATGGGAACTTAACCAAGGTTAAGGACGCCTCGCAAGCTGAATTAACCCAAATACTTATTTTAGCGTCAAGTCACACACTTTGGAGAAGAAGTACATACACTTCGACCTGAAAGACAGATCGAAACGCTAGTAGGCGGAAGCCTGTGTGAACTCACAGATTTTCGTTGAGAGATTAAGTAGATCTGCTCTAGATGGCACGTCGTTGGTCGAGTGTTTTGAGCTACGTAGCGCAAAAAATAACCGTATAATAGTTTTTGCCTAAAAAGTAACCCGTTCCCATTCCCTGTTTGCTCTACACCTTACCGTACAGGTAGTACGGAGCCCACCGCTCGCTTAGTAGCGGAACGTAACTTACCTTCTTGATCACTTCTATGGTCAAGGCTCCCGGCATTGTCGGGAGTTTTTTATTGGCGAGAAATAACGCTTGAGGATGTAAAAATAACAGGGGTGTGATAGAATGAGGCTAGAAAGTTAGCTTTGGTTAAAGTACATTGAAAATTAGTGCTTAGATTTATCTCATTGGGGGGTGAAAAAATGAAAGATAATGATAAAAATAAGAGAAAAGAATTAGCGGCGAAACAGAAGTTTCATGAAGATATGGTGCTGGGATCGAAATTTATCCAGAACTGGTATTTGTTCCCGACAGTGCCAGCGGATGGGGTGGAGTATGCGTATGACGAATTTTTAAGGAGCGTTGCCTTATTTTTACATAGAAGGACCATGGCTTTAGAAATTCAGGATTTAGGAATTTCCCTATTTGGCGCATCGCGTTACCCATGTTTTGATAATATCTTAGAGCTTGGGCAGCCGGGTTTTTACGGAGTGATTGATAATGTGGCGCGAATCGAGAAGCTCACTATAGAAGAGAACAAAGCTTTTGTTGGTAAAATGCGGAAACAGCATCCTATCTATAAAGTAAAAAAATCGGAGCTGGTCTATAAAATCGCGGCAGCTAGCGGTGAATTTTATGTAGGTTTGAGTGCCGTAAATCCATCATTTGCTCTGTTATTGAATAAAAAAATTGAGCAAAATAAGAAAGCCAACTCAGTCTTAGATAACCTAAATTTAAATCGCATGATACTGGAACGAGAAATCTTTTCAGCGATGAACTTCATGGATGACTATGGTGATATGCGGGGATATTATGATGGGGGTGAGGATGATTTTTCCGAGGACGACGAGGGTCTCGAGAAGCCAGATGGTGAAGTGAAAGATAAACCAGGTAATTTGGATAGACCCAATATTGACGGTCAGAAGTCGACAACATTGGAGATGGATGACTCGAAAAAGAAAGATATTGGTTCAGATGGCTCTAAGAAAAATGATAAGCCAAAAGGTGGGCCTAAGGATGGTAAAGGTAAAAAGCGAAAAAAGAAACCGTAGTCTAAGCATTAGTGAGAATCCTAGCTTAGGCTAGGATTTTTTGTTAAATGTGGTATAATATAAAGGTTAAGTTTTAAAGTACATTTTATTTTTAGTCGATGACACACGACAGAAAGGTGGGGATATATGTCGAAAAGACGCGAACGTGAGAAGGCTCAAGAACTTCGTGCTGCAGCAAATTTGCGAATTCGCCGGGATTATTCCCTGGTGAGTCGATGGAGTTTCGAATTTATGGAACCTCATACGGCGATAGATCAGTTTGCCTTGCTTAAGATGTTCAATGCATTTTACTACGGACATCTGCCGAAATTCGATTTTGAGGAAGAAATTCGCTTGCGCGGAATAAAATCCGATGATGTAAGAATTCGCTTGCGTGGAATAGATTCCGATGATGCAAGGAGGCCGAGTGAAATCTTGAATATTCAGTCGATTGAGAAGCTTGATTTGCCACTCATGAGCAAGGAGGAGCTGCTAAATATTTTCCGGCCAGAAAACTGGAAGGAGATGCAAGAAACTATCGGTGATAGTGAGATTTATCTGGTAACCTCTAAAATGGATAAGTATTATCTAATCTCTACGGATGCTAAGCCGATTTTTAAAGATCGGCTGGAGCAAATACATCAGGGCGCCACACTCGCCACATTGGACGAGTAAAATATATACTGGCGTAAACGTTGTGGGTGTAGAGTAGCTTGGGTAGGTGACCCGTCTGGCGCTAGATAGAGCGACCGGGGTGACCCGTATCTAGTGTCAACGAGTCATCGTCTAAGTTTTTCTACCAAGAGTTCCTAAAGGATGAGGGGCTCTTTTTTTGGCACTAAAAAGCCCCTAGATAGGGGCTAGATTTTAGTTAGATAAGGTTGGATTTTTTTGAGCGCGGACTTGAGGTGGCGATCGGTCTGAGTGAGAAGTAAACCTTCATTGACTGCGGTTTCACGCAAATTATGAATGTTATCACCTTGCAAGCCGAAGCTAAAATTGACGACGCGATATTCACGTTTGGTCAACTCACGCTGTAAAACCCGCTGAATGTTTTCGAGGTGCTTGAGTTCTTTCTGGCTCCTCTCGAGGTCGATACAAATATCTTCCTCATAGAGCTGATTCCAGTCGTGGACGGTGAGAATTTTGGCGCGATCAGTGAGCTGATAATTATGAGCCTTTTTGGTGATTTTGGGGTCACGATATTCCAAAATCAAAGGTTCATAGTCGTCGCCGTAAACCGTGCGATAGAGATAATACATGCCGATGATTCTGGAATCGATGTTCCGGCAAATCAAATGATTGTATTCAAAAATTTCCATACAAACCTTGAGCGAATGTGGAATGCTGCGAATAACTCCTGGATGATACTGCTCCATATAATATAGGTAGCGGCAATCCCAGATCAAATGCTCTACGGTTTCATAATTACGTTCGACATAATTTTTAACATTACCATCGACGAGATGAGAATAACCGAGCTGACTTAAACTGTCGACTTTCCAAGCTTTACTAACTTCATTTTTCATTGTCCCCTCCTAAAAAATGTGATGTGAATTAAAGGTGCGATACGGCGAGGCCGATTACATAATTATAAACTAAATATGAAGTTTGTCAATGTTTTAGATTGACAAAATAGGTTAAATATTATAGAATAACAGAGTAGTCAGTCGTAACTGAATAGGTTCTTTAATTTTCTAAGACGTTACGATTTTTCTGTTTTATGGAGGTAAAAAGATGCGAAATGAGGGGTTAAGTAGTGTAATGCCGTTTACAAATCGGGGACTAGTGGACAAGGTGATTCGCGATGAGGCGATTGTCTATGATGTTTGGCGATTGACGGTACCGGTTGGTGAAGACAGAGATGAGCGGCTAGAGAAAGCCGTCAATACGATGGGGGACTTAAAATTTCAGAAAGCTGAAACGAAGATTTTTTTGCCAGGGGTGATGTTGCAGGGATATCCCCTAAAGAATCTAGAGGATAGCAAAGATAAAATCCTGGATAAGCCCTGCATCATGCTAGAACTAGATCTCTTGATGCGAATTGATATTTCGGAAAATGCCAAGAAGTATATTTTGAATCGTTTCTTCTATAGGGAGACACGAGATCAATATATGCAAGGTAATGTTTACCTGGGATTCACGAAGGAGAGCAGGATGATTCTGCTGTTTGACGGAATGATGCATCCTGAATTTGCAGAGGCCGTGGACGATACGGTTGATATGGACTGGGAAGAATTGAAGTAACGCAAATGAAAAAAATAACCCCTCGTAATGAGGGGTTTATTTTTTTGGAACCAGGTTTTCAGACAGGTTTTTAGATTAAATCGTGTAAATAATTTTACTAAGTTCAATTTTCTTCAGGATTTCCTTCTCCTGTTTTTTAGCCTCTGGAATGGTGAGTTTAAATTCTGCAGCAGTCTGGGATAAAGTGTGGGTCCGGTGCTTATTGAAGCCGAAGCGATAGTCGAAATATTTTATTTCAGCTGCGGTTAAATAGGCACGCAGATTGGAACGGAAAGTTTTGAGAGATTTTTTATAAAGAAGCGTATCATTTTCGTAAATTTTATTCCATTCCAAACAACTTTGATCGTCTGGTCGGTTCGTTAAACGAAAACGATTGGATTTCTTACAAAACTCCGGCAAGAAACATTCCAGGATAACTGGCTCACACTTATTGCCGAGTAACACACGTTTAAGATATTTAAGACCGAAAGAATCGGCGACAAAATCTGTACGAATATAACCGGCAGTATTCAAAGCGCTGATGATTTCCGTGAAAACTTTCGGGCGATAGGCTTTGAGGGTTTCCGGATGATATTGCATCATATAGTACAGAAAACGTACGTGCCAAACCAATTGATCCATGGAAAAATAATTTTTCTCCACGTAGCGTTCGGCGCGCTTGCTAAGCCCGAGTCCGGAAACGGATTTTAGCGTAGACGCAGGTTTACATTTAGGTTTCTTCATAGGCATGACCTCCATGGGTGAATCTCGGATGAGATTAGATGAAGTGACGATCGATGTTCGGATACTGAAGTCTAGTCGGTAAATAATAATCTCGGATGAGACTGAGTTTATTAAATTTAGCCATATCCAGTAGCATATTGGACATATCATCACTGTAGTGATCGGCATAAAAATAATATTTATGCTGGTTTGTCGTGGTGGTACAAATTAATTCGTGTTCGGCACCAAGGCAATAATCTTTGGCTACGCGCGCAAAATGTGTGATGGGACTAGTGAAAATCTCTTCACCATCTTTAAATCTAGGGTCGCCATAAATCAGACCACTCAGGAGACATTTGCCGGAAATAGTTATTTCATGATCTTTAAGATGATGATAAAACCGGCTAAAGTCGATCATGACCTCCTGGCGATTAGGGTAACCATCCTTTTCTTCGAAAAAGAGTTGCCAATCTTTCAAAATAGCGATATTTTTGGCATGCGTATCGTGATGAATCAGGGGTAGTTTCATAATATCCTCCTCACAAGAAATGCACCTTAAAACATGGTAGGCAGGGTTCCAAAATTTTAAGGTGCGAGTAAAAACTACCTTTATATTATACAATGTGGTAGCTTTTATGTCAATGAATAACAGGGGTGGAAGTGTTGATTTTTGGACGGACCTGGTCATAAATAGTGTTCGGTTTTCTTCTATTGACATACTTTTATTTTTATGTCAAAATATAGATATTGGTTCAATAGTGAATCATGCTGGTTGTCCCGATGGGGATAGTTCTTTGAAAGGAGAGATATCGGTATGGGTATCAACGAAAATGGCAATGAACACAAAAGTTTGTCGGTCGACGAAAACATCGAGGAGCGGGTCTATCGGATTAAAGATGGGCCATATCTGTCGGAGCTTTTAGAGGGGTTTAAGTTAGCTCATGATGAAGAATTACGACCGCGCATTGAATTTCAGGTGGAAAATGGAAAATTCCAGGCGAATAAATGTTATGCGCAGGGAGAAGAGCTTCTTTTGGTGAAGGATTTTCAGATTCTAGAATTGAAATATTCGGATTTTTCTTATGATTATGTGAAAGTGATCGGAAAATGCTTGGCTGACCTATCTGGTGCTTGTGAGGAAAAAGCGGTTTATGCGAAACATAGATTTGAAGCAAATTATGACCCTGAAAGGCGCACGGGGAGTATTAGTTTTAAGAAGTACGGCCTGATGCGGCCGCAGCAAAACCGAAATTAATCGTGAGTATAAAAAATGAATAACTTTGTTCTAATACCTTTTCAATCTTTCGACTGCTTAGAGATTAAGCAGTCTTTTTTATGGTAAAAACATGAAGTGCATGTAATATCTTGAGTAATATCATGCGTCTATAGTGCTTGGGCTATTGTTATGGGTTTACCATGAGTGGAAAATTTTGGACAAGAGAAAACCCCGCGATGAGGCGGGGTTTCTGAAGATTTAGATGACATCGAAGAGGTCGCAATCTTTGATATAGAAATAGGCTTTCTTCATTAGTCCACGGACTTTACTAATCTTGCGATTAAGCCTCAACGCGGTCTCAGCGGTGGGATGACATTTACCATCCTCGAGTGAATACCGAAAACAAATAATCTGGTAAGTTAACTCGTCTGGTAAAACATCTTTGAGAATCTGTCGAATTTCCTCGCGCTGTTTTTCGGTGAGCGGAGTGAAATTTTCATACCTTTGATTGCCATAAGCGTAATCAGATTGATCAGAACTTCCCTGTTCTGGATTAATCTCGCAAAAATCTTCGAGATCAGCGGCGCAATTCCAAGCTTGATATTGCTCGGGCTTAGCCAGTCTGCGAAGCCGATTGAGGATAAAATCCTCGGGCTTAATGTCGTGTCGAATGTAGCCAGCACGATCGAAAGCGACATAGGCATCCCAAAGTGGCTTCTCGAGATAACTACTGTTTTCTGGGTGATGTTCTCTGAGATAGGCTTCGTGGCGAACCTTCCAGAGTAGTTCATTCGTGGTGCCAAACTTGTGACTGAGGTAGCTCTCAGTGTGCTTACTGAGACCTAAGTTACAGATGTGGTCAAGCAGACTAGCAGATTTAACTGTTGTTTTTTCTACGATGTTAGTTTCATGTTTCATATCTTTACCCTCCTAAAAATAGAAAAATGAAAGACCTTAAACTTTAAATCTTCTTTTAAGGTACTCACTTTTCAGTGTGGTGAAACGTCCTTCATACGAAGAATCGCCAATTAAGTCGGAATGACTTAATCTATGTATTTTAACATAAAAGGTTTGAAAAGTCAATGAAGCGTAATAGCTCAGGACCTTTGCAACAAAATATTGCATAAAAATAAGGTAGCTCTTAAACTTATTTCTAGGATCTAACTATAAATAAGAAAGGACTACCTTATGGCATATTATAGAGGTAAAGACATA
>SDRH01000022.1 GCA_007845165.1 TM7 phylum sp. oral taxon 351 | reverse complement strand
AAGGGCATAAACTTTATTGATCACAAGCTTAATCGTTTTATTAGATACTATAACTATGATAGAATCCACTTAGGAATAGGATTAAAAACTCCTTATGAAGTGTTGCAAAGGCGCTGAACCTTATACGAATTTTTGGCAAAAAGTGCTGGGTAGAGGACGGGAACTAAGTAAATATGCAAGGCATTCGGAAGGCCCGAGAAGAAACAAACCGAGGCGGCATAAGCTAACATTAGAGAGATAAAATAGAGTTTGGCTGGAGCAATACTAGAGATTAAGCTGGTGAAGTTGGATTTTTTCATGGATTGCTTGGAAGATTGACTAGAGGATGGCTTTACAAGTTTTTGGCGAGAATAACAGAGATAAAATACGCAAGTACCACTACAGAAAATAATCAAGATACCGATAAAACCGGTCTCGACTAAGATAGCGACATATTGGTTTTGAGTAATTTCTTTGGTAGAGCCAAGTTCTGAAAAGGCCTGATAGAGGGCAACACCGGAAGATCCTAGTCCAGAGCCGAAAAAGAATTGTCCCGGGTGACTAAGGGCGAGCTGCAGACCCATCTTCGAGAGCTTGACACGAATATCGGTTGATTCTGTAATATAACCATCGAAAAGCGGGGCGTTTGAGGTGGAATTAGGGCTAGAATTAGTACTTGCATTAGTATTAGCATTATAGTTAGGTGAAAGATTAGACGATCCATTCGAGGTGGTTGAAGGATTTTTAGCTTCGGGAAGAGGAATCTTGATGCGGCCGAGCGTCATCTGACTAAGTGAACGACTAACTCCACCCATAAACGTATCAGAGGTAGGACCGAATTCTGACATTAAACCTTGAGCGATTGTAACAAAAATTAGAGGGAATAAGATCAGTGAGATAATTTTCGAGGCAACAAGGAGTTTCTTTTTGGTGTGAAATATTTCATAAAGAAAAATTACTGCGACAGCCAGGAAGAAGGAGTAGGTGGCACCCCTTGAAAAAATCAAGAAAAGTGTTGAAATAATAAACCCAGCTAGTGTGAGGTAGAGGATTTTGGTTTTGCGGGTTTGGTGGGTTTTCGGATGAATTACTCGAAAGACCAAGAAGATAGCTGGGGCGAGTAAGAGATTACCCATGAACTGTGGCTCAATGGCAAAACCATTGGGATGAGGAAAGCCAAAAGAGAGATTAGTACAACCAAGACAGAGTAAAATTCGATCGCCCGGAATATTAAGGGTATTTAAAATAGCTTGTAGCCAACAAAAACCGGAAGCTAAGGTGGCGCCCAAAAGAAAGGGTTTTTCGAGTGAGAGGGGTGTCTTTTTTAATATAATATTTTTATAAAAAGTCAAGAGGGAAAGATAGAGACACCAGATAATGCCAGCGGTCATAAGGCCGCGAAATTTATTGGAGCTCCAGAAGAGGGTGAGCGAAAAATAGAGTGGAATACTACTCAAAATCAAAGGAATTTGCACAGGGACTTTAGTAAGTGGAGTTTTTTTCGTAATAAGATTACAGAGGTCGGCGAGAAAAATTGGCAACGATAAAATACCCATCAAAAGTAGCCATAACAGAGGTAGGGAAAATTCGTAATTGGAGGATTCGGTAGAAAAAAGTGGGATGACTGGATAGTAGGAAAAGAGGAGAATGATGGGAAGCACCCAGAAAAAACCACGGTGGATGGGGAGGAGTTTTTGATTTATATCTTCAAGTTTGTTTTGGAAGTTTTTTAACATTATTTTACCTGTGAGCTATGATTTATTTTGGGTTTCTTGCGTCTTTTTCGACATTTAGAGTTTTTGGAAGTTTTAAGTGTTTCTGGGAGCTTAGGTCTTCTGAGTTTTTAGGACTTTTTCGACAAATTGACGGATTTTGCGGTGAAAATTTTCAGTACTAAACTTGGTAGCCGTGGCGGAAATTTCTTGAGGCGACAAGAGAGAATTTGTAGTTTTTTCTTCGAAAGATTTAAGAGTTTGAGCAAGGGAATCGACGGATTGCTCTTCAAAGAAGAGGCCGTTTTTGCCATTCTGAATGTAATCCATGGCGCCACCTTGCTTAAGAGCGATGACTGGACAGCCGGCGGCTAAGGCCTCAACCGGAGCAATACCGAAAGGCTCATTAGACGGAAAAACGAAGGCCTTGGCGTATTTAACAAATTCCTTGAGATTAGATTGAGGTAAAACATCGAAAAAGACCACGTGCTTCGAGCCGGCAGCTTGATTAACTAGTGATTCATGCGCCGCACCGTTACCAATGAGAACTAAATTAAGCTTGAGCTTCTTGCAAGCCGCGAGAATTAAATCAAGCCGCTTCCAGTTGACCTGACGAGAAAAATTTAAATAAAAGCCTTGGGTAAGAAAGCTTTCTGGAAGTTTTTGTAAAATTTCTGGGAGTTCCCTAGCGGATTTTTCAGAGATAATTTGACTTTTATTATGTTTTATGTTGTTTTCTAGTTTTATCTTTGTTTGCTTTTTATTTAAATTATGTTGTGATAATATTTGACAATTTGATTGAATTGTTTCACGATATGGAGCGACAGGTTGGAAGTTTTCCACAGCCACAGGTGGATAAATAATCGTGCTTTCCCTTTCGTAAAATTGTTTGATTTCCTGCTGGGCAAAATCTGAGATGGTTAAATAATAATCTGGGCGAGCCGCAGCCTCTAAGTCCTTGCGTCGTAAAGTTTTTACCATTAATTTAAAAACTGGACGAACCAGAAAATTCAATTTACCGAAGCCAGGGTCTTCAAGATATTCCCTGTATTTTCCCCAATAATATTGGGTCGGGACGTGACAATAACAGATATGAGCGCCGGGCTTGGTTTTAACAAATTTAGCATCACAGCCGGAAACCGAAATCACCAAATCATAAGCAGTGAGGTCGAGATGCTTGAAATAATTCTGACGTAAAGGGGCGATAAATTTTCGGAGACAGGCTGGCAGGAGATTTAGCCAACCGGTTTTAACCTCGGCATCAAGAAACCAGTTAATCTGTTTCGGGCGATATTGAGAGGTATAAATGGGTGCTTCTGGGTAAATGTGGTGTAATTCCCTCAGGACTTGCTCGGCGCCACCGACCACAGTGAGCCAATCGCAGACTAGAGCAACTTTTGGTTCGCCGGTTCTCAACTTAGCGGCTTTTGTATTGGTGGTTTTAGATTCAGCCATTTTCGACTTGATGGTTTTCGATTCAGTCATTTTCGACTTGGCAATTTTAGCTTCAGTCATTTATTTGGCACCTTTTTGAAAAATTACCGCACGGATGGTCTGAAGCATAATCTGTAAATCGAAGAGCACCGACCAGTTTTGGATGTAATAAAGATCAAGAGAGCGACGTTCATCAAAACTAATATCACGACGACCAGAAACTTGGGCTAGACCAGTGAGACCAGATTTGACCGTAAGAAGGAGTGAGCGGTCACCGTAATTACGTAGTTCCCCTGGCACAAGTGCACGTGGGCCAACTAGAGAGATATCACCACGAAAAACATTGAATAATTGAGGTAATTCATCAAGCGAGGTGGCGCGCAAGAATTTACCGATACGCGTGATACGAGGATCGCTGGCTAAGAAATCACCATTTTTGCGATATTGATGCGAGAGCTCAGCGGCGGAAGGAATCTTCCCTTCTTTCTCCATTTTGGCAAAGGCTTCTTCTGGAGTCATGCCAGAGTAAGCGGTTTTCATACTGCGAAATTTAAAAATCTTGAATTTACGATTGTATTGTGTGAGACGATATTCACTGTAAATGGTTTTCGATTTCGGATCGGAAATTTTGATACAAAGCCAAATAATTAGCATGGGAATAAAGGCTAAAATAATACCGATAAAGCTAAAAATAATATCCATAAAGCGCTTAATAATGCGAGCGTTACCCACGAGTGGCGTAACCTTAACCAAAATAGCCGGCGTACTACCGATGAGCTCAAGCTGGCCCATATGTTGAGAGAGTGCGGCTTCAGATGGAATAAAATAATAGAGGAGATGATGATTAATTGATTGACGATAAACATACTCAGTTTGACGTTCATCGGTTTGAAAAATCACGTCAACCGTCTGATCTTTCAAGGCATCTTTCAAGGAAAAATATTGAAAATGGCGGAGTTCTTTCGGAATATATTTACTTCCAGCCACTACGCCGACTAGACGGTAACCATCCTCGGGATAGGCCAAGATTTGATTAATTAGGTAAGTGGTATTTTTTGAATTACCGACGATAATAGCCCGCTTGATACCGATTTTTTGCAACATAAAACGTTTGCGGAAGAATTTTAAAATTATTCGCATAAAGAGGAGTGAAATAAAGCAAGTAAAGACGGCATAAACCGCAATTAAACGGACGGGAAAGAGATTTTCTTGAATAAAAAAATCTAAGGTAATAATACCCATGATACCCACCACCGAGGCAACAAAGAGTCGGTAAAGTTCACCCCACCTGGATTTGGCAAAAATCACATCCTTACGATAAAGTCCCATAATAAAGAGCATAATAATCCAAAGCGGAACCAAGAAGACCAGCGGCAAAATAAATTCCATAGAAGTAAGCTCAAAATAATATGGGCGAGTGTCGAGCTTAGTGCGAATCATGTAGGCAAAAGCAAAAGAAGCGATGATCGCAATAATATCGCCTAAGATGAGAAATAAACGAAAAATAAAATCGGAATTTTTCTTCATTAGTCTTATTTTAACCCAAGAGAAAGCTTTTTTGAAGAGAGAGAAAAAAACTATGCAGATTGGCTGCATAGTTTATTTTTGAGTGAGGTGGGTCTTAAATTTATTTATTCGACAGTAACCGACTTAGCGAGATTGCGTGGCTGATCGACATTATTACCACGATAAACTGCTAGGTAGTAGGCGAACATTTGACTCAAGAGATTGAAGAGAAGTGGCGTGAGTAATTGAAGTTTAGTGTCAATTTTTACCACACCCTCGACTGGTAGATCAACCTCAGTATCAGAAAAGACAATGACGTGTCCACCGCGCGCCAAGACTTCCTGAATGCCGGAAACGGATTTTTCGAACAAGAAACCAGATTGCAGCATCACGACTTCGAAGAAACGATCATCGATTAGCGCGATTGGGCCATGTTTTAATTCCCCAGTCGGATAACCGTTAGCATCAATGTAGGAAATTTCCTTGAGTTTCAAAGCACCTTCGAGGGCAATAGGATAATTCACATCGCGACCAAGATAAATTGCGTGTTCGTAATTCGTATAGTTCTTAGCGAGCTTAGAGATTTCCTCCTGCTTCTCATGCAAGATGCGCTTAATTTCCTCTGGCAGAAGACTAATTTCGTCAACCAAAGCGGCGACTTGACGAGCGTTCAAGCCCTTAGCTTCAGCAATGGTGAGACCAAACATTAAAATGGCAATAACCTGAGAAGTGTAAGCCTTGGTACTGGCGACAGAGATTTCCGGACCGGCATGAACATAAGTACCACCATCGACTTCACGCGCAATAGTCGAGCCAATAGCGTTGACGATGCCGATAGTTTTGGTACCCTGAGATTTAATTTCACGAAGACAGGCTAGAGTGTCCGCGGTTTCACCAGACTGAGAAATAATGAGCGCCACCGAGTGATCTGGAATATAAGCATGGCGGTAACGATACTCAGAAGCAATCACTGGCTCAATAGTGACACCAGGCAAAACTTGTTCGATGAGATAAGCGGCAGTATTAGCAGCATAGTAAGCAGTACCACAACCAACCAGGATGATGTGCTTGATTTCTTTTAGTTCCTTGACAGAAAGATTTGGACCACCGAGATGCACGGTATGTTCTTTCGCATTAATACGACCACGCAAAGTTTCTTTCAAGCTATCTGGTTGTTCCATAATTTCTTTAAGCAAGAAATGATCGTAGCCACCTTTTTGAATAGCTGAAAGGTCGGTGAGGATTTTTTCAACTTTCACAGAAACCGGCTGAAGATCGAGAGTTTTAACTTCGACATGATCTTTAGAAATGAGGGCAACTTCGCCGTCATTAAGATAAATTGCATTTTTAGTATTACCAATAAGCGCGGAAGCATCTGAGGCGATGAGGGTTTCATGCTCACCTACACCAATGACAAGAGGCGAACCAGAGCGAGCCACCACGAGATGTTCGGTATCGTCAACTGACATCACGGCGATACCGTAAGTACCAGAGACAAGTTTGAGTGCCTGAGTTACAGAGTCGAGTAAATTATGCGATTCCTGATAAAAACTATCGATGAGAGCCGCAAGCACCTCCGTATCAGTCTCGGACTTAAATTGATATTTCTCAGAGAGCTCTTTTTTCAAGGCTTTATAATTTTCGATAATACCGTTATGAACCAAGAAAATGCTACCGACATGATGCGGGTGAGCATTGGTCTCGGATGGATTACCGTGAGTAGCCCAACGAGTATGGCCGATACCAATGTGATCAGACGTATAATGATCTTTAATTTTAGCTTCTAGATTGATGATCTTGCCAACCGCACGTAGTAACGTAGGGTTCTGGTTTTGATCAAGAGTTGCCACACCGGCTGAATCATAACCACGATACTCTAGGCGCTTAAGACCTGAGAGTAAAAATTCTTGAGCGTTATTTTTTCCAACATATCCGACAATTCCACACATATAACCTCCTTTTTTTCGATTATAACAGAAAAAACATCGCATGAGCGATGTTTTATGAGAGATAGGCGAGTGATTCAATGATTTTAATGACACTAGGGTCCACTGGTTTCATGGGACCAACTCGCACCGGTAGATTTTCGGAAAGATTATTGAATGATGATTTTGCTAATTTTGGCTTAGAATTTTTATGAGAAAAGAGCCTTCGAATAGTTTGACAGACCGGTCGATATTGAATACCGTCGGTCAAACGATAACTCTTTTCCATAGGAATACGCCGAGCTAAAAGCATTGACTTAATGTCTGGCTCCAGACTAGTAGCCTGAATCAAAAAATATTTTAATTGCCGAGCTAACTCCTGCCGAGCCTGATCGAGATCTTCCATTTGCTGACGATTTTGCTGAGGCAATTCCGTATGGGATAATTTCTTCTCCTCATTTCGGATTAAATATTGCTCATAAAAAGCATACAGTTCAGAAAGTAAGCGTGCACTCTGGGTAAGATTCTCGTAAATGGCCGAGAAATTAGTCTCCTGACTGAGCGGGCGCGTAAATTCATGACAACGAGCATAATAAAAAGCTATGCGCGCAAAAGTCTGATGACGTTCTTCGGCAGAAAAAAGTTTTTCCTCATGACACCGACGCGGATCCAGCGCAATTCCCTGCGACTGCAGCAAAGCATTATCGATAGTTTGAAGTAATTTATAATGTAAACGGTGAACTTTTTCCGCTTGCGCTAAATAAGATTCTTCCAAATAAACGACAACTTCACGATCTAAAATAACCATTAGTTCCCCCTTTCATATTTTCCAAAAACTAGTAATGTACTAACAAGTCTTTTTTATTATAAGACAGGGGTAGACATTTGCCAAACAAAAGCGTTATGAAATAATTTTGAAATTGTTTTTTCATCGTGTTTATGGTAAAATCTTGGTAGTTAATTAAATAGTTAAATATTAAAAGAGAGGTGGGTATGAATCTGGCATCAGGGACAGATAATGGCAATAACGCCGACCTAAATCAAATACAAAATCAATTCGGCATCCCTCCGATGCCACCAGCTGATAGCGCGATGCCGGCTTTTGACCCTAGCGCAACTTTTGGTGTACCAACAGAAACTATTACCGGTAACAGTGCTAATTCTGCCCCAACTTTCGAAAATAATGGAGCCTCACAAGTCATGCAAGATTTAACTAATCAAGGTCCAGCCCCAATTTTGGAGCCAACCGAAAACACAGGTGCGGAAAATGCTTTTGCCGCCCCGGCTATGGATTTAAGCAATCTAGGTGCCGAAACCACAGCAGATAAACCAGCAGAAGTAGCTACTGAAGTAAATACCGAAGCTGCAGCACCAGCAATCAATCTCGAGACTGCCACTCCAGCAACGCCTGAAGCTGCAATCGAAGACAGCAAATTGGAAGACGTAAAGAAGCAAATGTTGCAAGATCTTTATCCTTTGATGGATAAAATCAAAATCAACCCTGATCAAAAATTCAAAGTTTATAAACAAATGATCGAGTCGACTGGTGACAAAGAAATGATTACTGCCGCCTACGATACCGCTAAGAGTTTGACCGATGAAACCGAGCGCGCAGAAGCATTGCTCTACCTCATCGAAAAAGCTGATAACTAAAAGAAAAGACCCACTTACTTTTTTAAAACACGCTCTAGGCCGCAAGTCCGCGTCCCAAGGGGCGAATGGCCAAGCTTATAGTTTTAAAAATAGCAAGTGGGTCTTTTCTAACCAAAGGGTTGCATTAAAAAAGGAGGCTAACGCCTCCATTTTTTATTTAATACATACCTCCACCCATGGCTTCTGGTTCGGATTTTTCTGGAATGTCGACAATGAGAGCGCCCATAGTGATTGCAGTAGCCGAAATACTAATGGCGTTTTGGACAGCTTCACGAGTGACACGAGCTGGGTCGATCACACCGGCTTTCTTCAAATCTTGCAAGCCTTTTTCTGGTTGCATAACGTTAATACCAAAGCCCGGTTTAGCTTTTTCAACTTCAGAAAGCAGAGCTTGGGAATTCAAACCAGCATTTTCGGTGATGTGAATAAATGGAGCCTTGAGAGCATTCTTCACAATCTTAGCACCGAGATCAGAATCATCTAAGGTGTTCGCAAGATTGACTAGGGTGACACCACCACCAGCCACAATTCCCTCATCAAGGGCAGCCTTCGTGGCAGCGACGGCATCATCGACACGATACTTTTTCTCGTCGATTTCAGTTTCGGTAGCACCACCAACTTTAATCACAGCAACTTTACCAAGAAGAGCAGCGGCGCGCTTGTTAAATTGTTCACGATCGTAATCAGAGGTAGCGAGATTGGCTTGAGATTTAATTTCACGAAGACAGGCTAGAGTGTCCGCGGTTTCACCAGACTGAGAAATAATGAGCGCCACCGAGTGATCTGGAATATAAGCATGGCGGTAACGATACTCAGAAGCAATCACTGGCT
>SDRH01000021.1 GCA_007845165.1 TM7 phylum sp. oral taxon 351 | reverse complement strand
TCCCATCGTTGATGCCACGAATCTCACCATGCTAGAGCTAGGTCAGCCGCTTCATGCTTTCGATTATGATAAATTTGTCAAAATTGGCGGTTTAGATCACGCGAAAATCATCGTACGTGCGGCGCGCTCCGGTGAAACTTTAACCTTGCTTGATGGTAAAACTATTGAGCTAAATTCCAATGATATCGTGATTACCTCGAACGACATTCCAGTCGCCTTAGCCGGTGTCATGGGTGGGGAATCGACCAAAATCGACGCCTCGACCACCCGCATCTTGCTCGAATCTGCTACTTTTAGTCTCTATAATTTACGTAAGACTCAGATGGCTCACGGTATTTTCTCTGAAGCCATTACTCGCTTCACGAAGGGTCAGCCAGCCGTCAATACTATTCCTGCTATCAAAGATTGTTTAGCTAAGCTTGGTGTAAAATCAGGTGCTGAACTTCGTTTTGCCGACTCTCTGAAGCAGGATTTATCTGAAATTCAGGTAGCAGTGAAAGTTTCTGAGATTAATCAACTTCTCGGCTCACACTACGATGAAGCTTTGATGATTCAAACTCTTGAAAATGTCGGCTTCAAGGTGACTTCTGATTCGGAAAATCTTTTAGTCACGGCCCCACTCTGGCGTACTGATATTCATATTAAGGAAGACATCATTGAAGAAGTCGGACGTTTGCTCGGCTTTGATAATTTACCACTCAGTCTACCGGTCCGTCCATTTATTGGCGCCGAAAAGAATGTCTTGTTTGAGTTAAAAACTACTTTAAGGAATCTTCTTTCACTCGAGCTTGGCCTGAATGAAGTTTTGACTTATAGTTTCGTTTCTAAGAAATTACTTGAACGTGTCGGTGAAAATATTGAGGATGCTTATGAAATTACTAATTCTATTTCACCAGAACTACAGCTCTTCCGTACTTCCATTACTCCAAGCCTACTTGAAAAAGTTCGTGAAAACCAAAAAGCCGGTTTTGCCGATTTTTCACTTTATGAAATGAATCAGGTTACTAGAAAATCTCTCGGCTTAATTTCCGATCAAACTCCGAAAATGCAACATCACCTGGCGGTAGTTTCCACTGCGGACTATTATTATTCTAAGCAAATCTTAGAAAATCTCGCCGACAAGCTCGGTCTGAATTTTGAAATCCAAGCCTTTACCGACGGTGAAGCTTCGGGTTATTTCGAGCCAAAACGCGCCGCTAAAATTCTTCTTTCTGGCACGCAAATTGGTTGCCTCGGTGAGTTAAAGAATTCCATCAAAACCGCTCTGAAGCTCAAAGAGGTTTCTAGCCTAGAATTAGACCTTGAGTCCCTCCTTGGTCAAAAATCCTCTGATAAACGTATCAAGGAATTTAGTCGCTTCCCAGCGGTTAATCGTGATCTTACGGTCAAGATTTCGGAAGAAAAACCTTTTGCTTTGGTCGAAAATGCTATTCTCGAGGTTTTGAAGGCCCAACCATCCCTCATCTGCCATCTCACGGCTACCTCAATCTATCAAGCTGAAGGTTCGGATACGAAAAATCTTAGCTTCCATTTGAACTTTGCCTCCACTGAGAAGACCCTACTTTCTGAGGAAATCTCTGCTATAATGAACAGTATTAGCAAAACATTAGAAAAAATTGGTGGAGAAATTATTTAGGTATCAATATGGACGAAAAAAATTTACGTACAAGCACTAAACAACGCATTATTATCGGTTTTATCGCAGTCTTACTCTTCGTTTCCACAATTATGGTTTATGCCTTGATTGTCTTGAATGGCGAAAAAAGTAAAAAAGGTACGGCTGAACAAAATGCCGAGCTTAAGGTTCTCGCTAAAGAATTAGATGAGAAGAAAAAAGACAAAGAAAACGCCGTGAAAGCTCTGAATGATAAATATTTCGAGACCCTCAAATCCGCTCGTAGTAATATTAAATCCTACAATGTTTCTCGCGCTCAAAATGATGGTCTGAAATCTATCGATTTAAGCTTCGGTACTGGCGCCACTCTTGAAAAAGAAAGTAAATATCTCGCTTATTATTTCGGTTGGTGTTCTGATGAATCGGTTTTTGATTCTTCCTTCGATGACAATAATAATCCAAAATCTTTGAAGGATCCGCTGGATGTTACTGGTTCTGGTAGCTTAATTACCGGTTGGTCGGATGGTTTGGTTGGCGCTAAACTCGGCGGAGTTCGCGAACTACATATTCCAAGCACTCTTGCCTATGGTGATACGAAAGAAATTTGTGGTGGCAAAAACTCTCCACTCTACTTCGTAATTCTCCCGTTTGAAGACGAAGCCTACACTAAGGCCACCCAAGAATATCAAACTATCTATCGTAAGTATTTGAATCTCCAAAGCGAAATTCGTGGTACCGGCTCACTCTTTTAATAAAAATAACTTCCCACGTGGAAGTTATTTTAATGATTAATCGAAAGGCTGTTTTCTTGAAGTTTCCTCAAGCCTTCCTCGGTAATGATTTTTCGAATTTTCTTGCAGGCTTTTTCGTATTTTTCGAAGACACTTCCATCTGCATGGTGGGCATCGGTCCCGAGAAAATCTACTAGGCCGTGTTTTAGAAAATATTTCATCGTCTTGGCTGGTTTAGACCCATATTGTTTGGCCATACTGCCAATATTGCACTGTAGCTTCACGCCAATTTTACGTAGCTCCAAGGCCTTTTCCGGTTTCTTCTGCAAGAATTCATAACGCTCCGGATGTGCTAAAATTGGCACAATATTTTGACTCTTCATTTCGAAAATTACCTCACGTAAATACCCCACCTCAGTCATGAATGGTACCTCAAAGAGTACATAATGTTTTTTCTTCTTATTTTTCGTAGCGTCAGAACTTAGCTTAATGGTTTCGCCCATTAGTGACGCCTGGTCTTCTTGCATATATTTCACCATTTCTGGATCCACATAAATTTCATTCCCAGGATAAAGTTTAAACTTAATCTCAAGCTCGTCTAGTTGTGTTTGTAATTCTTTACGCAGACGTGCCTTAGTTTTATTATCCGCCAGCTGTTCGCTATTTGGAATAAAATGGGAGGTAGTAAAGCCACCAGTGAACCCGAGTGCGACTAGTTTTTTGGCCATCGCAATACTTTCCTGAAAATCACGACTACCGTCATCAATTCCCGGCAAGATATGCAGATGCGTGTCAATCATGCCACCTCCTGTTTTTATATTTATAGATAATATTGATTATAATATCCCGTACGTTTTTCTAGAGGGATTTGGTTGAGAATCACGCCGGCCACATTGGCATCGATTGCTTGGAGAGATTTCAAGCCATCTTTTACGTGATCGATATTAGTTTTGTTTACACGGCAAACAATCATCGTACGATCGGCCTTCTTGGAGATAATTAGAGAGTCAGCCAAGTTATAGACCGGAGCCGAGTCGATAATGACATAATCATATTTTGATTTTACTGTGGCAATGAATTTTTCCATCTGCTTCGAGTCGATTAGCTCTGCTGGGTTCGGTGGGGTTACACCACGAGTGACTACGGAAAGATTTTCGATATCTGTCTTCTGAACGTATTTACGTAGACGGTCGCCGGCGGTTTCGACTAGTAGATTCGAGAGGCCAGCTTGGTTAGAGAGCTCGAAAATTTCGTGTTGACGACCCAGGCGCATGTCGGCATCGACCAAGAGTACTTTTTTACCAGTATTAGCAAAAGCGATTGCCAGGTTCGCGGAAACGAAACTTTTACCTTCATTTGGTGCGGTACTGGTTAATACGAGGGAATTATTGTTTTTGCCAACTAAGCTAAAATCCAGGCTGGTACGTACGGTACGGAAATCTTCACTGATAATAGATTTTGGATTGTTTTTTAGAATCAATTCACTACTTAAATCTTCTTCAGAAATTTCTTCGGAAGCTTCCTCGCCATTTTCTGCATTTTCTGTTGAGCCATCGTCTTTAGCTTCTTTCTTCGCCTTCAAAGCTAAGGCACGTTGGCGGCGTTTCAGACGTTCTTTTTCCGCATCAATCATGTGAATTTTACCAATTACTGGCAAATGTAACTGACTTTCGACTTGTTCGCTCGTCTTCACTGAGCGGTCAAAATAGAATACTAAGAAGAGAATTGAAACACTGACGATTAGACCTGCCGCAAAAGCTATAATTTCTTGACGTACTACCTTAATATTGGCCGGCTCCGTCGGAGTGACCGCTGAGTCTAGCACGTTGATATTACGGTCATTATAAATCTTGGCGATTTCTTTCACGAAGTGATCCGCGATTTTATTGGTCATCTTCGTGGCGAATTCTGCGTCGCGGTCCGTCGTGGTAATATTAATAATTTCCGTACCTTTAATCGCCGATACTTCGATCATTTTTAACATCTCATCATAAGATTTCTCGATATTAATATCATTTTTGACCTTGTCGAGCACACGGTGTGATTTGACTACTTGCGTGTAAGTATCAATCAGGTTTTTATTGGTTGCAACTTCACCCGGCAGATTCGCATTGGATTTATCTGAGCTTACAATCACCGTAGCGGTCGCTTCGTATTTTGGTTTTTGCATAAAAAATACGTAAAAAGATCCTAATCCAAAAATTAGGGCAAAAATTATCAGTAGAATATGGAGCTTAGCCTTAAAATAGGCGAACATTTCTCCGAGGTTAATCTCATCCATGTCCTGTTTATACCATATTTTGCGCAGAAAATAAATATAAAACAATAATTTAGCTATATTTGTCAATAGCCATAAGCGTCTTCAAAGTGCTTGTCAATGCCTAAAATTTGCCAAAAATAAAATATTTGATAAAATAATGTCTATTGCACTTTTTAGTCACTCGGTGGCTGGTGGGGGCTAGGTCGTGTGCAATGATTATTAAGGAGATGCATTTGTAAATATGCGTAGACTTAAACGTGAATCTTCGCGCAAAAAGTCGAAAATTCCTCCTGCCCCATGGCAAGAGTATATCGAATATTAGTCTTGAATAGTCAAAATTCAATTTTAGGGATTAATATTTGAGGACAAATATCGCTATCCAGCGATATTTTTCTTGATTCTATAATTTGAAAAGTTGACTGGTTTATTATGTTATAATAGAGATTATGAGAAAACTGTCTGGAGAACTAAAACAACAAATCAATCAACATGTTACAGTCTCTGGTTGGGTAAATTCTAGACGTGATCACGGTGGGTTAATCTTCATTGACTTACGTGACCACGAGGGGATTATTCAGCTAGTGATTACCCCGGAAAATGCTGAAAATTTTGCCATCGCCGAAAGTTTGCGCGATGAATTTGTCATTTCGGCTACTGGTCTAATTCGTGAGCGCGACCCTGCTCTTCGTAATCCTCATATTGCTACGGGCGACATTGAATTAGTGGTCGACTCACTGGAACTCTTAAACCGTTCTGAACCTTTGCCGGTTAATACCCATGACGATGGTGTGGAATCTGGCGAAGAGCTTCGTCTTAAATATCGTTATCTTGATCTCCGTCGTCCAAGTATGCTTCATACCTTGCGTCGTCGTGCGGAATTTTATCACTTCATGCGTGATTATATGGAAGCCCACGATTTTATCGAAGTCACTACGCCAATTTTAGCTAACTCCAGCCCAGAAGGTGCCCGTGACTTTCTTGTGCCATCCAGACTTCGTCCAGGACAGTTTTATGCCTTACCTCAAGCTCCCCAACAGTTCAAGCAACTTCTCATGGTTGGTGGAATTCCTCGTTATTATCAAATCGCTCCATGTTTCCGCGATGAGGACCCACGCGCCGACCGTCTTTATGGTGACTTCTACCAACTCGATCTCGAGATGTCTTTCGTGGAAGAGGGTGAAGTAGTTCGCAAAACTATGGAGCCATTAATTAAATCTTTGGTCACTGATTTTGCTCACAAGAAATTGTTCTCAGAGGAAATCCCACGCATTCCTTATCAAGAAGCTATGAATCGTTTTGGTGTGGATAAACCAGATTTACGTTACGGCATGGAATTGATTGATTTGAAAGAAGCTTTGAAGGACACCGCTTTTAAGGTCTTCCAAACTGAATCCGTCAAGGCTATTTGTGTTAAAAATGGCGCCACCCTCTCGCGTTCTCAAATTGATAATTTCACCGAAAAGGCCCGCAAGCTTGGTGCGGGTGGTCTTGCTTACATCATCTATGAAAATGATGAAGTGAAAAGTCCAATCGCTAAATTCCTTACTGAAACTGAATTAGCTAAAATTAAAGAACTCACCGGTGCTAAGAATGGCGATGCTGTTTTCTTCGGCGCTGACTCACTCTCAAAAGTTAATAAGGTTCTCGGTCAACTTCGTATCGCCTTTGCTGATCACTTTAATTTGAAGGATGATAACGTTGTCGCACTTTGCTGGATTGTGGATTTTCCATTCTATGAATGGGATGAAGGCAAAAACAAATTAGACTTCGGTCACAACCCATTCTCTATGCCAAAAGGTGGACTTAAGGCTCTTGAAGCCGCCGAGACTGATGCCGAAAAGCTTGCCATTGTCGCCGATCAATATGACATGGTGATGAATGGTTTTGAAATTTGTTCTGGTGCCGTACGTAATCATAGTCCAGAAGTGATGTATAAAGTCTTCGGTATTCTCGGTTATGATGAAAAATACGTCGAAGCGCGTTTTGGTGGCATGTTGAACGCCTTCAAATTCGGCGCCCCTCCTCACGCTGGTTGTGCTTTTGGTATTGAGCGTATTTTTATGGTCCTAAACGATAATAAAAATATTCGCGATATCGTAGCCTTCCCGAAGAACGGTTCAGGTGTCGACCTCATGATGAGTTCACCTTCCTTCGTCGATCCAATTCAGCTCGAAGAAGCTCACCTTCAAATTGTAGAGGATGAGGAATAGAGGCAAACTAAATTCCGACCTCGAAATTAAAGGAAATAAAAATCCGACTTCAAAAAATCAAAATCAAAGCAAATAAAAATCCAGCTCCAAGGCCGGATTTTTTAGGCAGAACTTCTTAGAAGAGCCAGAGTGCGGCGAAAATTCCAAGAGATAAAATTACACGGTAAACACCGAAGCTTGGGATTGATTTTTCTTTCTTGAAATATTTCATTACGATTTGTAGTGCGATCAAACCGGAGACGAAAGCTATTAAGTTCGAGAGTAAAAGCATACCTAAATTGCTAGTAATATAAGCTCTCGAAGAACTTGAAAGTAGGGATTTACCACAAACTGCAATCATGATTGGTAGACTTGCCAAGAAAGAATATTTGGCTGCCGATTTCGAATCGAGACCCATTACGCGACCAGTAATAATGGTCGAGCCAGAGCGGGAAACCCCAGGAACCAAAGCAAAAGTTTGCGCTAAACCAATTGCTAGAGCCCGGCCCGGAGTTAATTCATTTTCGTCCTTCAATTTCGATAAATGTGGTAATTTATTTACGAAAATCATAATTAAACCAACAAATCCCATCGCAAAGCCAATCGTAGCGAGGCTCGAGAAAAACGGTAGTTTCTCAATCACTTTCGAAAGCACTAAGCCGATAATGCCAGCTGGGATTGAGGTGATTAAAATATTTAGCACTAATTTATAATCTTTTTTCACAAACACGCGTTGTAAAATTTCCCAAATGGCTTGGCGATAGTAGAAAAGTAACGCAAACAGCGTACCAAAATTAATTAATTCCAAAAAGAAATGAAAATCTTCCGCGCGTCCACCCGCACCCAAAATGCGCTGTGTGATTTCCAGATGTCCAGAGGAAGACACCGGAATAAATTCAGTAATACCTTGTACAAGACCTAAGACGGTCGATTCTAAAATGTTCATATTTTTATTATAGTCTCCGGCCCCCATCTTTACAATCTATGAAAATCATGTATAATATTTCACAAGTATATTAATCATTAAATCGTTTTAAACAGGAAACTATAATGCCGATTATCAAATCTGCAAAAAAGGCAGCTCGTCAAGCAGTCAAACGCACTGCAAAGAATCAACAGATCAAGAAGTTCATCAAGAACGCTCTTAAAGCTTTCAAAGCTAACCCAACTGCTGAAAATCTTTCCAAAGCTCAATCTGAATACGACAAGGCTGCTAAAAAAGGCCTCATCAAGAAGAATACCGCTTCTCGTCGTAAGGCTAGCTTGGTGAAAATTGCTAAGACCTCTAATGGCGCCAAGGCAGAAACCACCGCTAAAAAAGCTACCGCCAAGAAGGCTACTGCAAAAAAGACTGTCGCTAAAAAGACAACCGCTAAGAAGACCACCAAAAAGGCTGCTTAGTAAAAAGACCTCTCCGGAGGTCTTTTTTTGTGCAAAAATCTCAAAGATTAGGAATTCTGAGCAATAATCCTTCAAGTAATACCCAGGGTTCTTTACTAAAATCCGTCGATTTTACTAGCACATCGATTTTAGCTAATTCTTTTAGAATCACTCTGGCTTTTTTGGGATTTCGCTCCAGTAAATCACAGGCCTTTTTCGTCCAAGCGCCAATCGTCGCATAAGGATCGTTATCGGATTCAATAGATTGCAAATTTTTTACCGCGCGTCTGCCATCCGTCATTGCTAAATCAAAAATTCGAAACACTGCGTTACGATCCACTGTCTGCTCTGCCGCTGCAAAAGTTTCGAATTTAATCTCCATATTAGTTTTTGCCAGCTTCACTAGTTCCTTATAAACCGCCCCACGCTTATCGAGTTTAGTTTCAAGTAGAACAATTTTATGTGGCGTATTTATTAAGTTTGGCAGTTTCTCCACCAAATCTTTTTTCAAAAATAAATCCTTAATCAAGATTCGACGCTCCGCCTCAAAAAAAGTCACACCGAGGAAAATCGATTCTAGTTCGGCTCGGTCAATATTATCTGCATCGATGATTTCAATTTTTTCTCCCAAAATCATCCGGGCTTTTTGCTCGGCTTTTTTGCGATCTTCGCCGTCGAAAATATAAATCATTTAGATCCTAAAATTTCTTTTGACAATGCGGGCAAAGATGTGTGCCACGCCCTGCCACCTTAATTTTAATAATTTCTGTACCACACCTTTCACATGGTTCACCCTCGCGACGAAAAACTTTGGCAAATTTGGTTAAATAATCACCCTTCGTACCATCGGCTTTCACATAAGTAGCCATCGTACTGCCGCCTGAATCAATCGAATCTTGCATCACCGTGCGCGCGCCAATTAAAAGCTGATGAATTTCTTCATCGGTCAAACCTTCCACGATGCGTTCTGGATGGATTTTGGCAAAATAAAGCGATTCATCTGCGTAAATGTTACCCAAACCGCAAATTACCGTCTGATCCAAAATTGTTGGTTTAATCAAAGCACGTTTGTGTCGCATCAAATTCTTTTTAAATTCTTCGTCCGTCATATCCCACGGCTCTTTGGCAAGCTTCTTAATAAAAGACTCATTTTCAACTTCACTAGTTTCTAGCACTTTACAAAAACCAAATTTCCTCTGATCATTAAAATAAAGTGTACCAATCTGCTCTAGTTCGCCGGCCGCAGTTTTATCACAAATTTCAAACTCCACT
>SDRH01000020.1 GCA_007845165.1 TM7 phylum sp. oral taxon 351 | reverse complement strand
TTAATAGTTTTTTGTTTTTTACTTGTATTGACCTTCAAGTTATTACTAATTTATCATGCTAATGCTTAGTCGTCAATAGATTTTACTGAAATTTAATTGAGTTTTATTGTGGAAAACTTTTAAGGAAATTTTCGAGCGATTTACAGAGGTGAAAAAGCTTTTCGGGGTGGGTGAGATCACGATAATTGCGATTAATTTCGAGCTGCAAAACTTCGATTTTTGTATTATTGTGGACGGATTTAGTAATGCCGCCACCTTTAAACGGCTGGTTTTCGGCGACTGGCGCGATTCCCTGATTCTTGAGCGCGTTTTTTAGGGATTCAACAGTCTGAGGTTTGGCGCTTACACCATCGAGCGAGCCAATTTCGAGAGCAAAATCATGATGTGAGGCGGCGCCATGAATATCTAGAACAAGTTGAATTTGATGTTGCTCGATAATCTCAAGAAGGCGGCGCTTATAGTCCTCCATCTCGGACTTGTTCGGATCGATACCATCAGAATTTTCTTTAATCATGAGGAAGGCGCCGGTTTTTAAAGCCAGATATTTCACAATGGCCTTAGTGTAGGCTTCACGCATTTTAAAATTACCATCTTCTTTAAGAAAATTTACGGTATGTGGGGCGGAAAGCAGAATCGGCGTAGTTCCCTTTTCAAAATGGATTAGCTCTGAAGTATCATCACGTTCGAGTTGAAAGATTTGGCGCTGAAAATCGGAAAGCACGGCCGGATCGAAATGAAGAATTTGACGCTGAGATTTGGAGGGCACGGCCGGATCGAAATGAAGAATTTGACGCTGAGATTTGGAGGGCACGGCCTGATCGATGGTGTTCATGGTTATATAATAACAGAATGCTATAATAATAACTATGGAAGGCAAATTCATACAGCGCATTGTTCGCGAAGCCGAAAAATTATTATCACGAGATTTTGCAGTTTATGCCAAAGGTAGCGAGGGGGATTTGGTGACCGATGTAGATTATTTGGTAGAACGATTTTTGATCGAAAAAATCCAGGCGGAATATCCGGATTTTGCGATTATTAGCGAAGAATTTAATGCGGATACCGAACTCTCGGATAATTGTTTCATAATCGATCCGATTGACGGGACGAAGAATTTTGCCAATGGTTTGCCACTCTGGGGGATTCAGGTGGCCTGTCGTAAAAACGGACAGACTATCGCGAGCGTAATCAGTATGCCAGCGCTGAAGGAATTTTATTTTGCCGACGAAAGTGGCGGTTATCTGAATGGAGAGAAAATTTCGGTGCGCGAAGCGCCAATCCTGAATGCGTTTTATGCGGTGATTGGCGGAGATGTAATCGAAGCGGCGACCAGAATGCAGAAATATGGGGCCACTCACCGGGTATTCGGATCAGCCTGCGTGGCTTTTGCGTTTCTGGCAGCCGGAAGAATGCACGGGGTGAGCTTTCGAGCAGAAAACCCCTGGGACTTTGAGCCGGGATTATTTTTGGCGAAGCAGGCCGGAGCGGTAGTGAAGAGCGAACCTGGTTTTCATGCGGCAGCGATGAATGAAGAGTTTCTTAGGATTCTTGAAGATGAAACAAGACGTTAATGTGCTATAATTAACAGAGAAGAAAACCTAAATTTAAGGAGTATTGATTTTGAATTTGAAGATTGGAATTGTGGGGCTACCGAACGTAGGAAAATCAACGCTTTTTAATGCTTTGACCAATGCGCACGCTTTGGCGGCGAATTATCCTTTTGCGACGATTGAGCCAAATGTCGGAATCGTGCCGGTGCCAGATACGCGTCTCGATGTTTTAGCCAAAATGTACGAAACCGAAAAAGTGATTCCGGCCACCGTGGAATTTGTCGACATTGCGGGGCTAGTGGAAGGCGCTTCCAAGGGTGAAGGTTTGGGAAATAAGTTCCTCGCCCATATCCGAGAATGCCAAATTATTTGTCACGTGGTGCGCGTGTTTAAGAACGACGATATTTTACACGTCTCGAAAGACTCAAACACAGCCGCAGAAGTGAATCCAAAACAAGACATCGAAATTATTCAGACTGAGCTAGAACTCGCGGACCTCGAGACGCGCGAAAAAGTAGAGGCGAAGCGCAAGAAAAGCAAGGAGCAGGAAGAAAAAATTCCCTACCTCACGGAAAAGCCCGTAATTTACATGTTTAATGTCGACGAAAACGAGCTGACGAACGAAGAATTAAAGGCAGAGATGCGTGCACTAGTGGCGCCAAATCAGGCGGTTTTCGTCAATGCAAAACTCGAAGAAGAAATGGTGGGGATGACTTTGGCGGAGAAGAAAGATTTTCTCAGTAGCTATGGGGTGGACCATGACGCGCTTTCTGAACTGATTATTGCAGCCTACGATACCTTGGGTTTGCAATCATTTTTGACTGCCGGCAAGAAAGAAGTGCGAGCTTGGACGATCAAAAAGGGCGCGACAGCACCAGAGGCGGCCGGCACAATTCATACCGATTTCCAGAGAGGATTTATCGCGGCGAATGTGATGAAATATGATGACCTAGTAGCGCTAGGCAGTGAACAAGCAGTGAAAGCTGCTGGAAAGCTAGCCACCGTCGGTAAGACTTACGTGATGGAAGACGGTGATATTGTGGAATTTCGTTTCAACGTTAGCAAGTAATCTCTAGAGTTGATTTGGAAGTAAAAACAAAAAACAGCCGCCAAAGAGGTGCGGAGATTTCAATAATGCAAAAATATTAGGAGCTAAGCCATGATTTTAGGGATTGACGAAGTGGGGCGCGGACCGTATGCGGGGCCACTAGTGATTGGCGCCTGTATTTTGGGTGACTGGCGAAATTCCGAGAATGCAGAGTGGATTGAAAAATTAACCGATTCGAAAAAATTATCTGCAAAACGTCGTGAAGAGTTTTACATACTAATTAAAGAAAAGGCCTTAGCGGCGGCGACCGGCTGGGTGAGTAGTGCGGAAATTGATGAGATTGGACTAAGTGAAGCTTTGAGACTCGCGACGAGGCGAGCAGTGGAACAAATTCAAAAGACCAAGGCTCCCTTTTCGGAAATTATTATTGATGGCACCATGAATTTTTTGGTGGGGACGAAGCTGGAAAAATATGTCTCTACTCTGAAGAAGGGCGATTTTCTGGTGAAAGAAATTTCAGCCGCTAGCATTCTCGCGAAAGTGGAACGCGATAACTATATGGCGAAGCTCGATACGGTCTATCCGGAATATGGTTTCAGCAAACACGTCGGCTATGGCACGGCGGCGCACCAAAAAGCGATGGAAGAATTTGGACTCACCCCAGAACATCGCCGCAGTTTCCGCCCAGTACGAGAAATTGCCGAAAATATTATTACCACCAAACAGCTGGGTGACCTAAGCAAGCAGATGATCGCAAACGAAATTACCAGCAAGCAGCTGGGTGACCGAGGCGAACAGGTCGTAGTGGATTATCTAGAGACATCTGGCCATGAAATTGTCGCGAGAAATTATAAAACCAAATTATTTGAGGTGGATATTATTTCTCGAAGGGGCCGAGTACTTTACTTTACCGAGGTAAAATACCGGAGAGGTAGTGATTTCGGTGCGGGGTTAGATTTCATTGATAAAAAGAAACAGCAAAAAATGCGTCTTGCAGTAGAGGGGTTCATGACCGCAAATCCAGAATACGCTGATTTTACACCAACCTTGGCAGTGGCGGCGGTCGGAAAAGATTTTAAGCTGGAAGAATGGTTCGAGCTTGACGAATAAATCAAAAAAATAATCCCTTGCGGGATTATTTTCGTTTTAAGCTTCAGCAGCTTCAGTGGTTTCTGCAGCAGCTTCAACAACTTCTTCTTTCAAAGTGTTGACGGCAGCACGGTCAAAGTCGCGAGCGACGAGACGAGCAGATTTACCTGAGCGGTGGCGGAGGTAAGAGAGGTAGTTGCGGCGAACCTTAGCACGCTTGACTACTTCAATTTTTTCTACCAATGGACTGTGAAGAAGGAAAGATTTTTCAACACCGATACCAGAGGCGATTTTGCGCACAACGATACGAGCAGTGTGAGATTCTTTACGATCAACACGGATTACAACACCTTCGAAAACCTGAAAACGGAACTTGTCGCCTTCTTTGATTTTCTGGGTAACCTTTACAGTATCACCAGAGCGAACATCGACAACAGCTTTCTTTTTCTGAGCGTCAGCAATATTTTTCAAGATTTGAAAACTCATATTTTACCTTTATTATTTAGAAACTTGGTTTATTTTAACATAGTTTTAGAGAAAATGGAAGAGGTCAGAGCTGACACTGATACTTAGTGGCATCAGTTGGCTCGTAGGTATCTAGAGTGAGAATAGCATCTTGGAGATTTTTTGGCAAATTATCGCACTTTTCTTTCGATTCCGTAGCGAACGGTGCGACATACTTCCAAGAACCACCAGGGAGGTCGCGCTCATAAATATCCGTCGAGACCGCACCAGAATAAATCGTGCGATTCGGGTTAAGTGGGTTTGGGTCGTTTGCGTTATTTTCGGTTTTCACGCGGCTGAGTTTGGCGTAGACTTTGGTGCCATCGGAATTTGTGACAATACGACCACCGGTAATAGTGTAATTATCACCAACCGTAGTGACGAGCTGATTAAAATTAATATTTAAATCATTCCACTTGACGATTTGTGGCTTACGATCGGACGGAGTTTTCTCATTTTTATCACCGGTATCAGAACCATCGGACTTTGGATCAGAACTTACCACCTTGGTTTTAGTAGCGGATTCATATTGAGCGATAATTTCGTCGCTATGCTTTAAATCGTTTTGAAAATTAGCAATGAGCTTAGAATTTTTGGCATTACTGGCGCCCATGGCGATAAAAGCATAGAGCGAAAGGCCAGCGAAGAAGACAGCCAAAATCGAAGCGACGAGAGCGATGGGTTCGGCGTTATTCTTTTTCTTTTCCCGTAACTCACTAGAATTATCAATGCTTTCAAGTAGTTCTGGTGGGGTGCCATAAGGGGTAGTTGGTTCAACAAAATCACTTTCAGGAGCCGGTGCTTCCTCGGGAGTATCTGGAACAAAAGGACGCGAAAAGATATCGTCCGACTGAGTTTGAATAGGGGATTTTACTGCCTCAGAGTTTGGATCCGAAGCGATTCTCTGAGCTTGCACAGGAATTTTCACTGCTTCAGAGTTTGGATCCGAAGCGATTCTCTGATGATTTTTAAATAGATCTGAATTGTCTGACATAGTTTTCCTTAAATTACACGCGAGACTTCGTCGAGAGTGGTTTCACCACGAAGACAAGCGAAAATACCTTTTTGTTCTAGAGTGATAAGCCCAGCTTTTTGGGCGGTTTTTTCGATGAGGTCGGTATTGATATCCTCGACATCACCACGAATGAATTTTTGCACCTCTTCAGTGACGATTAATTGTTCCATAATCACCTTACGTCCACTGTAACCGAACGGATCTTCAATACCAGTAGGGACCGCTTGATAAAGTACAAAATTATTAGAGTCAAAAGTGAAGCCGAGTTGCTGATTAATCACCTCGTCTGATAGATTCGAGAGAACATTCAAAACATATTTGCGAGTAGACTCATCCGGCTGGTAGGATTTCTTATTTTCCGAAAGCACACGCACTAGACGCTGCGCCATTACCATACGAATTGAGCTCGAGAAAATTGGATTGGTGCCGATGAGGTCAATCATACGGGAAAAAGCAGCCGCGGTAGAATTAGCGTGGAAGGAACTTAGAACCAAGTGACCAGTAATCGAAGCCTGGATCGCCGTCTTCGCAGTATCAGCGTCACGAATCTCACCCACCATCACAACATCCGGGTCGAGACGCAGAATACTACGGAGACCGTCAGCGAAAGAACCACCCTTGGTAGTATTGACCGGGATTTGTGAAACACCAGAAATGCCATATTCAATCGGATCCTCAAGGGTAATAATCTTGCGATCGGTGCTATTCAGAGCATTAAGCATGGAATAAAGAGTAGTAGATTTACCAGAACCGGTCGGACCGACCATGAGAACTAGACCGCGAGGATGTGAAACCACATCACGGATGGCAGCAAGTTCAGATTCAGAAAGGCCCAAGAGATCGAGATTAAGCAAAGATTCATCAAAGTTAAAGAGACGAAGCACGGCGTCCTGACCATACATAGTTGGCACGGTTTCGACACGGATATTCAAGAGATGTGAAGAGCCGTCACGGAAAATATCTTTTTGCATGTGGCCGGATTGTGGAGTGGTAGCCGCGGAAGAAACCCCGGCGCGCGAACCCAGTTCACCCATAAAGACACGGTAACGATCGCGTTCAATATTAGCGACTGGGTGCAAAATACCGTCGACACGCATACGGATACGGATATTGTCACGTAGATTTTCGATGTGAATATCGGAAGCGCCGAGCTTGTCCGCCTGATCCAAGAGAAAATCGAAGACTTTGTCGGTACCGACAGAATTTAAGGTTTGAGAAACCGAGGTGATAGTTTCGGAGTCACCCTCGCTGGCAATTTTAATATCGTCATAATGCACTTCTTTCGGCGGATCATAGCGCAGCATCATAGCCTGATAGCCACTATTCGAAATCAAGAAGAAGTCGACACCGTCGCCATTAACATTAAAACGGTCAGTGAGTTCCTTAATCGTACTACGTGGGGCTTGCGAGGTGACAAGAAATTGATAAGGCTCTCCGGCACCACCTTTTTGCAAAGGCAGCACGTAGTCACTGTGCATTTTAGCAATATCAATTAGGCCGAACACCAGAGGTAGACGCTCTTCAAGTGGGCGCATATCGAGGTATGGGATATTAAGGGTCAGCGAACGGCGAGAGGTGGCCTCTTCCTCATTTTCACGCCTGGCTGCCTGGATTTGTGCTTCATTCATTTGCTTAATTATAACATAAGCAGGTTCAAAATTTAGGTAGATTAACAGATTAGACAAGGGGGTAAAAATAAGTTATAATATATTTGTCTTGTTTGACAAGAGTAACTTACAATTGACGGTTTTTCAAAGGAGGGGAACATGAAAAAGAAGGATGCTGACCTGGTGGATTTTAATGCCGACCTAAGCAAGCTCATCAATTATGCAAAAGAAATGGTGAATCATATGCAGGCTTTTGTCTACTACACGGATGGTTTGCGACAAAAACTGCGGGCGCTCGATGATAATTATCGTTCGTCGCTGCACATGAAGGATGTTTATGAACCGGATGAATTGAAAGCTTATGAAGAGCTCAGCCGCTACATGCAGATAATTTACTATACGGTGCCGCGCCTGAAGCAATACCTAGGTAAGGCGAAGGATTCGATTAATTTCATCAACCAAGTAATCCGACCTGATCATTTTTTAAATTATTGGATCTTAATCGGTGAAGATTTGACTGCTGCCGTGAAATTATTTCTAGATTACGATCAGTTTTTGGCGAAGGCGCTGAATATTGAATTAATTCATAATGCAGTACTGGTTTATTCTTCCAAGTTGGCACAGCGTGAAGGTGAATCGATTAACGAAGAGACTGAGCGGGAGTGGATTGATGTAAGTCTTAATTCCCTAGCCCAGGCTTATACGGCTTTTTCGGAATTAGTGAATGATTTTAACGATTTCCAGAAGATAAATATTAAATATCGACCGACGGAATCGAAAATTCTTAGCACGTCGCCGTTTTCGATTGAACTGGGCGGACATTGGAATGTAATTATTAATGAATCGAAGATGCCACCAGTGAAGACATGTGATACTTATGTGGCGCAGCCGAAAATTAATGAACAGCGGAGCAAGATTCGTAATCTGAAAGATTATTACCAGGAACAATTTCTCACACGCAAAGTGCAAATGAAGATGGCGGGCCTGGTGGATACAGAGCGAGTGTTTACGTTTGATACTAAGATGGTTTGGATTATCACTAGTGTCAAGGACGCGATCGACGAAACCTTGAAACGGGCGGACACAATGGGCGCGCTTCTGGTCATCAACGATCTGGTTTCTGAGATTTCCGCAAGTATCGGACGACAAAGTGACTTGCCATTAATTTTTAAAATTACGCAAAATCTGAAGAAAACAATCTGATTAATTCAAGTTCTGAACTTACATAAAATTTAGAAAATAATCTGATTAGTTCAAGTTCTGAAAAATTTGTCAAAAAGGGACGCCGCTTCGCGTCTCTTTTTTCTTGCGAGGATGCAAAGAGCCCGGGTGATGTTTTTCGCGTCTCTTTTTTCTTGCGAAGTGTTGCACTTGAGGTTTTAACTTTGCTTTTTTCTTGCGAGAGAGCGAAGATATGCTATAATATTTAAAATATCTTACTAATTCTGCATGGAGAAAATATGGCAGTTAAAAAGAAAAAGATTGTGATTTCTAAATTGAATCGTAATAACAATCACAAGCACAGCGAAAAGCGCAAGCGCAACAAATAAGAAAGATAACCTCTGATGAGGTTATTTTTTCTGGCTGGCATGGGATAAAAACGTAGCGAGCTAAACAGACAGAGGGGGTTAGAACTTTAGAAAACTTCTTGAAGTTTGAGTAAAAGATTAGATTAATCTAGATATGGCTTGTCGCTGAAATATTCGATGAGATCCTGACAGGGGCCGCCTTGGATGGTTTCACCATTATAGGCAAAATCATCACCACAAGTGAGTTCGCCATCGTCGAGGTCACAGCTGTTGAGATTGCAGACAGCAGCGGATTCATTGGGGTAGACCGCGACAGACTCAATAGAATCTGGGTCAAATGTAGAATCATTGTAATCCGAATCATAGAGCACTTCATTATTACTGAGCTTTGAAGCGTAATCGGTGGTTAATTGAGTTTCGTCGATCCGCGAAACGTAATCGGCGAAATTTTGGTTTTCTTCGTTCATTAATTTTATTATAAACTATATTGCTTCAGTAAAGAGAAAATTAAAAAAAGAGCCGACTGGCTCGATTTAATTTGGTACACCCGGGGGGATTCGAACCCTCGACCCTCTGTTCCGAAGACAGATGCTCTAATCCGCTGAGCTACGGGTGCAAACGAAGAGAAATAAAATAGATTTATCTATTTTTATTTCGATGAGTGTAGCATCCGAACCGCCGTAGGTGGTACGGGTGCAAGTGAGGAAGAATAAAATAGCTTGCTATTTTATTTCGATGAGTGCCGCACGCGAATGGCGGAGCCATACGGGTGCAAGTGAGGTTTTCCTCTCTTTAATTTTATCATAGAACAAAAAAATACGCCGAGAAATTCTCGGCGTATCATGTTTTCAAAGGGCAATTAATAAATTAGTTAATTGCTTAAGGTTAGAATTTGAAGTAAGATCCGGAAGCTTAGAAACTTCCTTGAAGGCGGCTGCGATATGTCCTAACGGGATATATTTAATTTTGCAGCCAGAGAAAAGTTGTTCATTTTCAAGCTCTTGACTTTGCAATTCTTCGGCATCCTCGATAAGACTGCCATCGGTTTCATAATTTAAAAATTCTTGATATCTTTGCTCGGCGAGCAGCATGCGCTTATTCTTGAGGTCGTTCTGGAAAGCCGCCACCAAAACATGGTCGATTTTCTCAATCTGATTGCAAAATTCATTAACCAGACTCCAGAATTCCTGACGGCGCTCTTCGGTACTTCTGACATATTTCAGGAACATCGGTTGACGAATCAAGCAGTCGATGTTCAAATAAATACCATTAAAGCGCTTCCAACTCTTGTTGTAACAATCGATCACATCCTTCAGCCGGCTAATATTGCCGGTATCAATCCAACGGCGTTTTAAAAATTGGCTGAAATCGGTCGTGAGCGTAATGTAGCTAATGTCGCTTACGATTTGCTTGGACAGGCGGAAGAGTTGATCTTGGTCGAGAATAGTTTTCTGACCATTAGCTGCGGCTTTTTTCCTTTGATTTTCAATAATTTTCTTCCAGCGGGCATCTGTTATATCATTTATTTTTTCGCGATTAACATTGAAGTCGTTGATATACAGTTCGATGCTTTTCAGTACGTTCTTATGTTCGAGAAAAATTTTCTCCACGTACTCCAGTGTGTTACAAAGTGATCCGGCCATTAAGGTAATTCCCTGATCCATGTTTTCCCTCCTTTGAAAATGTAAATGTTCCATCTACGAACGTATAGAAAAATTATGCTACAATTCGCAGTGAGGCTATTATAGTACATTTTGGGGGAAAAATGAAGAGGTGGGGGCGAATTAATATCTCCGACGCAATGTCCCTAGATCCATAAGTATCAAGTTGGGTCCTCTTCCTAATGCGATTCACAGAAGAAGAGCGAATTTTATTTTCCTACTGGACGAATTGCGCAAAAAATGATAAAATAACGAATGAGTCGGGCCGGTAGCTCAGCTGGTTAGAGCACGAGCCTCTTAAGCTTGGTGTCGTGGGTTCGAGTCCCACCCGGCTCACCAAATATTAAACCCGTAGAAAACTCGGGATTGAAGATGAAATTGAATGGTGATTTATATTAATAGGTCACCTTTTTTGTTTGTTAATCTCTAAATTCAGAATCATATTTCGTACCAAAGATATCATTTTTAAGCTTATCTTTGACATCATTTGACGATATACTTTGTAGTTATCCTAAAACATATAAAAACATATTATTTTATGTTTTTATATGTTTTTTGGTGGACGTCATGACAATTCGGTCTTTCTGAATTGAGTTTTTCATAAAAACATATAAAGACATATTATTTTATGTTTTTATATGTTTTTTGGCGGCGAGCTAGTACGACTGGGCATTTTGCGTTCTAACTATATACTGATTCAATAATGGAACCGCGAACGAATAAGAGCCTCGTTTATCTTTGTATACTAAGCCCCTATCTATTAAACTATTAAATAGTTGGCCTATCTGAGAACGACTAAATTTTTTAAACCTTGATTTATTAGATAAATCAAGTGCATCTTGGATAGTGAAGGTCGTTTTGTTTGCTTCAGCTAACACGATTAGAATTTGCTGCTCTCTTTCGGTTGCTCTTGACCACCGCCCAGCAAAGAAATCATTGTCTAGCTTTTGTATAATTGCATCAATTGGTACTGAGAGCTTCTGTTTTTTGGCGGCTTTCTGTTCAAAAACATCGTACACTTCACGACATATAAACTGAATAAAATACGGATACCCACCAGATTGCTGTATTATTATTTCAACAGATTCGGCATTGAATTTGGTTTTACATCTCGCGTCTGCAATTGGCTTCAAAATAGCATCTCTGCTTTCTTGATTATTTAATTGCCTCAAGGTTAATACATGGAATAACCTTTCCGAGTATGTTCTGGTTTCAACAAGCTTAGTTAATAGGGTTGGCAATCCAGTTAAAACCAATACAAATTTAACCCCGTTTCTTTGAAGATATTGAAATAAATCAAGCAAGATGGATAGTGGATATTGCCGATCGTCAGCATGATCACTTAGCGTCTGTGCTTCATCGTAGGCAAAAACGATACCTTCAACTCCATCTATACATTTAATGCTATTCCATACCAACATCGACACTGCTTTGAGTTTATCAATCGAAAGCCCTGGCACTGCATTATAATACTGCCGCAAGAAGGAAAAATTAAGGTACGTTTTTTCTTGATAAGTGTCTTTCGTGAATCCAATTTCCTGTATTTCTTCAGTATGAATGATAATGTTTGAAGTAATAAGTGCAATATCGGTCAATAGTCGTAATGCAATCGTATCTTCATTAATACTTGCAGATTCAGAACAATCGGTGCCTGCCCACATCCAGCCAGATTCCTGGGCTATTGATTTAAAACTATCTAACAAGACGGTTTTTCCTACACCACGTAGCCCAGTTAGAATAAGATTATTTAATACTACTTCCTGTTTAAGGAGATTTTTAAATTCTTCTTTTTCTTCGATTCTTCCGGCCAGGTAAGGTGGCTTATGTCCAGCACCAGGTCTAAAT
>SDRH01000019.1 GCA_007845165.1 TM7 phylum sp. oral taxon 351 | reverse complement strand
AAATCTAAGGCAGAAACAATAAAATTACTCGCATAAGTATATCCACCCACGCCATCTTCCGGAATGATTAATGAATATGCGTTCGCGCTAACCACTACATCAATATTCCAATCAATTTTTAATTTTGAAAAAGCATAAGACTCAACTTCTTTTACTGCCACTAAAATAGTATCCTTCATCTCATCAAGATTACCATTTGCATTAGCCAGTAAGACATTTATTTTACGCATACTTTTATTATATATGTTTTAGACTAAAGAGTAAATTTTGTAAATTTGACGACCAACGCGTAAAATTATATAATATAAAAGTTACTATCCATGCGCTAGTGAAGTAAATTTTTATTAAAAATACTTTATTAACATCACGGGTACTGAAGTTTCTAGAAAAAAAGGGGGTAAAAAATTGAAGAAAACCAAGAAAAAATCCACTCAGGAAATATCTCAATTACAAGATTTAATGCGTTATTGTCCTTGGGATGATCTTTATGATCCACCCATTGACGCTAATCCTGAACAAGATTCAATGCGGTATACACCTTGGGAAGATAGCTATGGTCCGCCCATTGATATTAATCCTAGGCAAGACACCTTTGAAGACTATCCAGTTAGGCCTTCTCGAAGTGCACTTAACTTATTTCTCTTATTTAAGTTAATTTATGCTGGGGTTATCTTCTCAATTATGGTTTATAAATCAAATATGACTAGCGGAGACAAGATATGCGAAGGTCTTTTTTGGTTTATGGCGATAGCGGCATGTATCTGTTTTGAAGATTTCGCGGAGAGGACAAAATTAAAAATAGCTAAGTCGATATCTGGCGCTAAGACGTACCTTATTACGGGAGCCTACGCGGTCTTTACTTTATTCTACTGCTTCCTTCGATATGATAATCAAATGGATAATATGGAACTATTATTTATATTGACTCTGATGAGTATAACTAATGAAGTTCTGCAAATTGTAGATTGTGTATATTCAGAACAAAAGAATTATACTAAGCTCTCTGGCTTTAAATACACCTGGATGATATTACTACCAATATTGCTAACATTACAAATTTACGGTAATTTACCATTTAAATATGTAACCTGCTTTATTTTGATAAATATCCTAGCAACTGTCGGTGCAGAGATAACCTCAATGCTTTTTCTATCTGGAATATTTCCAGGGTACTACATTTATTGAAAAAGTATCTTATTGCTATCTAGTCCGTCAACTAAGTAAAATTTTATTTATACCCCTTCCTTCCGGAGGGGTATTTTTTATTTTTCATCTTGAATTAAGCCTTAAATTATGTTAAAATTAACCGAATATTAATTGAAAGGAAGATATGAGTCGTATCGGAAAACAACCTGTACAGATTCCTGCAGGAGTGACAATCACGGTCGGCGAACAGTTCATTACTGTTGCTGGACCAAAGGGTTCACTCGAGGTTCCTGTACAAAAATTCGTTGTGACTAAGGTCGAAGACGGTCAAATCATTGTCACCCGTGAGAATGATGAAGCTGAAGCTCGTGCCTGGCATGGTCTACAACGCGCACTTCTAAACAACGCCGTTACTGGTGTTTCCAAAGGTTTTGAGAAGAAACTCGAAATCAATGGTGTCGGTTTTCGTCTTTCCGGTGGTCCAAAAGAAATTGAGATGTCTCTTGGTTTCTCCCACCCAGTGAAATACAAAGCCCCAGAAGGTATCGAATTAAAAACTAACAAGATGGAAATCATTGTTTCTGGCATTGACAAACAAAAAGTTGGTCAAGTTGCCGCCGAAATTCGCGCCTTCAAGAAACCTGAACCATACAAGGGTAAAGGTATTAAATACGCCGACGAAGTAATCCTTCGCAAGGCTGGAAAGGCAGGGAAGAAATAATGAATAAGTTGTATCGCCAAAAACGTACCCGTGCAAAAATTCATGGTACTGAAGTTCGCCCACGCTTGAGCGTTCATATCAGTAATCTTCACGTTTCTGCTCAAATTATCAATGACGACACCATGACTACTTTAGTCTCCGCTACCACTGTTGGCACCAAGCTAACCGGTTCCAAGACTGAAAAAGCCGCTAAAATTGGTGAAGAAATTGCCAAAAAAGCTAAAAAAGCAAATATCACAAAAGTTGTATTCGATCGTGGTGCTTTCGCCTACGCTGGCCGCATGTCAGCTCTAGCCGATGCAGCTCGTAAGGAAGGATTGGAGTTCTAATATGGCCGAAGCAAATTCTACCGCTCCTAAGCAACCAAAAGTAGTGAACAAAGCTGGCACCCTCAAAATGTCTGACGATGTCGCTGCCACCAAGCAAACTCGCGATATGGCTGGTCGCCCAATGCGCCGCAATAATCGCCGTGATCGCGTCCGTGGTGAAGCTGCACCAAAGGAATTTGAGGAGATTACCATCAATATCGATCGTGTTTCTCGCACTGTTAAAGGTGGTCGCCGTATGCGCTTCAAAGCTCTTGTTGCTATTGGAAATAAGAAAAACAAAGTTGGTGTAGGTGTCGCTAAGGGCGCCGATGTTACCGCCGCTGTTCAAAAAGCTACTCGTGTAGCCAAGAAAAACATGGTCACCTTCCACATGTCTGGCGAAACTATCTGCCACGAAGTGGAAACCAAGGTTACTGGTGCTCACGTTTTGATGAAACCAGCTGCCCCTGGTACTGGTATTATCGCTGGTAGCATCGTTCGTTCCGTAATTGGTTTAACTGGTATCAAGAACTTGATTTCCAAGTCTCTCGGTTCTACCAACAAGGTCAACATCGCTTACGCCGTTATCGATGGTCTTAAAGCTCAGGTTCCACGCTCTAAGTGGAATACTACTGCTACCAAAGAAAAGGAGAGCAAGTAATGAAATACAATGATCTAATCGTCGAAGCTAATACCCGCCCAACTCGTGCTGGTCGTGGTATCGCCGCTGGTCGTGGTAAGACTGCTGGTCGTGGTACTAAGGGTCAAAAAGCCCGTACTGGTCACCGCAAAATGCCTGCTACCTTCATGGGTGGTCAGCGCGCTATGATGCAAGCTGTACCTAAGCTCAAAGGTTTCAAGTCTATCCACGCTAAGGCTGAAGTCGTCTACACTGACGTTCTTAACGCCCTCTCTGGTAAAGTCGATAACTTCACCCTTTTCGAAGCTGGTTTCATTACTAGCCCATTCGTCAAGATTAAGATTATCACCCGTGGTGAACTCAACAGCAAGATTGATCTCGAAACCCAATTTATCTCAAAATCCGGTCTCGAAATGCTCAAAAAAGCTGGTGGTTCATTCACCAAGAATCCAGTACCAAAGCGCTTGAAAAAGCAAAACGACTAATTAGTCCGAAATAACCCCCGTAATTAACCCGGGGGTTATTTTTCATCTTTAAAAACTTAGGTAAACATGGTAATATAGATTAATAAATAGAGAGGATTCCATGCATTTTAAGACGATTTTGAAATCTCTAAAAAACAAAGACATGCTGAAACGCATTTTTATCGTGTTAGGTATTTTGGTTGCTTACCGCTTACTCGCACACATTCCTGTGCCAATGGGCGACGCCAAGACCTTCAAGGATGCCGTTTCTAGCTTGATCTCCAAGTCAGATTTCACCGGTTTTATTAATTTAATTTCAGGTGGTGGCCTTGCCTCCTTCTCCATTATCTTGGTCGGACTTTCTCCATACATCACCTCTTCCATCGTCTTCCAGCTTCTCAGTAAGGCTATTCCAAGCCTCGAAGAACTCTCTGAAGATGGTGAAACTGGTCGTCGTAAAATCAACCAGTGGACTCGTATGCTCGCCGTACCTCTCGCCGTCGTGCAATCCATTGCCTATATTTACATTCTTTACCAATCTGTGGTCTCCTCGAATACCCTCAGCTTCACACCAACTCCACGTGACTGGGTCGTCTCTGTCATCACTATGACTGCTGGATCCATTATCTTGATGTGGCTCGGCGAACTTATTACCGAGCAAGGTATCGGTAATGGTATTTCTATGATTATTTTTGCCAGTATCATTTCTCAATTCCCAAGCACTCTTGGCTCACTCGGTCAACAACTTTTCGATACCAAGAATGGCTCCTTAAATCTTTTCGGTTGGCTAAACCTACCAGTTAACCCGGTATTATTCTGGGTCGCCCTAGCCCTGCTCGTCGTCGTAATTCTAATTCTTTATTGGCTCGTCAAGCTAAACGAAGCTCAACGCATCGTCACTATTAATTACGCTAAGCGTATCCATGGCAACAGCGCCTATGGTGGCATTAAGTCGATTTTACCCTTGAAGCTTATTTCTGCCGGTGTAGTCCCAGTTATCTTTGCTACCGCCTTCCTCTCACTCCCAGCTCTCGTCGGACAACTAATTTCTAGTATGGATAAGGGAAATGCTATGGCTAAAACTATTAGTGAAATCTTCACCATGCCAAACGCTTCCAATTTCAAAACCCTCTATCCAAACGGTATCAACGAACGATGGTTTATCTACCCAGCCCTCTACTTCCTGCTCGTAGTCCTCTTTACCTACTTCTACACTTCCATTATCTTTAATACCAAAGAAATTGCTGATAATCTTCAAAAGCAAGGTGGCTTCATCGAAGGCGTCCGCCCAGGTATGACTACGGCTAATTATCTAGAAAAAGTCATGACCCGCCTCAATCTCTTCGGCGCCCTTGCACTCGGCTTTATTGCTATGATTCCATTCATTACTGACTATGTCGCCATCATGCTCAGCGACGCTCCGATGGGTCTCTCCCTTTCCGGTACCGGACTTCTCATCGTGGTGACGGTAGCCCTCGAAAATCTCCGCCAACTTGATTCACGCGCCCTCATGGTAACTTACGACGATTATAAATAAGAAAGCTGGGTGGGATGTCTCTCGAAGTAAAATCAAAATCTAAAATCCTCATCAATCTCCCATTTATCATCTTGGCTCTAATTTTTGCCATCGTCACCGCGCGTCTATATTTCTGGGAAGACCATTATTACAAATCCAAAGAAGGTAGTGAAAGAATGCTACCGAAGTCTAATCTTGATCTCGAAACCGATCAAGCTTCCGTGGATGAAACTCCAATTTCTGAAGATAAGGCTAACTCATACTCTGTCGCCTACGATAAACCACGTTTTATGAGTATCGAAAAACTTGGCGTGAAAAACGCCCGTATATTACCGGTCGGACTCACCGGCAAAGGCGCTATCAGTACCCCGAACAGTATTTTCGATGTAGGATGGTACACCGGTACCCTTCCTCCACTCACTGGTAAGACCGCGCTCTTCGTCGGTCATAACGGTGGCCCAACTGCGGCCGGAGTTTTTAAACATCTAGATAATCTAGTAGCCGGCGACCAGATCCAGATTGAAATGGGTGATGGCACCAAACTCACCTATCGTGTTTATGAAAATCAGACAGTATCCCTGGCTGACGCCAATGAAAAAATGTCTGCCATGCTCGAATCACCAGTCACTGGCCAAGATTCCATTAGTATTATTACCTGTACCGGCGCCTGGTCTGACGTCCAGAAGACCTATCTTTCACGCCAATTCCTCCGTGCCACTCTCGTGCAAGAGACCACCAAACAAAACCAGTAGGTTATTAATAATCGTAATCTAACCACGAAATTATTATCACACCATAAGCATAATCTTTATTCTTGACAAAATTTACAAATAGTGATATCATATCATAATATTCTTTTTGAATATGTATTTTATATCGCACATTTTAACTTTGCAGGGAAGCAGTCAATAGAATTCGAGGTGATTTTATGACAAGAATTCAGGAAAATGTCTACGCAATACCAGAAGAAATCTTCAAGGATGAAGTTTTCAGGAAATTAGTACATACTAAAACATTTTCTAGGCTTCGTAGCCTAGGCCCAGAATGTCTCTCTGAGACAGAAAAAAAGCAAATTGCAACTCAAATTGCAGAATACTGCAAGCTACCCGAAAAACCCAAAGAAGAGGAACTTAAAGATTATTCTCGCGTTTTTTTAAAACGCACCATAGAAGTTTTTAATTACTAAACCTCTTCACCCCTCCTCGCCCCAGTATACTGGGGCTATTTACTTTTAATCCTCGCCCAAACTATGAAAATATGCCGTCTTTGATTGTTTATTAGGGGCAACGCGAAGAGTCCCATCATTTTCTGCCTGATCATAAAGATCCGCAAAAGCTATTCGCATATATTTCTCGACACTACTACGATCATATTCATATCTCCCATCCGTATCAAGATAGATATCTTTGTATTCATCATAGCGATCATCATTTGTTAAAAAATTTCGGAAGGTCAATCTCCTTACACCATAATTGTCTGCAAGTTTATTAATTTTATTGAGATTTCTAATTAAACTATTGTGTACATCCTTTCGAGCACTTAGATAGGCCCTTCCATCAATTTTTTTCAGATCAAAGTCTCGCTCCGCTTCAATATGAGAACAAACTTTATCAGGTAAATCGCCCAGAATCTTCAACTGTGCATCGCGCTCTTTAGGATTTGGATTTTCCAGAATTTTCTGCTTCAAAATCTCAGTTCTTTCTTCGTAAAAATTACCCGCATACACCTCAGCCGTAACAGTGCGGTCACTCATTGAAATTCTTTCCTCACGATCTTTTTCGTATTTCGAAGCATAACAGGCATCATATTCCGCCTCTTTCATCTTAAAAAATGCCCCACCTACTTCATCTTCCCATTTCATGAATTCAGTTTCCGATATTTTATTAGCTTTCACTCTTCGATCAAAAGCCTGCTCCGCTCCCACATAATAACGCGCCCAATGCCTGGTATCCTCACGTCTCCGCTCAACAAACTCCTGCTCACGCCTGACGCGTTCCGCAAAATCATCAAACGCGCTCGTATTTTTATTTTGGTTATCAGAATTTGATAGTCTCTCCCCAGACACTTTACCTCCTTTTTATTAATTTTAACATCAAATTCTCAGATTTTAACCTCTTTACATTTTTAAAAATCTCTGGTAAAATAGGTAAATAATTTATGGCTAGTCAAAAGGAAGTGATCAAATTAGGCGGCACCGTCGTCGATGCATTACCAAATACTCAATTTCGAGTAGAACTTGAGAATGGTCATATTATTATTGCGCACATGAGCGGAAAAATGCGCAAAAACTTTATCCGTCTTGTGCCAGGTGACAAGGTTGAGGTTGAACTTACCCCTTACGATCTTACGAAGGGCCGTATCAGCTTCCGCCTTAAATAATATCAACCCTATTTTGGCGAACTCTGAAAAAATTTCCGCTTTTTCATTAGTACCTGAAATAGATTAACAAGGAAAGGATTTTTACACAGTGAAAGTACGTGCAAGTGTAAAGAAAATCTCCCCTGATGATATCTATGTTCGTCGCAAAGGCGTGCTGCGTGTCATCAACAAGAAAAAACCTAAGAATAAGCAAAGGCAGGGTTAAGCATGGCAAGAATTGCTAGCGTAGTCATCCCTTCCGAAAAGCAAGTATGGATTGCCCTTACTTACGTTTTTGGTATCGGACGCACTACCTCAAAAGCCATCCTTGCGGAGGCCAAAATTGAGCCTACCACTCGGGTGAAAGATCTCACCGAGGCTGAGGAACAGAAAATCAACGACATTATTTCTAGCAAATATCAAGTCGAAGGTGATCTGCGTCGCCTCGTAACAAACAATATCAAACGCATTAAGGATATCAATTCTTATAAAGGTATCCGCCACAAGGCTGGTCTTCCAGTCAACGGCCAACGTACTCGTACGAACGCACGTACACGTAAGGGTAAGGCGATCGCGGTCGGTGGTGCACAACCAAAAGCAGCAAGTAAAACCTAGTTAGTGGAGTAAAAATATGACAGAAGAAGTTAGAACTGAAGAAGTCAAAGTCAAAACCAAGAAAGGCAAGCGTATTGTCACTTCTGGTCAGGTCCACGTCAAGGCCACCTTTAATAACACCATCATCAGCATTTCCGACAAGAAAGGCCAAGTCCTCGCTCAGTCATCTGCTGGTGCTAACGGTTTTAGAGGTTCCAAGAAGGGTACAGCTTACGCTGCTCAAATCGCCGCTGAAAAAGCTGGTGAAATCGCCAAAAAAGATCACGGTCTGAACTCCGTCGACGTTTACGTCAAGGGTATCGGTCTCGGTCGTGATAGCGCCATCCGTGCTATCTCAGGTCTTGGCATCAAAATTGATAGTATAACCGACCAAACACCTATCGCTCATGGTGGTGTACGTCCTAAAGGAGAGAGGAAACCGTAATGGCACGAGATAAATCTCCAATTGTCAAACAAAGTCGTCGCGAGGGCTTTGCCCTAGCACCAAAAGCTCACAAAATCATGGCTAAAAAATCTGGTATTCCAGGTCAGCACGGTGATATGCGAGTTCGCGGTGGTAGTTTGTATCTTACCCAACTTCGCGAAAAGCAAAAAGTTCGTAGACTTTATGGTCTTCTCGAAAAACAATTTGCTAAATTGATGAAAGAAGCCCAAAAGGCCGAAGGTCTAACCGGTGAAATCCTTCTAGAATTCCTAGAACGCCGCGCAGATAACGTTGTTTTCCGCGCTGGTTTCGCTTCTACTCGTCGCCAAGCACGCCAACTTGTCTCTCACGGACACTTCACTCTTAACGGTCGCCGTGTTGACATCCCTTCAATCCGCTTGAAGGCTGGTGACAAACTCGAAGTGCGCGCTAAGTCTCAAAAGTCTGAATACTTCAAGAATCTCGACAACATCGTTGCTGCAAGTGGTGTTACTCCACTCAGCTGGATGAAGTCTGATACTAAGAAAATGACTATCGAAATTACTGGTAAGCCAAAACGCGAAGAAGCCGAAGCAGGCATTAACGAACAACTAATCGTTGAGTATTACTCACGCTAAGGAGAACAATGACAACAAAAGTAATTCACGAAGCAAATCTTGCAGAAGTCATCGACGTATCCGAGAACTGTGCCTCATTTGTAATCAAGCCACTTTACTACGGCTATGGTAACACTTTAGGTAACTCTCTCCGCCGCGTCTTACTCTCAAGTATTAAGGGTGCTGCAATTACTTCCTTCAGTATCGAAGGTACTACTCACGAATTCACTGCAATCGAAGGTATTCGTGAAGATGTCGTCGACATCATGCTCAACCTTAAAAATATTCGTTTTAAGAGCCACTCCGACGCTCCAGTCGAGCTTACTCTTGAAATTAAAGGTAGCGAACAATCCAAAAAAGATGGTGACGCACGTGTCGTCGCCGGCGATATTAAACTTACTAACGAAGTCGAAATCGCTAACCCAAACCAGGTAATTTGTCACATCGATGATCCAAATTACACTTTGAAGATGCGCTTCATCGTCGAATCTGGCCGTGGTTATCTTACTATTGAGCGCTCAGCCGAAGAACGCATCCACAGCGACATGATCGCCCTTGATGCTGTCTTTACCCCTGTAATTCGCGTTCGTTTCAATGCTGAAAACACTCGTGTTGGTCAAGATATCAATCTACAACAATTGACTATCACCGTCGAAACCGATGGCACCATCACCCCACGTGAAGCTTTCGAAGAAGCCGCTGCGATTCTAGTGAATCAATACCAGGCTCTTGCTGGAAAGACTGTCGCTGACACCGCTCCAGCTCCAGGCTCCAAGAACGAACAGGAAGATGCTGGTCTAATGCTTCCAATCGAAGAATTAGGCTTATCAGCTCGCACTGCTAACGCTCTTGTGAACAACGCAATTCACACTATCAGAGACCTCGTTGTCTTGTCTGAAACCGACCTCAAGGACCTCAAAGGCTTCGGTCAAAAGGCTCTTGATGAAGTCAAAAATAAACTTAAGGAGTTAAATATCTAATGCATCGCCACGGATATAAAGGCCGCAAGTTCGGCCGTGAAACCGACCAGAGAAGGGCACTACTACGTGGGCTGATGTGCTCTCTGATCAAATACCAGTCGATCACCGTGACTCTAGCTCGCGCTAAAGAAATGCGCCGCTACACCGAGAAGCTTATCACCATCGCCAAAAAAGGTGGTCTCGCTAATCGTCGTCTCCTCATCGCAAGATTGGATGACCTTGAAGTTGCAGACCTCTTGATGGATGTCATTGCTCCTCAAATCGAACGTGATTCTGGTTACCTCAGAATTGAACGCGCTGGCTTCCGCAAGGGTGACCACGCTGAAATGGGTACTATCTCATTTGTCGATTCTATCAATCTAAACAAGGAGGCTAAATAATGAAGACTTTTAGCCAAAAATCCGCTGAAATCAAGCGTGAATGGTATGTTATCGATGCCGCTTCTTTGCCACTTGGTAAATTAGCTGTTGTGATTGCTGACAAACTTATGGGTAAGTCTAAAGTTACTTACACTCCACACATTGACAATGGTGACTACGTCATCGTCTTGAACGCCAAGAACATCCAAGTTACTGGCAACAAGATGGTTGAAAAAATGTACTACCGTCACAGTGGCTTCCCAGGTGGTCTCACCGAGCTCAAACTCGAAGAAATCATCGAGAAGAATCCAGCTTACGCCATCAAAGAAGCTGTCAAAGGCATGCTTCCAAAGAACAAGCTCGCTGACGATCGTTTAGCTCGTCTCCGTGTCTTCAATGGCGCTGAGCACACTCATTCCGCTCAAAATCCAAAGGAGATTAAATAATGGCAACCAAATATTCCTACGGACTTGGTCGTCGCAAAGCAGCTACTGCTCGCGCACGTCTATTTAAGGGTAAAGGTGAAATCACCATCAACAACAAGCCAGCTCTAGAGTATCTTTCTCTAAACAAAAGCTTGCTTGCTGAAGTGACCGATCCTTTAGCTCTCGTTAACAAGCAAAAAGAATTTGATGTTACCATCCTGGTTTCCGGTGGTGGTCTAGCTGGTCAAGTCGACGCAATCAAATTGGCTATTTCTAAGGCTCTTACCTTGGAATTCCCAGATCTTCGTCCAGTCTTGAAGAAAGCTGGTCTCATCAAGCGCGACCCACGCGAAAAAGAACGCAAAAAATACGGTTTACGTTCTGCTCGCAAACGCGAACAATTCTCCAAGCGTTAATCAAAAGAAAATACTCCTCATCTGGGGAGTATTTTTTATGACAAGAAAGCATTTTTATGCGAAGAGAGTATTTTTTATTCCGAGAAAAAAGCCCGTGAATCACGGGCTAGGCAGACATTGCTTCAAGTTTGTAATTTTCCCGAAGAAACTTACTAAAATCCCGAATCCAGCAGGTCGCCAGATGCCGATAAGTCTGCGAAATGCGCACCACAATGGTTTTTGTTTCCAAAAAATCCTTGTAGACCGAGAGAAAAGTTAGTTCTGCCCCCGCACATGTGCCAAGAGAATCCTCTAATAGTCGAAATTCCACCTCATCTGGTAGCTTATCTTGAATATAATTGATTGTGAAGTAGCTCCACCCGAGTTCCTTACTCAGTCTGAGCTCGATACCAGCGGTTTTTGCGTGCTGACTATTGAATCTCTCAAAAAACTTTGTCATTTCTTTACGCATAAAAAATACCCCCATTCTAGGTTCTATTGTTTAACATAAGCAATCTTTATTATTATAACCCAACATAAGCGAAATCGGTCAAAAAAATAGAAAAAATCCGTCTAACGTAAGCGAAATCAATCAAAAGTCGAACAAAAATTCGCAATATCCGCTATAATAAAGTCATGGCAGAAACTAATGAATCCGCAGTGCTTTATCAGATCAATCTCAAAAACCTGATTAAAGCCCTGAAATCACCATCTTATCTCAAACGTTTTATTAATTACAATAAGCATATTGTGTTGTATTTTGTTTTCGGCGTCCTCACGACTGTCGTCAACCTCATTAGCTTCTATATCTTTGCCGAAATTCTCCAGATTGAAACCATTCCAGCCACCATTTGGGCCTGGGTCGTTGCTGTAGCCTTTGCCTTTATTACCAATCGTCTCTATGTTTTCGAAAGCACCGCCAAAACTCACGCCGCTATTCTCCGCGAAGCAATACTTTTTTTCATTGCGCGCCTAGTTACACTCGGCATTGAAGTCTTTATCATGTGGCTTTCCGT
>SDRH01000001.1 GCA_007845165.1 TM7 phylum sp. oral taxon 351 | reverse complement strand
AATTATTTGCTAATAAAATATATCATATATGAGATATTTTAATTTGGAATATTTTGATGAATTTTATAGTTACAGGTAGAAATCAGGGGAGAAATTTAGTATAATCAAGGGAGAAAATTAATTGGATGGTGGGGAGAAGGCAAAATGGCAAGTATTTTTTCAAAAATTATTGCAGGTGAGATTCCATGTTACAAAATTTACGAGGATGAAAAGACCTTGGCTTTTTTGGATATTCACCCAGAAACTAAAGGTCACACTTTGGTGGTGCCAAAACTTGAAGTCGATAAACTTTACGATTTGCCGGAAGATTACTATCTTGCGGTAATGAAAACTGTGAAAAAATTGGCAGCCAATATGGAAAAAGTTTTGGGGGAGAGGACTTTGATTAAGGTGATCGGTACGGATGTGCCACATGCGCATGTGCATCTGGTAACTTTTGATCCAAATTACAAATATGGCCAGGTGGTGGAAGTTTCCGAGGCGGAAATGGCTGAAATTAGAGAGAAATTATTCTTAGAAAGTGAGGAGAACTAATGAAATTTGCTCCGGCATATAATCCGGCGGATTTTGAAGCGGATATTTACGCAGCTTGGGAAGCGGCGGGTAAATTTTTGCCAAAGAAAGATGAAATTGAGACGGATGGCAAGAAATCGAAACGCTATTCGATTGTGATGCCGCCGCCAAATGCGAACGGAAATTTGCATATTGGTCACGGTTTAACAGTGGCAGTGGAAGATTCCCTGACCCGCTACAACAGATTGCGTGGACGCAGGACTTGGTATGTGCCAGGAGCGGACCATGCTGGCTTTGAAACCTGGGTGGTTTATGAACGTGAACTGGAAAAATCGGGTCGTTCCCGTTTCTCGATGAGTCGTGATGAAATTTATAACGAAGTTTGGAATTTTGTACAGAGTAAACGCGGCGATATGGAACTGCAGTTGCGTGCGCTTGGAGCATCTTGTTCATGGCAGGACCTCACTTTTACCCTGGATGAAAATGTAGTGCGCCGTACTTATAAGACTTTCGAGCAGATGTGGAAGGATGGTCTGATTTATCGTGGTGAAAAATTGGTAAATTATTGTACAAAACATCAGACGGCTTTTGCGGATATTGAGGTGGAATATAAGGATGAAAATGGTATTCTCTATGAGATTAAATATCCATTCGGGGCGGACGTGGATAGTGACGCTAAGGTGGAACTTCTAGATGAAAATGGTGAAATCGATAGGGTAATTGAGGGTGGTGTGGTAGTTTCTACCACGCGTCCAGAAACCTTATTCGGTGATACGGCGGTGGCGATCAATCCAAACGACAAGCGTTATGAATTTTTGCATGGTAAGACTTTAATTTTGCCGCTAACTGGTCGTGAAATTCCGGTAGTACTAGATGAACATGCCGAGATGAGCTTTGGTACAGGGGTAGTGAAGATTACGCCGGCACATGATAATGATGATTTTGAGGTGGGATTGCGACATGATCTACCGAGAATTCAGGTGATTGGATTCGATGGTAAGATGTTGCCTGTCTGTGGTGAAGAAATTGCTGGACTGACGGTAGAAGAAGCGCGTAGGAAGACGGTGAAAATGTTGAAGGATGCGGGATTACTGGTCGGTGAGAAGAAAATGCAGCACTCAGTGGCGCACTGCTATAAGTGTGGTACAGTGATTGAGCCAATGTTAAAAGAGCAGTGGTTTATTGATACTTCGAAGCTAGCAAAGATGGCGATTGAACGCTTAAATAATAATGAAATTAAGTTTTATCCAGAGAATAAGCAGAAAGTTTTGATTAATTATCTCGAGGGGCTGAAAGATTGGAATATTTCACGTCAGATTCCTTGGGGGATTGCAATTCCGATGTTTCATAAGATCGATCCAAATGCAGAAGGCGAAGAATGGGTATTTGATACTAGAACTCATCTGTTTGAGATTGAAATCGGCGGCGTAAAATATCGTCGCGATGAAGATACTTTTGATACATGGTTCTCTTCCTCACACTGGCCAATTGTTTGTACGAACTGGGAAGAGGGCTTTAAGAATGAATTTTATCCGCTAAATGTAATGGAGACCGGGGCAGATATTTTGTTCGCCTGGGTGGCCAGAATGATTATGATGGGGGTTTATGTGACGGGTGAAGTGCCATTTACGGAAGTCTATCTACATGGTTTAGTCTTGGACGCTAAGGGTAAGAAGATGTCTAAATCTAAGGGCAATGTGATTAACCCGATGGAGATGATTGAAAAATATGGCTCCGATGCTTTCCGTATGGGGATTTTGCGTGGTCGTTCGGCTGGATTAAACCAAGCTTTTTCGGAAAATTCGGTGATTTCGAGCCGTAATCTTTGTAATAAATTGTGGAATGTTTCACGGTTTGTGCAAGGAATGGTTGATGAATCTGCAGCGGATTCAACAGAGACAAGCGTTGTAGAATATACAACGGAAAATGCAGGTGAAGACTGGATTTGTCATGAAATTAACCGGGCCAGTTCGATACTTGAGCAAGCGATGAGTGAATATCGTTTCTCGGAGGCGGTGGAAATTGTTTATAGTTTGGTTTGGGATAAGTATGCAGACTGGTTCTTAGAGAGTCAGAAGATTTTCAAGAATATTCCACTTCTTAAGAAGACTTTAGAGAATGTTTTGATGATGATGCATCCTTTTGCGCCTTTCGTTACAGAGGTGATTTGGCAAAATCTTTCTTGGACTTCTGGTATGGTGATCGACGCGGGTTGGCCTGAAACTATGAAGTTCGACGAGATTTCAGCGATGAACTTTGAACGGATGATTGAGGTGGTGACGAAGATTCGTGCGACGAATAATTCCCTGTCGCTTCTAAATAATAATAAGAAATTTGGCTTGCTCTTCGGTGAGGATGTAATGGCGATCGAAAATACCTTGCTTTTGAAATTTTTATCACACGTGCCTTATATTTCTTCGACAAACGGTACGCCGAGGGGTCTGAAGTTAGCGATCGCAAACCACGAATTATACCTCGATGTGACGGCTGAGGTGGTCGCTAAATATAAGAATGAATTGACGGAGAAGATTTTGGCGGTAGGTCGCGAACTCGATGGGCTAAATTCTCGTATGATGAACCCAAGTTACGTGGAAAGAGCTCCGGCGGAATTAGTGAGAGAGACGCGTAATCTGATCGCAGAAAAAGAAAAGCTGATCGAAGAAATGAAAATGCAGCTAAATGTAATCTAAAAAATTCAGTCGTTCCCTGCTGAGTATTAGAGGTAGATGTAAATATTCTAGATAAGAAACTTCGGTGATGAGCTGAAGTTTTTCGTGGTATTTAATATAGAAGCTGAGAGTTAAGTTTAATGATTGTTTGACTCAGAAACTATAAATTAAGCTTAATGCGCGTTTATGGCTATAAAAGCAAAATAAGTAGTGTAATTCCCTGTTAGTTTATAGTTTTATAGAGGAATATTAGCATCCTTGATAGAATTTTAATAATATATTTAGCCTTATTTTAACATCCTAGATATAATTTTCACGTAAAATTTAGCTTACTTTTAGCATCCTAAAAAGAAGTATTTTTTATTTTATAAAATTTAGACACAAAAATACTATGCGCTATTTTAAGGCTATAATATTCCCTCTCCATGTGAAAAAATGGCGTGAAAATACTATGCTTCCCTGTTAAGCACATGAAAAATCTTGTACAGTGTAAAATACTAATGTTTAATGCTTGACAAATAAGCATAAACATTTCCTAATAAGGTACTGATCTGTTCTTTTATGACCCAATTACCGAGGCGCTATCGTATTTAAAATTATGTGTTCCGTTAAAAAAATTCGATAATTGTTATGTCTATATTAGCGTGAGCGGGTTGCTAAGTCAAGTGGGTTCTAAATATAGGGAAGATTTGAAATAAACTTATGCACTTTCTGGAAAAGTCGGGGGAATAATGGTGGAAAAAGGGAACTAGTGCAAAAATTGCACGGGTTGAATTTCGGGATCGGATTTGGTTATTGGTTTAGGATATTTGTGAATATTTAGATAGGGAACTGGTGTAAAAAATGCACGGGTTGAAATATTTAGGTTTTGGTTAGGTTATTAGATTGGGCTTTACGGGTGTGTTCAGGTGGGGTACTTATGCAAAATTTGCACGGGTTGGCCGATAATTTCTTGATGTAGGCTGGAAAATGTTAAGGTGGGTTGGAAAAGGGAAGAAGGTTATGTTAAAATGTGGTTGTGGCATATATTAGAAAATTTAAGACAGCTTCCGGTGCGACCGGGGTGCAAGTTTGCTATAAAGAGCATGGCAAGGTTGTGAAACTGGTTCATGTGGGTTCAAGTAACTCAGAACTCGGGCTAACGAAACTTCTAAGAAAGGCCCAAGATATTATCGATGCAGGGAAGCGCAGGCTTTTCTGATTAGATGATCGCAAATTAAGGTTATTTTTGATTGATTTTTAAATTTGTTTGAAACGTAATTTAATAGGTGCGGTTAAAAATAACTAAATTTGGTTTATTTTTGATGGGGTTTCTGTCAAGAATTTTGATTAGCCACTGCAATGAGGTTTATTTTTGATGTGGTTTTTCGATTTATTGGTACTGGATTTGGTTTTTTGAGTAGTTTTATTTTTACTTAGATTTGGTTTTGTCTTTTGAGCTGTTTTATTTTGACTTAGATTTGGTTTTGTCTTTTGAGTTGTTTTATTTTGACTTAGATTTTTGGTTTTTACTAATTTTGTTTATGCTTGAAAAATTTAGATTTATTGATATGATTTGAATTAGCTTGAATTATTATTCGACAGAGAAACGTTGCTTTAGTACATTAGGAGGTTGAAATGAAAATTACAGAAGCAAGTGCAAGATTGTTGAATCCATTTTTGGATGATCTTTCGGATGAATTTTATCTGCAGATGTTATTAAGGCATGTAGAAAAATGTGGCAGAATTTGCTATCTGAGTGAGCCGAAGAATCCAGAAGGAAGCACCGAGAAGTTTGTTCAGATGCTGATCAAAAATGGGCATGAGTCACCACTGGAGCATGGAAGTTGTACGTTCAAAATTGTGACGGATCGAGCGATTTCGCAGGAAATTGTCAGGCATCGTTTGGCGTCTTACTCCCAGGAATCTACGAGATATTGTAATTATGCGAATGGGAAATTTGCAAGGGAGATTACAGTGATTGAGTCGAGTGGCCTGGCGGAAAATGAGGCGAGGGAATGGCTGAATTTAATGGAGATGTCGGAGAGGACGTACCTACATCAAATTGATGCTGGCGTGAAGCCGGAAAAGGCGCGGGATGTGTTGCCGCTTTGCCTAAAAACCGAACTGATGATGACGGCGAATTTTAGAGAATGGCGACATTTTTTGAAATTGCGCGGTTCGAGAATGGCACATCCAGAAATTCGGAAGCTAGCTAGACAAATTTACGAAGTTTTTCAGCAGGCGATTCCAGTACTAGTGGAAGATATTGAAATTTTTGATGATGATGCTGAATAATTTTGCAGGTAGAATTTTGTTCAACCAAAAAGACTCGCGGAGGACGAGTCTTTTTTACGTGCTGAATTTTCTCGGAGAGTGAGAGAGGGAAGAGGGAATTATCAGTTCATCCTCACGGGGAGGCTGAGGGGGTGTACATAAATGTATGATCAAATGTTCGGGAATAGGGCCGGAATTATGGTGCGGCTTTATAAGTGAAGTAGCCAGGCTTGCCGTTAGATGGGTCATCGATACGGGCATAAGTACGGAAACTATCGTAGTTACTTTGATGAGTACCAGCACCACCAACTAGTTTTGGTGTATCGGTAAACATACGATCGGTGGAGTTGTAATAGGTTACACCATAAACAGCTGGAACGAATTTTTCTGATGTATAGATTGTAGTGAGTTCGGGATTTTCATAGAATGCACCATACATATCTGTAGTACCGGAAGTATTAAATCCAGGAATGGAGATAGTGATAACTTTTTTCATATTATGGAAGGTGTAGTACATGGTTTTAAGAGCATTGGTTGTCTTAACATGACTTAAATCTAATTCTGTGAGAAGTTGAGATCCATTAAACATATAGTTGATGTTTTCTGCTTTTTCTAGATTGAAATTGTTGATATCTAAGGTCTTAAATCTATTTCCATCGAACATATACTTAAAATCCGTAACTTTTTCAGTATTAAAGCTAGAAAGATTAATATTTCCGGCATAGCAGCCTGCAAACATATATGTCATATTAGTAACATTTTCGGTTGTGAGAGGCATATTAAGAGTGTAATTGTCTGGTAAAGAGTAAAGACCAAAGAATGCACGCTCCATAGTAGTAACCTTGGAAGTATTGAATGGATTTGGTAAGATGAGTTCGGTAACTGGAACGCTATCAAAGAAGGACTGTAGTGAGGTGGCTTCAGGGAGACCGACGAAACTCGTAAGATCTGCTTTTCCGATTTTGGCGGCTCTAAACATATTCACAACATTGGTAACTTTTTCGGTATTAAAATCTGCCCCGAAAATAGCTTCTTGACTTGGCCTTTCGGTAAAAGCTTGATCAAACATGCTTTCCATATTGGTGACATTTCTTGTATTAAAATTGAAAACTTGGGGACCCTGCATATATTTCGCTTTATAGAACATGAATCCCATATCAGTGACAGCTGCAGTGTTAAAGCCAGATGATGGTAGGCCATTAACGAGAGATTCACTAAACATGTGGTTCATATTGGTAACGGAACGAGTATCAAAACCAGCAGAAGGTAAGTATCTAATATAAGATTTATTAAACATGTATGCCATATTGGTAACTTTACTAGTGTCAAAAACGGCTGGATAGGTAATAGTAGGGCTGTAATTGAAATAATCATTAAACATATAAGACATGTCGGTGACGTTTTTGGTATTAAAACTAGAAAGATCTAATTTTTCAAATCTAGTCCCATTAAACATATAGCTCATATTGGTAACTTTTTCAGTATTAAAGCCGGAAGTGTTAACGAAATTTCGAAGGCTGCTTGCATTTGAGAACATACCATACATATTGGTGACATTTTTAGTATTAAAACCACTTAGATCAAAGTCTTTCATATTACTACAGCCCGCAAACATCATATTCATGTCGGTGACATTCTCGGTATTAAATTTATTACCAATCTTAAATGTTTCGACACTGTTAGCGTAGAACATTTTAGACATATTAGTTACTTTACTGGTGTCAAATTTGTCACCAAGATCTAGATTTCCTAGACTATAAATTCTAGAGAACATTCCTTCCATATTAGTGACGTTTTTAGTGTCAAAATTTGGACCTAGGGTCAAGGATTCGATTTGTTTACTGCTATTTTCGGTGTCAGTACCAAAAAGATAGCTCATATCGGTGACGTTTTCGGTATTAAAAGATGACAAATTTAGATAATTGGAGCTACGAGTTTTAAGATTTTTGAACATATTTTTCATTTTTGTAAGCCTGGAGACGTTGGACTTATTTGGCAAGTAACGAATTGAATTGTAATAACCACCATAACTTTCAAACATACTCTCAGTGTCTTCTAGTACAGAGAAAGTGGCTTTTCCAAAGTCGATCATATTAGATTCGGAATTTTTGTACATCGAATTAGTGGATGTAGTATATTTCCCGAAGTTTTCGGTAGCCGTACGAATGCCGTATGAAAATTCGATAATACTACCTTCAAAGAAGGATGTCATATCTGAGCTATTTTCAAGGAAGTTGCCGGAAAGAGAAACGGAATATTTTCTCTTACCATTATTTTTGAACATGGAATTAGTTGAGACTGGACCAGTTGTATTAATAGTTACATAAGGTTGAAGATTAGATAATTCGAACATAGAATCCAAATTGGTAGGATTGGCTTTTGCGATGGAATTAACCATGTTGGAAGAGTATTTAATGTCATAATATGCAGATTCATTTATATTGCCTAATTTATAGAACATATAAGAAAAATCTTTAGTTTTTGAAAAACTTATTTGTGAATCATTTGGCCAATTATAAAAGAGTGCAGTAGAAACACTATTTAGTCCAGAAAACATATATGACGAGTCGGTATTGGTATAAATGTGATGCGCGTTGGACCAGATGGTTAAGGCGTAGCTATTGGTTGAGGATTGAACGGCGGTGAGATAAACTGGTTCTTCGGAATTTTCAGTAGAGATTTTAACGGTCTTTTTTTGGAGTAGCCGTTGGTTCAGCTTTTGCAAAAGTTAAACTGTTTATATAAACTGGAAGTTCAGATTTAGGATCGTTAAGAATGGCAGGATCAGTAGTGTTGACGGCTTCACGGAGCAACTTATTAAAATCACGACCAGTAACTAAGGTAGAACTAATCTCCTCATTAACGATAAGAGAATAAGTAATATCACCAATATATTTTCCGGAGACGATTTGTTGGTTGGCGCGAGCGAATAGATTAGCCTTGTAAGTATAGCCGTCTGTAGGGGTGGCAGTGTCGGACTTCTTTAAAAGAGTTGGAGCGCTTGGCTTGCCGATTGGGAAATAGCTAGAATCACACTGGGTGGTACTGCTGTAGTATTGGTTACAGAATCCCCAAATATTGATTTGGTCGGCAGCAAAAGAATAGTAAGCGGAGCCGTTTATTGGTTTAAGGATAGAGTTTGAAGCTTTTTCATTAACGAAATTACCGTTTTCATCACCACCAGAAACATAGAGGGAATAACCTGCAACACTAGTGGTTTTAGCGGTAGCTTGCATGCCGGAAGCGCGAATCATAATTTGCTCGGTTCCTTGAGGAGTGAGATCGATATTAAAACTACCGGTAACGGTTAGGGAGGCGGCTGAATCTTCTGCATAAACATTGTTTGGGGAATTAAAAATAATAAAAACCGACCCAAGTAGGGTAAGTAGAACTAAACTTCTCTTAACCAAAAAATTAATTTGGTTAAGACCTAAAAGTCTCAACACAAATAAACCTCCAATAAACTAATTATGCTTAATTATATATGAAACTGGTCGGATTTTCAAATAAAAAAATTGAGATTGGATGATATTTTGGAGACTATTTAATTTCGGAACGGGGAAGGATATTGAGTTTGTATGGGTCGGAAGGTTGGACGCCAGATAGAATTTCATAATAAGCGGCAGAAGCAACCATGGCAGCGTTATCACCAGAAAATTTCGGGAGTGGGAAATAACATTTGAGATTTTTGAATTTTGATTCGAGTTTTTTGGCGTCCTGACGCAGGGTTTGGTTAGCGGAAACTCCACCAGCAATGACGAGAGATTTGGTTTCGGGATTCTGCTTAATGGCAGCAGTAATTTTTTCGAGTAGAATATCAGTGACGGCCTGGTCAAAAGAAGCGGCGAGATCTGCTTTGGTGGTATCGTCGAGTAAGTCGGCAAGTTTGGAAGAAGGATAGGAGATTGGGACGTTGACTAGATTTTGGACGGTGCGAAGGAAGGCGGTTTTGAGACCGGAGAAAGAAAAGTCGAGGGAATTGGCGAGTGGATGAGGAAAAGTGAAACGATGAGGGTCACCAGATTTAGCGAGATGGGAAATAGCTGGGCCGCCCGGATAGGGAAGACCAAGAATTTTGGCGATTTTATCGAAGCATTCACCGACGGCATCGTCACGGGTAGAGGCGATGATTTCGAAATGATTATGATGTTTCATGCGGATGATTTGAGTATGACCACCGGAAATGACGAGGGCAAGGAGGGGAAATTCAGGTTTTTCGGTGAGCCAGTTAGCATAAATATGAGATTTAAGGTGGTGCACTGGATAAAAAGGAACATCATGCAAAATGCTAATAGTGCGAGCGGAAAGTGTACCAACGAGAAGCGAGCCAAGTAGCCCCGGAGTGTGAGTGACGGTGATGGCGTCAATTTGGGACCAGTCGTTCGGTTTTAGACCGGCATCAGTGAAAGCTTGATGGATGACCGGCTGGATGGCTTCGAGATGGGAGCGGGCGGCAATTTCAGGAATCACACCACCGTAATTTGCGAAGATATCGATTTGAGAAACTACAACATTGCTCAAAATTTGATCACCATTTTCGACAATGGCGGCGGCGGTTTCATCACAGGAGGTTTCGATACCCAAAATTTTCATGAGTAAATTATATCACGAACAGAGAAGAATGGCCTAGAGCGGGAGTCGAATGAAAGAATGAACTAGATGAAGCGAGCATGAGCTAAATGAAGTGAGATTAGCGATTTGGTTGTTTGATGGAATCGATAGGATTTTTGCCGGCGGCTTTGAGCGACGGAATGGTGCCAGAAATGAAGCCGGTGAAAAGGGCGACACCGAGAGCGATGGCAGGAATTTCGGGTGAGAAATAGATTTTGAATTCGGTGAGAAAGGCGGTGACGAGAAGTGCGGCATAACCGATAATAAAACCGAGCACGGCGCCAGAGAGATTGAGTAGGATGGATTCGAAAATAAACTGTAGGAAAATATTAAAGTGAGTAGCACCGATGGCTTTTCGGACGCCGATTTCGTGAGTACGTTCGGTGACCGTGGCAATCATAATGCTGGTAATACTAATCGAGCCGACAATAATAGAAATAATCGCGATAATGGAAAGTAAAACGGTAATGAGTTTAATATTAGAAGAAGCTGGGTGGGAAATTTGTTCTTCGGATGCGAGTTGAAAGGCGCCGGCGAGGTTAGGATTTTCGGAAAGTTTTTTATTTAGAGAATCTTTCACGGAAAGCATAGTGTTATGATCTGGTAATTGAATAAGAATCTTTTCGATAATAGGATTCAAAGTAGCTAGCTGATCGAAATTCACCAGACCGACTTGGTTGAAATTAAAGCGAGTAAAATTACGCGGATTGTCCTGATTTTCGAGGACACCAGTGACGATGTAGCGTTCGCCCTTGATGTTGACAGTTTTGCCAATGCTTTCGGCGGTGCCAAAAAGTTGAAGGGAAAGATTGTGACCGAGTACGATGGTTTTGAGGCTGGCATCACTCTGGAAAGAGCCAGTTTTGACTTTAAGGCCGAGGGTTTTGAGGGCAGATTCGTAGAGGCCAATGATATTGCCATTGGCGACAAGATTATCACCAGAAAGATTACAGGTGATAGGAGCAAAAGGTGAGATAGCGGCAGTGGTATTGATAGATTTTTGGACAAGTTCAACAGTTTCTTTATTAAAAGGGGAAGAGATGAGTGGTTTGGCGGTGAGGATGGAGGAAATATCGGTGGCTTCATCGGATTTTTGTTGGAGCACGAGGAGGGCGTCGTTAGTCTCGGCCTTAACAAGATTTTTGAAGCTGCCGATAATGCCAAAAGTATAGACGATGCTGGCGATACCGATAGCAATACCAAGAGAGGTGAGAAAGGTACGCAATTTTTGGCGCTTCAAAGAAGAGCGGGCGATGGCGTAATTCGTGCGAAGCAACAATGACATTATTTGTGACCTTTCTTTTTAGCAGATTTTTTAGTGTGAGACTTAGTGTGGGGAGGATTATTTTTAGCGGATTTTTTGCCGAAATTAAGATTAAATTTGATGGCGGAATTGGATTTATTACGCTTGATTGGAGTAATAGTAGCAATTTGGGAAACGCGTTCAGTCTTTTCTGATTCAGTTTCTAAAGTCTCGGTGGCCTCTGGTTCGATTACTTCGGTTTCAGGTTTAGCTGGAGGGAAATATTCCTTGACTGGAGCAGGGGTTGGTTTTTTAGTAGAATTTGGAAGTTCGGAAACGGTACCAAGATTGTAAGAGAAGGGTTTATCGGAAGGTTTTTCGGGAGTATTCGGAATGAATTTTGGTTCAAAAGGATTAACGGTGGATTCTGGGCTACGGGTAATTTTGGGACGAGGAATTTCAGATTTTGGTTCTGGTGCAACGCGAGGAGCTTCTGGTTTAACAACGCGAGGTATCTCAGGTTTAGTAACACGAGGAGTTTCTAGTTTAGTGACGCGAGGTGCTTCAGTATTAATAACTTGAGGAGCTTCTGGTTTAGAGGTTTTGGAATTGAAGTGAATATCGATACGTTCTGGGAGATTGTGGTCGGCGACGAATTTGAAGTCGCGATCAATCGAGCCATCAATCATATGAAGGACACGAGTGGCGTACTTGGTGAGGGCTGGGTTGTGGGTAACCATAATAATAGTATTACCGGCTTGATGAACACGATGAAGTTCCTGCATTACGGCTTCGGAACTTTTGGTGTCGAGACTACCGGTCGGCTCGTCGGCAAGAATAATTTCCGGATTAGCGACCAGAGCGCGAGCGATGGCAACGCGTTGTTTTTGGCCACCAGAAAGTTGGTATGGGTAGTAATATTCTTTGGTTTGAAGATCAAAATTTTTTAGAGTTTCGGAAGCTTTAATGATAGCTTTAGTGTGGCTGACGCCAGCATAGATAAGAGGTAGAGCAACGTTTTCGAGGACGGTTAAAGTAGGAATGAGATTATATTCTTGAAAAATAATACCAATTTTTTGCGAACGAAGTTTGGCAAGGCGACGACTACTGAAATGAGAGGTTGGAGTTTGATTTAAAAAGTATTGACCAGAGGTGGGGTGGTCGAGAAAACCGAGAATATTAAGTAGGGTGGTTTTACCACAACCAGATGGACCCATGATCATAATAAATTCACCAGGTTTGACCTGCAAATAGAAATTTTGCAATGCGTAAGATTCTGCTTCACCGATGCCAAAAACACGATTAATATCATGCAGTTCGATCAGGTTATTTGGGGATGTTTGTTGATTATTTACCTCTTGTGCCATTAGTCTTATTATAAACTAAAAAGAGAAATATGTTATGATTATGTAGAAATTTATTGGGTTTTTATGGCAAAGAAAAAGAAGTCAAAGAAAAGTGGGGTAAATCAAAAGAAAAATCATAATCACGCTAGGAAAAAAATGGCGGTGAAGAATTTTTCTGAGGTTAAAAATTCAGTAGAAAAAGCAGAAGCAGTTTCGAATGAAGTCGACTCAAATGTGATGCCGAAAAAGGATGCTGAAAAAATAGCAAAAGCGGAATTGAAAAAAGCAGAAGCGGTTTTAGAAAAAGCAGAGGCGGAATCAAAAAAAGCGGAAGCGATTCCAGAAAATGCAGAAACTATTTCAAAAAAAGCAGAAGCGGAACTTGATGTAAAAGCCAAAAAACCAATGACGAAAAAATCAGACAAAAATAAAGTACCGCTTTGGGCAAAAATTGTGATGATTACATTGTCGGTGATTTTGGTTTTAATTATTACGGAAATCACTTTGATGTATATGTTGCTTTCTCATTCGACCGCGGTATTTAAGGGTAATCCAATGGATATTTTGATTAGTTCGGAATTAAAGAAGGATGAAAATGGGCAGACGAATTTCTTGATTTTTGGTACTTCGGAAGATGCAAAAGGCCACGGTGGACAAGAGTTGACCGATTCAATTTTGGTGGCTTCGATTAATCAAGAAAATAAATCGGCAAAAGTTTTTAGTGTACCACGAGATTTATGGGTGAATTATTCGGTGCCTGGCAGTGAACCAATGAGCTGCACGGTGGGAGACAGGGGAAAGATTAATGCGACCTATCTTTGCGCATTAGAAGAATATAAGAATTCGATGAGTGTAAGTAATGCGAAGGATGCGGCATCACTATATTTTGCGAAGAAAATTTCGGAAGTGACGGGTCTTTCGATGCATTACTACGTGGCGGTAGACTGGGGCGCAGTAAAGATGATTGTGGACAAAATTGGAGGAATCGATGTGGATGTTTATGCGGACGACGAGGATGGGATTCATGATTCATGTCAAGGAATTGATCTGAAAAAAGGCATGTATTACAACATGAACGGGGATCTGGCGATGAAATTAGCGAGAGCGAGGAATGCGGCCTGTAAACCTGGGGATTATGGTTTATCACGTAGTAATTTTGACCGCGAGATTAATCAGCAGAGAATTATGAATGCGATTAAAAACAAGGTTTCGAGTATCGGAATTTTGATGAATCCAGGTCAAGTAATGAGTATTATTGACGGCTTGGGGGACAATTTGAGAACAAATATTGTGATGTCTGAGGTGAGGACTTTGATTGATTTTGGTACAAAACTAGAAGGGGGAATTCAGCCAATTTCAACGATTGATCAATTTGGTACAGGAAGAATTGGATTATCGAGTGTGGTAATTCCGGCGGGTGCTTCAACTTATTCGGAAGGATCGTTATATAATTACACGAATTTCCAGAAGTATTTACGTAGCCAGATTGTGGTGCCGAAAGAAATTAAAACGGAGACTAAGACAGAATAATTTTAGAAGATTGCGGAAAACGCAATCTTTTTTTTTGTGAGGAATTTAGTATAATGAAGAAAAGTAACCGTAAGGAGAATAAATGGCGGGAAGAGAAAATAATAAGAAACGCTTCGTGGTTTGCAATACGGTGCTACTACTAATTTTAGGATTTGTGTCGGGGTCTTTGACGGTTTGGGGTGTGAGTCAAATTAAGACTGCAATGCGTGCAGGAGTCGAGGTGGATAATGTACCAGCGATCTGTCATGATAAAAGTGAAAGATTGGAAAAAGTATTCTTAAAAAATGCCAGGCTTTGTGAGGATTCAGAGAGGGAAGATACTTCGGATGTGACAAATAATCAGGCGGCATTATTTCTCTATAGTCGCATGACTCATATGACAGACATGGGAATCGCCGCAACGGCTACCGCGATTATTGTGCTTGGGAGTATGATGACAATTGGTTCATTTATTTCGGCAATAGTTTATTTCTTGCATAATAAAAATAATCGCTAGGATTACGAAAAATAAAATAAGACCCTCTGGGTCTATTTTATTTTAATGGCGGAAGCGAGAGTGTGAAGATTTTATTTCATAAAATCTTTCAGTTCCTCCTCGCTCAAAAAGAAAAAAGCAAGCTTTTTGTCTTTTGTTCGCTTCGTCGTCCGGGCGAACCTACGGTTCTCACCCTCTCGTTAGATTTAAAAAAAGACTAGTAAACTAGTCATTTCTTAAATCTGGCGGAAGCGAGAGGATTAAAATTTCGCTTCGCGAAATCTTTCCGTTCCTCCTCGCTCGCAAAATGAAAATAAATTTTCTTTTGTCTCGCTTCGTCGTCCGGTCTAACCTACGGTTCTCATCCTCTCACAAGTTAAAATAAAATAAGACCCTCTGGGTCTATTTTATTTTAATGGCGGAAGCGAGAGGATTAAAATTTCGCTTCGCGAAATCTTTCCGTTCCTTCTCACTCGCAAAATGAAAATAAATTTTCTTTTGTCTCGCTTCGTCGTCCGGTCGAACCTGCGGTTCTCATCCTCTCGTTAGATTTAAAAAAAGACTAGTAAACTAGTCATTTCTTAAATCTGGCGGAAGCGAGAGGATTCGAACCTCCGATACGGTTCCCCGCATACACGCGTTCCAGGCGTGCTCCTTAAACCACTCGGACACACTTCCAACAATTTTCTATATTATAACAGAATTTAGGGAGAAAATGAAGAAAAGTCTGAGAAAATAGGCTATTTTTATTTAACGTTTATGCTAATATGAAGGTATGTAAAAGTTAATGGAGTGGGCGAAAGGAGAGGTGTCCCATGAAAAATAAAGACGAAAAACAAAACGAGAAGCATAAATGTAAATATATCTTCGTGACCGGCGGAGTACTTTCTGGAGTAGGAAAGGGAATTACGGCAGCTTCGATTGGGGCTATTTTGAAGGCAAAGGGTTTCAAGGTGACAATGCAAAAGTGCGACCCGTATCTGAATGTGGATGCAGGACTTTTGAATCCGGTGGAACATGGTGAATGTTATGTGACCCATGATGGGGTGGAAACCGATCTTGATCTCGGCCACTATGAACGCTTCTTGGATTTTGAAACGAACCGTTATTCGATTACGCTTTCGGGTTCGATTTTTAAAGAATTGATTGAAAAAGAACGCGCCGGAGGTTTTCATGGTAAAACCGTACAGTTGGTGCCGCATTTTACGGAATTAGTACAAGAAAAAATTATGAATGCTTCGAAAAATTCGGATATTCATATCGTAGAAATTGGTGGTACGGTGGGAGATTATGAGGGGCTGTCGTTTATTGAAGCGATCAGATTGTTCGGAAATAAGGTGGGGCGTCGAAATTGTCTTTACGTAAATGTAGTTTATGTGCCATGGATTAATACTTCGAAAGAATTGAAGAGTAAACCAGCACAAAATGCGTTAAAAGATTTACGTGGATTTGGGATCATTCCAGATGTGGTGGTTTGTCGTACGGAAAAACCAGCGCCACGCGAAATTTGTGAAAAAATTGCTAGATTTTCGGGAATTCCAGATGAAGCAGTCTTGAACCTACCAGATATTGATTCGGTATACGATGTACCATTTAATGTTTTGAAATCTGGGGTGCTAGAGATTTTGAATGATTTTGTGGGGGATGACAAAGAGCCGGATATGTCTGCTTGGGAAGAATTTTCGAAGAAGCGAGCTCAGAAAAACGCGCGAACCGTGAAGGTGGGGTTGGTGGCGAAATATGTCGGGAATGAAGATACCTACATTTGTGTGACGGAAGCCTTGAAGGCGGCAGCGGCTTGGAATGATGTGAATTTGGATCTTAGGTGGATTAACGCAGAAAAAGTCGATGAAAAAATGTTGTCGGAAGTCGATGGTCTAGTGGTGCCAGGTGGTTTCGGTAACCGTGGGGTGGAGGGGAAAATTGCGGCAGCAAATTACGCTTTGGATCACGACGTGCCTTACCTCGGATTATGTTTAGGGATGCAAGTGGCTTGTATCGCGAGCGCGAGAAGAGCAGGACTAACGCAAGCGAATTCGGAAGAATTTGATAAAGAAACTAAAGAAAACGTGATTTATCTGATGGATGGACAGGAGGGGAAGGAATCGACGGGTGGTAGTATGCGTCTCGGAGATTTTCCGGCGAAATTAGTCAAGGGAAGTAAAACAGCTAAGATTTATGGAAAAACTAATATCGTAGAACGCCATCGTCACCGTTATGAGGTGAATCAGAAATTTTTGAAAGAAATCGAAAAAGGGGGAATCATAGTTTCGGGAACTTCGCCAGACGGAAAATTGGTGGAATTCGTGGAGGCTCCGGGCAAGAAATTCTTCGTGGGAACACAAGCACACCCAGAGCTCAAGTCGAGACCTTTACGTGTGCACCCATTATTTATGGAGTTTGTAAAAAGCTTAAAATAAAAAACTTAAAGTTCTAAAAGTAAGTTTTAAAATAGCAGTTTAAGGGCTGCTATTTTTTTCTGTAACCAGGGAAACTACGATTGAGATTCTATGGAATTTTTGTATTTTTTCGAAAAATGTTGTGTAATTAAAATTGTGATAAAATAGAGATATGGAAGAAATTCAAAATACCCTAAAAAAGACGATTGTCGAACTATACGCCGTAGAAATGGATGTAGTTTTGACGCCAGCACCAGAGAATACTGGCTGCGACTTCGCGACAAATGTGGCGATGTTATTAGCGAAAACATTAAAGAAAAATCCGATGGAAATCGCAGAAGAAATCGTGCGTAGACTCGGCGAGACGGATTTGGAAGTGGAAATCGCACGGCCTGGGTTTTTGAATTTCAAATTAAGCAATAAAAATCTTCTAAAAAATATCGATAAGTTCGAAAAAGATTTTACAAAAAATATATCATCAGACGAATATTCTGGCCAGACGGTGATTTGTGAATTTTCCGATCCGAACCCATTCAAGGTGCTACATGTTGGCCATCTATACACTTCGATTGTGGGGGAAGCGATTTCACGCGTGATTGAATATGCGGGCGGTAAAGTGGTGCGTGCGAATTTTGGTGGGGATATCGGATTACATGTGGCCAGAAATATGTATGGCATGCTACGTAAAATTGACCAAATTCCGACAGATTTGTCACCAGAAAAAGTGGCAGATTTACTGGCCGAATGTTACGTGTTTGGTACCAGGGCGGATGAGGATGATGCAGAGGCGCACGCGGAAATCGTGAAATTAAATAAGATGGTTTTCGAAATCGCGGAAGCAGGGGAAGGTGCGGATTATAGCGGAGACCCGGAACGCGCCAGAGTAGCGAAACTATATTTCTGGGGTCGCAAGAATAGTTACCAATATTTTGAGAATTTTTATAAGCGTTTGCAGGTGAAATTTGATAAATATTACCCTGAATCGACGGTGGCGAAGACTGGTCTAGAGACCGTGCGCAGGGAGCTAAAAAATGGTGTGTATGAAATGTCGGATGGGGCGGTAGTTTACCGTGGCGATAAGCATGGACTTCATACCAGGGTATTTATTAATAATAATGGCCTGCCAACCTACGAAGCCAAAGATACGGGTTTGATTTTTGAGAAATATAAAGATTTTCATTTTGATAAATCAATCATTATTACTGGTAACGACATCATTGAATATATGAAAGTGGTGCTTTCGGCAATTTCGCAATATGCGCCAGAGCTTTCGAGTAGGACTTTACACATTACACATGGTCAGGTGAAACTGCCAGGTAATGAAAAAATGTCTTCGAGAAAAGGGAACTTTTTACGCGCGATTGATGTGATTGAAATGGTGCGCGAGGCGATGGAAAAATCGAGCGATGAGAAAGTTTTGATGGGCGCTCTAAAGTATGCGCTGGCGAAATATAAAATTGGTGGAGATATCATATTTGATATAAAAGAATCGGTCTCGATGACGGGAAATTCTGGTCCATATCTGCAATATTCGGCAGTGCGTGCGAAGAAAATTTTAGGTAAAATTTTCAGTGGTCGCATTAGTGGGGAATTAAATAAAGTTGAATCGGAGGCTGAGGTTTTAATTTCAGAAAATGATTCGGCGGAAAAAGAAGCGAAATACCTCGCGGACATTTCGATTTATGAACGTAACTTAATGAAGAAATTAATTCAGTATCCAGATGTTTTGAAGGAAACGGTGCGTGAACTTTTGCCAAATAAGATTTGTACTTATCTTTATGAATTAGCTCAAGAATTTAGTCGTTTTTATGAACACGTACAGGTGGCGGGTTCAGAATTTGAGTTAGAACGAGGTAAAATTATTTTAGTTTACTTAAAGGTTTTGACTCATGGTTTGAATTTATTAGGTATTGAAGTGCCGGAGCAAATGTAATGCCGAAAAAAGCGAAATTACTTTGGATGGACCTGGAAATGACAGGTTTGGATCCGGAAAAAGACAAGATTTTGGAAGTGGCAGTGATTGCGACGGATTGGGAATTGAATCCGATGGCGCAAATGACCGCGACGGTGAAAGTTTCGGAAAAATTGATCAAAGAACGCATGGTGGGGGAGTTCTGGAAAAAACACGAAGAGACTTATCAAAAACTTTGTGAACAAAATAAGGCTGGACTTCCAGTGAATGAGGTGGAAGAAATGCTATTAAAATTCATCGATGATCATTTCGGCGATGAAGTATATTTAGCAGGAAATTCGATTCATCAGGATAAAAGATTTATCGTAAAAGAGTGGCCGAAATTGAATGAACGCTTGCATTATCGCATGCTCGATGTGTCAGCCTTTAAATTGTATTTCGAAAATGTGATGAAGAAAAAATTTACCAAAAGGGAAATGCATTTGGCGCTCGATGATATTTTGGGGTCGATTGAAGAATTAAAATATTATAGTAAATATATAAAGAAATAAGATGTTTGAAATAGAAAAAGTTAGCGGAATTGGGGAATTTAAAAAAGAAAGATTTTTTGATATTCACGCAGATACGAAAAATCCGAATTTGGAAGAATATATTTATTTGGCGCCAAATGAAAAAGTATTTTTGGTGGAACGAAAAAATACTTTGGAAGTACGATGTGATCGAAATCTTTCGAAATTACTAAAAGAAGAATTTGAGTCGGTGATGACATCACGTTATTTTGGTGTGGGGGGAGTAGAAATAGTCTTAAGTGGCCAAGTGGAAGAAGATAAAATCGAAGACTTGGTACGATTAAGCTATAATTTAACGAAAGAGATGGCGGATTAAAAATCAAAGAGGATAAAAATAGGTCGAAAGGCCTATTTTTTATCTAGAATAATTTGCCAGAACGAAAAATTTTCCATATAATGAGCCTATGAAAAAAGAATTGAAAAAACTCAAAAAGAATGTCGAAAAAGTGAGTAAATCGAACTTTATGACAGAATTTAAGGAATTTATCAATCGCGGTAACGTACTCGATCTCGCGGTCGGTGTGATTATCGGTGGTGCATTCCAGAAGATTATTTCATCACTAGTCAGTGATATTATTATGCCAGTCGTGAGCTTGATTGTCGGTGGGGTAGATTTTCGCAATTTGGAAATCACAATTCCAAACTTCTTCGGACAAGATTCGGCTGCACATATTCACTACGGTAGCTTCTTACAGAATATGGTGGACTTTATTATCATCGCTTTCTGTGTGTTCATTATTGTTAAGTTGGTAAATAAATTCTCTAAGAACTTTAAGAAGGATGAAGAGGCAAAAGCCGAGCCAACTACCGACGAACAAATCTTGGAAGTCTTGAAAGATATTCGCAAGCATCAGAAATAAGTTTTAAAAAAATAGGTCGCGAGGGGCGACTTATTTTTATGCCGTGATTTAAGGGTTTTATGAGACGGTTTCTCAAGTTTTATGAAATGGATTTTGGAAAAAATTTTTTGTAATTTTAGATAGCGGAAGATTTGAAATTTTCGTATTGGGACTTAATATTTTCGAGGTTTTTTACGCGCTCGACAGTATTAGCTTTGACTTTTTGATTGGTGGTACGAGTTTCGGCTTCGGTTTGATAATTAATTAAATACGCTAGAAGTAGGGGAAATTCGCGCAGGGCAAAACGATCAAGTCGAGCGGAAATACGACCATTTTGGAATTCCTCAGCGATTTTTGTGACGGTATTTTTTTGGTTAGTCGCAAGGTCGGATTCGTCATAAGCAGATTCCAGTTCAGGAATACCAAATTCAGAAGTTAGAAGATTTTTTTCATTCAATTCAAGTTCGGCAAGTACGGCCTGAAGAGAGGCGGTAATACCACGGACATCAGAGGACTGCATATAGTCCTTGTAATTATCGATAAGCTCTTCGTTAATGTATTTAGCGAGATAATAACTTGAAATTAAACTATCGCGATCACGATTTTCGACGATTTTTTTAGTGCCAGAAAAAACACTAAAAAGAATCAAGATGAAAATAGCCCCGAGAGCGATAGAAATATTGCGCAGGGTAAGATAAGGGATGATTTTATCGAGAAAACCAAAAGGGGAACTCTTTTTGCCTGAATTCGGCTTGGAAGAATTAGAGGCGATTTGTTGAAGATAAGCCATATTGTCCATGCTTTAATTATAGCATAGAGGTTTGTTATAATTGAGTTATGCAAGATGCGAAGGAGGAAATTCGAGCCAGGTTGCCGATCGAAGATGTGGTATCGGAATATATTGAGCTGAAGCGAAGTGGTGCGACTTTGAAAGGTCACTCGCCGTGGGGTGTGGATAAAACACCTTCGTTTATGGTGTCACCAGATAAAGGAATTTGGCACGACTTTTCGGCGAATAAAGGTGGGGATATTTTCTCGTTTGTGATGGAGGTAGAGGGAATTAGTTTTCCGGAAGCTTTGGAAAAACTAGCGGCAAAAGCGGGGGTGGAACTGAAAAAATATTCGAGTGGAGATATGCAAGTGTCGCGCACGAAGATGAAAATGCGGGAAATTTTGGAACTTGCCACGAAATTTTATCAAGCGTGCTTAGTGAAAAACGAAAAAATTCGAGATTATGTGTTTTATCAGAGAAACTTGGATCGTAATTCGATTTTAAATTTTCGGATTGGTTATGCGCCGAGCGGGAAAGATTTTTTGGTAAATTTTTTGAAAAAACGTGGCTATAAGGAAGCGGAAATTAAAGAGGCGGGACTGATGAATCGCTTTGGGGGAGATTTTTTCCGTGGCAGAATGATGATTCCGTTTATTGATGCGAGTTCCGATAACGTGATTGGTTTTACGGGGCGAATTACGGAAGCGGGGGAGCCAAAATATTTGAATACTTCGGAAACTCTATTATTTAATAAGGGTCGATTTATTTTTGGTTTGAATTTGGCGAAAAAAGCGATCAGGGAAAATGGTTTTTGTGTGATTGTAGAGGGGAACATGGATGTGATTTCGTCGCATCAGGCAGGGGTACAGGAGGCGGTGGCGACTTCGGGTACAGCAATGACGGAAAATCATTTGAAGATTTTATCGCGATTAACTTCAGATATTCGTTTGGCCTATGATGGCGATGCAGCGGGTGTAGCAGCGACGGAGCGCGCGATTTTGATGGCAAGTAAATTAGGGATTTCTTTGTCGGTGGTATCGGATTATGGTAAGGCGAAAGATCCGGATGAATTAATTCGTTCGGCGCCAGAAAAATGGCGTGAATGTGTAATGAAACCAGTGCCAGCGATTGACTGGGTGTTGGGCAAATATGAAATTAAATATAACTTACGTACCGGAATGGGGAAGAAGCAATATTCGGATCTGGCAATGAAATTAATTGTGGAGATTCAGGATCCGGTGGAGCGCAAACATTATGAGCAGATGGTGGCGCGAAAATTGGAAGTGACGGTGGAGGACCTGAAAGAGAAAAAGGTGCAAGTGGAAACTGTGCGACTGAAGCCGGTGAAAGAAGTGAACGAGGCGGCAGGACCGAGTATTTTGAAGGTGCTAGAAAATGATTTACTGGCGATTTTGGTTTACGGGGGAACAGCAGGAGCGGAAATTGATTTGGAAATTCCAACTGATGAAGTGAAACTGGAAGAATTGTCACTGATTTTTGAGGAAAAATTTGCGAAAAAGAGTGAAACAGAACTTTTGAAATTAAGTCAGGAACTGCGTCAACGTTACGAGGTAGAACGTAATAAAGAGAAAAAGAAACAATTGATTTTAGAGCTTGAATCTTGTGAGGATGAAGAGCGCATGACGGAAATTTTGAAGGAAATCGAGCGTTTAGGTTAGAAAAAGTGTAGGGGGTAGATTTTACGGCAATTTTTGGGGCTGGCTGGTTGATTAAGATTAGAATAAGCGTTATACTTAATCTAATTTGAGGGACTAAAATAATAATGAATCCAAATAAATTAGGTAGCGTGGCTCCAGGAGGTGGAGCGGAAAAAACAAATAGTGCAGCGGCGGAGCAAAATCCGGTGAAGAATTTTGAGGTAGAAAAAAATTCAGAAAAGCTAAAAACGGGGGCGGAAATTTTTGAGTTGAAGATGCATCAGATTGCGGATCGTCGCGATATGATTGAGCAGATGAAGTTGGAGGGGAAACTTAGTTTTGATGATTATAAAACCAAGAAGCAGGCGCTGGATTTAGTCGAAACTAAATTGACGAAGCTTTATAATATTTATGAAAATCGCGAGGTGAACGAGGCGGAGCGTGAGAAAGAGCTTGAAATTCAAAATCGTCACCTTGAAGAGAGTAAAGATTCTTTAAGAAAGCTTAGCCAAGATAAAGAACTGCCAAGAAACGAAAAAATGAAGCTAATGGAGAGCTTTTCGCAGCGTCTAGTTGAGAGTTCCGATAAAATAGAAGAAATAAAGAAGGCTCGGGAAATGGATGAACGGGTTTATCAGTTGTTTGGTGGAAAGCCAGGTGAGGAAAAGCCGAAGACCGAGACTAAAGAAAAGACTGAGGGTCAGACTGAGGGGCAGACTGAAGAAAAGACCGAAAAAGAAACCGAAGATAAATCCGAGGGAAAAACCGAAGATAAGTCTGAGGAAAATACCGAGGAAAAGATCGAAAATAAAACTGAGAGTCAGACTGAAGAGAAAGCTAAAGGTAAGAGCGAAGAGTCGACTGAAAAATCTGAAGCTCCAGAGAAGGATGAAGTATCTAAAGCTCCAGAGAAAAAACCGACCAGTACTTTTTCTTGGACTGGTGGCGTGGGTGGACCGATGTTCTTTTCTGGAGGAAGTGCACCGACGGTAAAGGTGAATAAATCAGTTGAGGGTGCGGGTTCTGCGGAGACAGCTGGTGCTAAAACCGAAGCTCTAAACGTGACACAAAAAGAGGTATTGAGACAAGCGGAAGATAAATTCTTCCAAGAGAACTTAAAGACTCTCGGTGGAGCAATGGCGGCGAATGGCTACAAAGAGATGGATAATCGAAACTTCTTGATGCCATTAAAAAAGCCGGAAGCGAATGACCCAGATTTTGCGTCTTTCGAAGAACGAAATAAGTTACACAATGAATCGATTGAGAAGATGAAGACTTTTGAGAAAAAGTTTGATTTGGATCAAATTAAACTTGACGTGGGGCGTGCGGTGGGTACCGGAAATCTGGCAAAAGAATTTGCTTTTGGGCTTTATCGTATCGATGCTTCGAGAAATGAACTGCAAAAAATTATTGACGATAAGAGAAGTAGCGAAGAAGAGAAACAAAAAGCCATGAAAGAGCTGGAGATGCTCGATCAGGTGAAAGAAGGCTTCCTAGAAAATATTGGCTCACACGTGGGTGAAAAATATTCTAATGAGGAAATTGCTTCTGTGCCAGAAAATGAAAGGAAGAATGCGAATAGGTACCTTTTCCTTAAGAAGGTTAAAGGAGAAATGAGAAATCCGTATAATATAGCCCTAACTCATGCACGTATGGCATTAAGTAAGGCTAGTAAAATAATAAAAAAATAAAGAAAGGGGAAGAAGCAAAAAATTAAGGGAGAGATTTTGACGTGTTTGATTTTTTGTGATATAAATTGGTGCAATGGGAAAAAATGTCGTGGAAAAAGATAAGAACAAGATTAATGAGGAAGAAGATCTCCTCAACTCCTTTAGCTTGGACGGTGCGCCAGAGCCAGAATATGATGATTTAGTCTCGGAAGATGATTTGACGGATGAAGATCTCGAGATTACGGCAGAGAATGTAGATCAGTTCGCGGATGACTCGGTGCGTCTATATTTGCGTGAAATTGGTAAGATTCCACTACTTTCAAATGAGGAAGAAGTAGATTTGGCATATCGCATCGTGAAAGGTGAGAAAAAAGCCAAGGATAAAATGGTGGAAGCCAACATGCGTCTAGTGGTTTCGATTGCAAAACGTTACTCTGGCAGAGGTCTAGATTTTCTAGATTTAATTCAAGAGGGAAATACGGGGCTTTTACGTGCGGTAGAAAAGTTTGATCCAGATAAGGGTTTCAAATTTTCGACTTATGCCACTTGGTGGATTCGCCAGGCGATTACCCGTGCGATTGCCGACCAGGCAAGAACGATTCGTATTCCAGTACATATGGTGGAAACGATTAATAAGGTACTTCGTGCGACACGTAAATTGACCAATGAACTTAACCGTGAACCGACCGTGGAAGAAATTGCCAAAGAGATGGGCATGGAACCGGAAAAAGTCGACTATGTGATGAAAATCAAGCAAGATATCGCTTCGCTTGATGCGACGGTAGGTCGCGATGGTGATGACGAAGACTCGGTACTCGGTGATTTTATCGAAGATGAAGGTCGCGTGTCACCAGAAGATGCAGCAGCCGCACAGATGTTGAAAGAACAGATTGCGGAAATTCTTTCCAGTCTTTCGGAACGTGAACAAAAAGTAGTGAAACTACGTTTCGGTATCGGTGGTGGACGTCCACATACTTTGGAAGAAGTAGGTGCGGAATTCTCGGTAACCCGTGAGCGTATTCGCCAGATTGAGGCGAAGGCGTTGTCGAAACTTCGTAAACACAAAGATACGAAAAAACTTCACGAATATTTACATTAAAATAGGGGAGCGGGTGATTTTCGGACGGGAAACTGTGCGAAAATCACAAGATACGCTATAATGAAAGTAATGAAAAATTTTTGTCAAAAATTATTAAATTTGCTACCAGTTCTCGCGATTTTTTGCGTTTCGATGGTGGCGTTTTTGCCGGTGACTAGAGTATTCGCGGAGGGAGAAGATTGTGGTGTACCAACTGCGATTATCAAATGTGGCACTTCGGATAGCGAAGAAGCTTTCTTTTCGATTATTGGTAGCGTAGTGAATATTCTAACTTACGGGGTTGGCGTGGGTGCAGTAGCGGGTTTTACCTATGTCGGTTTTCTTTATATGACTTCACAAAATGATCCAGGAAAAATCAAAATAGCAAAAGATCGCGCAATGCAAATTGTGATTGGACTTCTGGTTTATGCTTTGATGTGGGGAATTTTGAACTTCCTATTGCCTGGTGGTATCTACGGCAACGGGAATTAAAATGTCGAAAAAAGCCGATCTGAAACATATTAGAGAACGTTTGGCTGCGCTCGCGGGGACGAGAACGCGAGTGATTTTAGTTTGTAACCGTAAAAGTACCGGTTATAAACGCGTGGAAAAAGAAGTGGTGACAACACTTCGAGAATTCATTTTGCAGCAGAAGGGAATTACTTTTTTGCGCTTCGATGTGGAGTCGCCGACTTTGGAAGAAAATGCGAAGAGACTGGCGAATCTAATTGGGGATGGAGACGTGGTGCTAGTGGCCGGAGGTGACGGTACGGCGGGGATCGGAGTGAACGGGATTATGCAATCTGGCAAGGATGCAAAATTTTATGTGATTCCATACGGAAACTTTAATGATATTATTCAGATTTTACGGTCAAATTCGGGTAAAAAAGTTTTTCCAATTGAAGCTTTGATAGACGGAAAACATTTTCGTTACGCTTTGGCGTATTTTACGGTGGGGATGATGGCAGAATCGACGAAAATTTTTGATGACGAAAAAGTGCGTAGGAAATTAAGAAAATCGAAATTTAATTTAATCTTTTCTTTGAAGACGCTTTTGATGTGGTTTTTTGTGAATCGTAAAAAAGATTACATTACGATTGATGGTCAAAAATATTCGGATATTCTGGTGGTGAACGGGAAAAACGTGGCGAGATTGATGAAGGGTGGGGAGTATTATTTGGGAGAAACTTTTCTCTATACGGAACAACGTTTGAATAATTTTTTTGCCATGGTGTTTTTTATGTTGCAGGCAATGTTTAGTGGAATTCCGGGCAGGAAATTGAAAGAAAAGACAATTCATTTTGAAGAAAAACAGAGGATTTTCATTCAGTCGGAGGGGGAATACAAAGATTTGGTAGTGCAGGAAATTAGCTTCCTGAAGAGCAAAAAGTCAATTGAAATCCTGTAAGAAAAATTAAAGAATTCTATTTCGCTTATGTTATAATAAGGCTATATGAGTCTATTACGTGGTGTGGGCGATTTCTTCGCATTGGATATTGGAACCAACTCAATTCGCATGATTCAGTTATCGGGCGATGTTGAGAAGGGTTGGGCACTGGAAAAATTTGCCTATGTGCCGGTGGATAAAAAAATTACGATGGATGATTCGGAACAGGGTCGTAGGAAACTGGCCGAAACGATTTTGGGTGCCAAAAAACAGGCGGGTATTACTACCAAAAATATCGCAATTGGCTTGCCGGCGCGCAAAACTTATACAGCAATTATTGAAGTACCAAATGCACCAGAGAAAGAATTAGCGAAAACCGTAAAGTACGAAGCTGACCAGTATATTCCGATGGCAGTGGATGATGCGAAGATTGATTTTGCCGTGCTCGGTGTTTCGCCTAATGACAATACGAAGGCGGAAATTTTGATTTCATCCACGGATCGCGCCTACGCCGAAGAAAGACTCGAAGATATCGAAATGTTGGGCCTAAATGTGATTGCGCAGGAACCAGAACCAATTGCGATGGTGAGAGCTTTGGCACAGATTGGGGTAGAAGATGCGCGGATGATTATCGATTTTGGGGAAAATTCGACTGATCTGGTAGTGATGTATCTAGGGGCACCAAGATTAGTGCGCTCGATTCCGGGTGGACTTTCGGCCTTTATTAAAACTGTAGCGAATGGGCTGTCGATTTCAGAAGCACAGGCAAAACAGTTTATTTTGCAGTATGGACTTTTGCAAGATCAGTTTGAGGGGAAAATTTACCAAACTCTTTCAAGTAATTTGGAAGGTTTTACGATGGAATTAGTGAAGTCGGTGCGTTTCTTCCAGAATAAATATACTGGGGCGCAATTTGGGGGAATTATTCTCTCGGGTTACGCGGGAATCATTCCACTAATGGCAGAATACATCGAAGCGAAGACGGGTATTTCGACAATTCAGGGCAATCCATGGCAATATGTACGCGTCAATGAGCAGCAACAAAAATTACTACTTCCAGTAGCCTCGGAATTTGGAGTGGCAATCGGTCTGGCAGAAAGGAGCAATGACTAATGAAAAAAATCGATTTTAAAACCATGCATCTTTCTGATATTCCTGATGTCATTAAAAGTATTTTTACTGGTGAAACCGATAATGAAATGATGACGGGGCAAACCGGTAAATATGAAATTAACTTGGTGCCAGATATCAAGACGGATATGTTGAAGTTAATGAAGCTACGTAACATGATTGTGTTTGGTTGCGTGGTGGTAATTATTGCTTCATCGGTTTTTACGGCGTTTTTGGCGATTTTCAAGGGCGCCCAGGATTTGACAATTGCAAGTCAGGGAAAGCATATCGAGAATCTTTCGAATACAATTAACCAATATTCGGAATTACCAGATTTCTTAAATATTCAAGATCAATTAGCCAAATTAAAATCGATTAACGATAATCGCTCAGTGTTGTCGCGAGTTTTTCCGGTGTTAAAAAATCTTTTTCCAACCAATAAAGACACGATTAAAATTTCGGATTTGAATGTGAACCTTTCAACTTCGACGATAAATTTTGATGCGCAAGCAAATGCGGGAGAAGAACCATACATTGATTACCGCGTATTGGAATCATTTAAGAAATCAGTGAATTTGATGAAATATGATTATGGCCGCTTTGTGGATGCACAGGGAAATTTGATTCCATCACGTTGTATCGAAGAAACAGATGCGGCGGGTAATATTTTGACCGATAATGGCAATACTTATGCGATTTGGAAACGCGGTTTGACAGATTGTGACCCTTCACGAAATGATCATCAAAAGAAATCAGCTTTGACTCAGCCAAATAATAATTCGAATGTTTCGAACACAAGCTTAAAGAGTGATTTTGGCAAAGTAAAAGCTAAATCAAATGTTTCAGACGACGTCGAACATGTGGAAAATACGGAAAAAAGTGGCAATGTAGAAAATAATGGTGATGTGGTCAAGACAGACATTCAGACAATTATTCCAGACGAAAAGATTTGGCGTAGCCCACTATTTGATCTTTGGTATAAGCACGAAAAAATGCGTACGGCGGATGACGGAATTCAAGATACGCTTGATACGAATGCAGAAGTGTCAGAGTCAGAAGTTAATGGCGTAAAGACTCGTACGCAAAAAATTAAGAATGTGAAAAATTACATTTATACACCTTCGATGGGATTGGATGGTAAAATTTCGAGCGTGCCTCACTTCGAAAGCAGTTGTATTACTTACAAGGGCGAAAAGAACGGCGATAATGTGAAATGGTCGGCAGAGAATAAATGTTTGATGGTGCCAAAGGGAATTCGCGTGACAGATTCTTCGAACGGTCGTGATTCAAGCTCTAATCTAGTTTTGCGCTTCTCGACAATTATTACTGTGGATCCAGAACTTTTCAAGTTTACCAACAAGCATATCATGACATTTGGTCCATCCGGTCAAAACGTAACCGACTCTTATCTCCAAGTGGAAGGCATGTTCGCAGCACCAGCAAAGGAATGTGCAAAGGATGATGCAGAATGTGTGGGGCAAAAAACTTCAGCAGGAACAAACAATTAAAGAAGGTAAAAAATGAGTGAATTAATTTTAACAAAACGCGTACGAATTAATAAAATTAGGCAACAAATTACCTTGATTGTTTTGGCAGCTTCGGTCTGTTTCGGGGTTTGTTTGGTGCTTTCAGTTTACTTCATTAAATATATGAGTTTTAATGGCAAGGTAATTGCGGCGCGAGATACTTCCATCAATAATTATTATCAGACGATTAAGAATGTCGGTATCTGTGAGGATACGGATAAGGATGGTAAATATAACGATAAGGAGCTGGCGAAATGTGATCCAAACAAGGTGGACGTTTCGAAATTAGCTAATACTTTGCGTTACAACGCTTTGGTGACGATGGCGAATAATACGAATTTGGAATCGATTGCGAGAGACGGTCAGAAGAGCTGTTTTGATGAAAATAAAAATCGTATCGATTATTCGAAGTTGTATTTGAATTCAAAAACCGATAACGAAAAAGCCTACAATCTCAATATGATTAAGATGTGTTCGGCTCTAAGGGTAATCCCAGATGCCTTGCCAGCACAGAAAAATGATGAGGCACTTTTAGCTTCAATTAATCAGATTTTCCTCTTGTCAGGATTTGAACCGGAACAATTGTCACCAGGGAATTCTTATAAGAATAGTGGAATTGTCGGTGTCTCAACGATTCCAGTTTCGATTTCGGTAAAGAAAGACGAAAAAGATACGATGAAAGTACTATCGAACTTGGAAAAATCGATTCGTTCATTCAATATTGAAAGTGCGCAGATTAAATGGAGTTCGAATTTAACCACCAAATCTTCGAGACTTGAATTAACGGCTCAAGGCGCAGCTTATTACACGAAAGGTGCGGCAGTGCGTGAAAAAGATTCGACAGTTTATGCCTCAGGTAAGGCTCGCACACAAGAATCAAAAGACAAGGCAGACGCGGCAGCCAAGAAGAAGGCGGAAGAAAAAGCCAAGAAGCAGGCGGAAGAAGAAAAGAAAAAGCAGGAAAAGGAGGACGAGAAATGAGACGCTCAGACATCTTCACGGTAACTTTTGTAGCGAGCGTGGGGGTCTTACTAACATTTATCGCTTGTAGTTTCTTGCTGGGCGATCCAGATACGCGTTATTTGAAACATAAGACGATTGGTAAAATTACGGCAGATTTGACGAGCCCTGATCCGGAAGTCTTTAATGTGGATGCGATTAACCCAACGGTAGAAGTTTACGTGGGTAGTTGTGAAGACGTGGACCGTAACGGAATTTTGGACCGCGCCGAATTAGTGGCTTGTGGTCGTGCAACACCAGAAACGGCAGCGGAAGAAGAAAAGAAAGAGAAAGACGCAGAAAAGAAAAAAGAAGAAGCCGAAAAAACTTCTGACGATGAAAATGAAGATTCTAAGACGAAGGCAAATTCAGATAAAACTTCTGAAGATGAAAATAAATCGAAAAATGAAGCTTCAGATAAAACTTCTGGAAATAGTTCAACCTCGACGAATCAAACTTCGGAAACTAAGAAAGAAAATTAAAGGAAAAGATTTTGTTTACACATGACTCGCAAGAAAAAGTAATCCAGCTCTTGATTAAAGAAGGGTTGGTTTTTGAGTCGGATGTAAAAAGAGTAGTCGAAGAGGCAGAAAAACGTAAGCAGCCACTACTGGCTAATTTGGTAGCGCAAAAAATTTGCGATGCAGAAACAATTTCGCATGCTACGGCGGTAATTATGAATGTGCCGTATGTGAGTCTACATAACGTGAAAATGGACCGCGAGATTTTGACTTTGCTGCCTTATGATGTAGTTTCGAGATTAATGGTGGTGCCACTGGGGGAAAAGAACGGGGTTCTGTATGTGGCGATGCTGGATGTGTCGAACGTGCAGCAGATTGATTATCTTTCAACTTTGACCCAGAAGCAAATTCGCGGCATGGTGGCTAGCGAAGCTGGGATTAAAAGTGCGATTGCTCAGTATCAGGGCGATTTTCGGGCAGTAGAAAAAGCAGTCAAAAGTAGTGACGAGGAAGATGCGAATTCTTCGAGCGTAAAAACTATTACACAGGATTCGCCGATTTCGAAGGCACTAACCACAATTTTGGATTATGCGACGAAAACTAAGGCTTCGGATATTCATATTGAACCACTAGAGTCGGCATTAGTGGTGCGCTGTCGCATCGATGGTGTGTTGCGTAAGGTGATGGAACTGCCGAAATCAATTGAACCAGCACTAGTTTCAAGGATTAAGATTTTAGCGAACTTGAAAATTGATGAACACCGCGTGCCACAAGACGGCCAGTTTACAGTGTCGGTGGAAGGTACGGAAATCGATTTGCGTATCGCGGTTTCACCGGTGATTTGGGGTGAGCAGGTAGTGATTCGTATTTTGGATAAAAGTGGTACGACGCTTGACATTGAACAGATGGGTATGACGGGGCATGCGCTCGCGATGGTGCAGCGGGGAATTGAACGTCCGAACGGAATGATTTTAACTTCGGGTCCGACCGGTTCTGGTAAATCGACGACGCTGTATGCTTTGATCAAAAGAATTAAATCGGACAAAATTAATATCGTTACCCTAGAAGATCCGGTCGAATACAAGATGGACGGGGTGAACCAAATTCAGGTGAATGTGGATGCGGGTCTAACTTTTGCGGCGGGTCTTCGTAGTATTTTGCGTCAGGACCCAGATGTAGTAATGGTGGGGGAAATTCGTGATGCGGAAACGGCGAACTTGGCAGTACAGGCATCGCTAACTGGACACTTGGTATTTTCGACTTTGCACACCAACTCAGCGGCAGGTATTTTGCCAAGGCTTCTGGATATGGGGATTGAGCCATTTCTTTTAGCTTCGACCTTAAATACGGTGATCGGTCAGCGTCTAGTGAGGCGTGTGGCGCCGAAGCGAGAAGTGGTGCATTCGACAGAAATGGAAACTAAGCAGATTAATGATTTGGTGGCTAAATTATTGCCACAAAGCCAGGAACAGGTGGCGATGGTGTCGGAAGATTTGGGTTATCCAGGGCTTCCAGTGGTGAACCCGAACGGCTACTCGATGATGCGAGGAATTGACGAAAGGGAGACGCCAGGTGGATATAAGGGGCGTGCTGGTCTTTATGAAACGATTGAGATTGATGATGATATTCAGAAGTTAATCGTGAAACGCGCGACATCTTCGGAGATTATGCAACTCGCAAAAGAAAAAGGGACTTTGACGATGCGACAAGACGGAATGTTAAAGGCGCTGACTGGGGTGACGACCGTAAGTGAGGTAAACCGCGTAGCATCAGATTTGGCGTAGTGAAGATAAAAAAGTTTATGGTAAAATAAAGATAAGAGGTAAATATGCAAGAAAATCAAGCACAGACGAGCGTACGTTCAACAGCCGCAGCGCAGGCTGCTGCAGCCGCTTCATCACCAACTGCCGTGCCAAATTCGGTGAAAATTGAAACATTATTAGAGGCTTGTATTAAGCACGGGGCTTCGGATTTGCATATTCAGGTGGGGTTGCCACCAATCTTACGTATTGACGGGTCGCTAGTGCCAATTCCAAACACGCCGATTTTAACTACGGAAATTGTCGACACCTTGATTTTCTCGACACTAGATTCAATGCAACGTGAAACTTTGGCGAAGGATAAGGAATTCGACTATTCATTTGCTTTCGGGGAAATTGCACGTTTTCGTGTGAATGCCTTTAACGAAAAAGGACACCTTGCGGCAGCTTTTCGTTTGATTCCTACTAAGATGCCAACGATTGAAGAATTGGGTATGCCACAGGTGATTTCGGGCTTTGCAGATTATCCACGTGGTTTGGTTTTGGTGACGGGGCCGACCGGTTCTGGTAAATCGACCACACTGGCGGCAATTATTAATAAGATCAATAGTGAAAAATCGGTGCATATTTTAACAATTGAAGATCCGATTGAGTTTACCCATAAATCGAAGCGAAGTTTGGTGGCACAACGTGAAGTACATTATGATACGTATTCGTTTAGTCGAGCTTTGAAGTCGGCTTTACGTGAAGACCCGGATGTGGTGCTACTCGGTGAGATGCGTGACCTTGAGACGATTAGTGCGGCGATTACAATTGCGGAAACTGGTCACTTGGTGTTTGCGACTTTGCACACTAACTCAGCGGCGCAATCAGTGGACCGTATGATTGACGTCTTCCCAGCCGAACAACAGCCACAAATTCGTTCACAGCTCGCAGGGATTTTGATGGCAGTTTGTTCGCAGCGTCTAGTGCCAGCGATCGGTGGTGGCCGTGTTTGTGCGGCAGAAATTATGGTGGCGAACACCGCAATTCGCTCGATTATTCGCGAAGGCAAAACTCACCAACTGGATACGGCGATTCAGACCGGGGCGTCAGAGGGGATGCAGACCATGGATCGCACTTTGGCAAAATTAGTCCAACAGGGAACGGTGACTTATGATAGTGCAAGAGAATATGCGGTAGATGTACGTGAATTTGAAAGGATTGTGAAAGGCGCCTAATGAACCGATATATTTATAAGGCCCGCGATAGTAAGTCGGGTGCAATTATCAAGGGTGTAATTCAGGCAGAAAATGAACGCGCCGCTGGTAAACTTTTGATTGAGCGTGGTTATACGCCAGACACAGTGACGGAAGATACTTCGGGCGACAGTTTTTTTGATAAATTTAAAAACAAGGTTACCACGAAAGATAAAATCGTTTTCACGAGACAATTTTCCACGCTGATTGGGGCGGGCTTACCACTTTCGAATTCTTTGAGAGTTTTGATTGAACAGACAGAGAGTAAACCAATGCGTCGGGTGACGGAATCGATTTTGGCGGACGTGGAAGCGGGTAAAAGTTTGACGCAGGCTTGTGCGAAATTTCCAGATGTATTTAACCGAATTTATCTAGCGCTTTTGAAGGCTGGTGAATCTTCTGGTACGCTGGATAAATCTTTAAGACGATTAGCCGATCAGCAAGAAAAAGATCACGCGATGGTGACGAGGATCAAAAATTCCTTAACCTACCCAGCGATTGTACTCGCGGTGATTATTGCGGTTTTGGTATTTATGGTGATCGCGGTGGTGCCGCAGGTGCAACAGCTTTATCATGACCTGGGGAAGGATTTACCGATGATTACTAAGCTACTGGTGGAGCAAACGAACTTCCTGGTGAATATGTGGTGGCTAGTGACAATTGTGATTGGTTTGACTATTTATTTCGTATTTCAATTTGTGCGCACAGATAGTGGACGCCATGTCCTAGCGAGAATTAAACTTAATATTCCGGTATTTAAATCGATGTTTTGGCGTCTATATAATGGACGTTTCGCACGTACGGCGGAAAACTTGCTCTCGACGGGCGTGTCGATTCAGGATACTTTAGCGATTTCAGCCGAAGCAATTAATAACTTAATTATGGAAGAAGAAATTAAGGAAGTTTCGGAAAAAGTGAAGCAGGGTAAGACACTATCGGCATCGCTGAAGGAACTAGATTATATTTTGCCATTACTGCCACAAATGGCGGCAATTGGTGAAGAATCTGGTAAAATTGATGAAATGCTGGGTAAGGCAGCGAACGTCTATGAAGACGAATTAGATCAGCAAATTAATACGATTTCGACATTGATTGAACCAATTATGTTGGTGATTATGGCTTTGATGGTGGCGGTAATTATTGCCGGTGTGCTCATGCCGATTTATCAATTGGTGTCACAAATCCAGAAATAGAGGTAAAATGAGAAAATTATGGACAGATGGAAGCGCGTCACCGAATCCGGGGCCGGGGGGATTTTCTGTAATTGAAGACAAAAAACCGGTAGCGATGGGGCGAGAAGATTTAACGACAAATATTCGAATGGAAGGTTCGGCAATTCTGGAAGCTCTTAAGGTGTTAGCGGGCGAAGAGGCGGAAATTTGGACTGACTCGGAATTTTGGATTAATGTACTGACGAAATGGGCGCCGTCTTGGGAAAAGAATGGTTGGAAAAAGAAGAGCGGACCAATTAAAAATTTGAGTTTAGTAAAAAAAGTGTTCAAAGCTTACAGGGAAGCAAACGCGAAATTAGTTTGGGTGCGTGGCCATAATGGTACGACAGAAAATGAGCTAGCTGATGAGTGGGCGAACAAGGCACGAGAAAAGACAAGCTTTCCGGGTTTAGAAATTTTAACGGTGAAAACGAGTGAAGAATGAAAAAAATTATTGTTAAAGCAGAAGTAAAGGACGTCGATAAATTAGAAAACCGCTTAATGAATTTGGGTTATGATTTTGACCCAATGTATTGGCAGCACTCACGAATTTTTGTGCCGAGAAATTATGAAGAACACAATAATTTTGCCAGAATGATTTTAAGAATGGACGTAAAGGCGGTGGACCGACCAGCACGTTATAGTTTGATTTGTAAGAGGCATCTGGAAAAATCGAAGATAGATTTAGTACACGAAACTTTGGTTTCAAGTTACGCAGAAGCGGCGAATATTTTATTGCAGATGGGATTGATTATTCAGTCGGAAGTTTCGAGAACACGTCAAGAAGTAGTGCTGGAAAACGGCATTACGATTTATCTTGACCAAATCGAACATGGCCGCAAATCTTATATTAAATTCGAGGCGGTTTTGGAAAATGAATCAGAGGCCGAAGAAATACGAAATCGCATTGAGGTTTTGATGATGGACTTAAATATTTTGCCGGATTTGGTAGTAAAAGATACTTACGGTGAAACAGCGAAGTAAAAGTGTGCTAAACTAATAGAAAAATAGTGAGGTGATATGGATTCCGAAAAGACTGAAATTACGAACTCTGAAATTCGAAAATTGAACGATTTTGATGTATTTTTATGGGCGAATGAGCTTGATGAAGTAAAAAATAACGTGTCGTGTGAACTATTTTTGTTCAATAAAAACTACACGCCGTTTAAGATTCGCTATTCTGAAAAATTGACTAATTCAGTGAAGCAGATGTTTATGGGGGAAGCGATTGCTTATGTGATTTCGGGTGCGGAAAAAGGTCTGGAATGCCGCGAATATGAAAAATCAGACGGTGAAGATAAGGTGATTTATCGTACCGATCTTTCAAAGGTGATTCGGGCGGAGAGCCTATTAAATTTGATCGAAAAAGAATACAAAGACATCGATTATTTCACCGATAATGAACACCAATTCAAGAAAATGAAGGGGATTATCGCGAAGTTTTCTTATCCAGGCGGCGACGATGGTACGAAAGTTTTTTATATTGCGAAAGGAATTTCTGCGGCTTCAGCCTTAAATGCGAAGACTTCTTGGGAATTGAATGGGGAAAGCTTTGAGCCGTTCTCTGCGGAAGTGGCTTTGAAGATGCCAGATGATAACCAGGTGGCTTTTGTCGATGGATCAGTAGTGATTTTTAATCAGACGAAGTTTGAAAATCTTTTTCAATATGATTATAAGTCACAAATGCTAGCCGAAGCGAAGGCAAAAGAGATTGAAGAAAAATATAAACTTTCTTTTGCGGAAGGCTTAACTTTGAATGCGCTTTTGATGGACAAGAAGCCTTTGGTGAAGAAGTTACAAGACATGAATATCGAAGAGCAGATGTCACAAGAACAATTGGTGGACTACGCGGATGAGATGAAGCTGGAACTAATGACCGATGATGATGGTGCGATTATTATGATGGATGACAAGGATTTGACGATGTTTGTGAATCTTTTGAACGAAGATTATTATGTTTCGCCAATTAACGGTAAGCGCTACGAAATCAAGTCAAAGAAATTATTAAACGAGCCGGAAGGCGAACCACCAAGAGGCTAAGATGCACCATTGTCGACTTTGCGGACATGCGGTGGAATGCGGGAGTGAAAAGGGAGCTTCCCGCATTTTCAGTAGTTTACCGAGACTAACGATTTGTGCGAAATGTTTGTTTCGAATTTTTCATTTGAGACTTTTAGATAAACGCGGAGTGAATGAAGTTTCACGAGGGAATTGCTTGATTGATTAAATTTTTTACTCAGAATTTTAATAGTAGAATAAGGAGTAAGAAATGAAAAATTTGAAAAAGTTATGGGCGATTTTCGGCCTAGTTTTGGTGGTGGGATTATTGGCTTTCTTGGTATTAAATCGAGAAAAGTTTGAACAAAAAAAGTATTCAGTAGTATCGACCAGTTTCCCGGGCTATGATTTTGCCAGAGCGGTGACGAAAAATACGAATATTAGTACAAAGATGTTGGTGAAGCCGGGAGCGGAAACCCATACCTATGAACCAACACCGCAAGATATTATCGATATTAAGAATGCGGATATGTTTGTCTATGTGGGCGGCGACTCGGATGATTGGGTGAAGAAGGTTTTGAAAGATGTGGACACGAAAAAGACCCACGTAGTGAAGCTGGTGGATCTGGTTTCGACGGTGGAAGAAGAAATCGTGGAAGGAATGGAAGATGAGGATGAACATGACCACAACCATGACCACGACCACGAATCGCATGCGCATAAACACGAGCATGACGAGGAAGAAGAAGGTCCAGAAATTGATGAACATGTTTGGACGAGTCCAAAAAAGGCGATGGAAATCGTGAAGAAAATCGCAGAAGTGGCTTCCGAAATTGATGCAGACGAAAAGACTAAGATCAATGATAATGCCGAAAAATACGTGGCAGAAATTGCGCAAGTAGATAAGGATTTACACCAGGCGATTGATGGTAAAATTTCGGAAATTGTGGTGGCAGATCGTTTTCCGTTCCGTTATTTTGCTGATGAATTTGGTTTGAAATATGCGGCAGCTTTTTCGGGCTGTTCAGAACAAACTGAAGCAAGTGCAAAGACGATTAGTTTCTTAATCAATAAAGTGAAGCAAGAAAAGATTAAGAAAATTTACAAGATCGAACTTTCGAATGGTAAGATTGCAGAAACCGTGAGTAAAGATACGGGCGCAGAAGTTTTGGAACTACATTCGGCACATAATGTGACGGCGGATGATTTTTCCAAGGGCGTGACTTACGTAGATTTAATGAAGCGAAATCTATTGGCTTTAAGTAAATAGGATTTTTATGGAAAAACAGCCAATCATTGCAGTAAAAAATTTGAGTGTAGAATACGCGAAAACGCCGGTGTTTCGAAAGATTAATTTTGAGATTTTGGCGGGAGATTTTGTCTGCTTGGTTGGCTGTAATGGGGCGGGAAAAACCACTTTAATTAAAACGATTTTGGGTTTGATAGAACCAAGTGCGGGAAATGTGGAATTTCTCGGGATGAGTCGTAAGGAGATTGGCTATATTTCACAGGAAACGGTGATAACGGCGAACTTTCCGGCGACAGTGGAAGAGATTGTATTAAGTGGACTACTCAATCAGAAACGGGGAATTTTTTACACGAAGAGTGATAAGGAAAAATGTGAAGCGGCGCTCGCGAAATTTGGGATGAAAAAATTATTAAAGAAACATTTTGCGGAACTTTCGGGTGGACAGAGGCAGAAAGTTTGGTTGGCGCGGGCGGTGGTAGCGACGAAGAAATTATTGATTTTGGATGAACCAGGGAATAATTTGGATTCGAAATCGAAGAAGGAATTATACGCAGAGCTTTTGAAATTGAATGCGCAGGGAATTACGGTGGTGATGATTACGCACGATCTCGATCATCAGAATTTGGTGGGGAATAAAATTTTGGCGCTATCGGACGGGATGGCGACGATGGAAACTACGGAAGCATACGTGAAAAGAATTCATCGCCATGACCATAGTGAAGGTGCGGGGAAATAGGAGGTGGCGATGAACGGAATTTTGGAAAAGTTTCTGGAAATGTGGCAATACCAATTTATGGTGAAAGCCTTGGTGGTGGGGGTGGTACTGGCAGTGACAGCAGGACTGATCGGGGTGTCCTTGGTTTTGAGGCGAAAGGCAATGATTGGTGACGGACTTTCACATGTGGGTTTTGGCGCCTTTGCGATTGCGACGGTGATTGGCGTGATGCCGCTACAGTTTGCTTTGCCGATAGTAATTTTGGCGGCGATTTTGATTTTGCAGGTGAACCAGAAAAGTAAGGTGGACGCGGATGCTTTGATTGCGATGCTTTCGGCGGGGGCGCTGGCGGTGGGGACTCTGGTGATTTCGGTAGTGAAGGGGGTGAATACGGATATTAATAATTATTTATTCGGCAGTATCCTGGCGCTAGATGATTTCGATGTGGTAGTGGGAGTGATTTTTTCGCTCGTGGTGATCCTATTCTTTATCGTGAAATACCATGAGATTTTCGCGATGACGTTTGATGAGAATTTTGCCAAATCGATTGGGCTGAAAACTGAGCGATTAAATACAATTTTTGCGATTTTGTGTGCGGTGGTGGTAGTGCTGGGGATGCGACTGGTGGGCGCGCTTCTGATTTCGAGTTTAATTATTTTCCCGACGGTGACGGCGATGCAGATAGTGAAAAGTTTTAAGGCGGTGGTTTTTAGCTCAGTGGTCGTTTCGGTATTCTGTATGGTAATGGGAATTATCTTTTCGTATTTCGTGGCCACTCCGACCGGGGCGACGATCGTAATTTTTAATGTGATGGCGTTTTTGGTGGCGAAGGTGGTGGAGGTTTTTTGAATATGATATTTCATGAATTTGGTGATAAAAAATTTCCACATATATTATTGATACATGGCGGAGGTAACTCCTGGTGGAATTATCTCCGGCAAGCTCGTATGTTATCCGATAAATATCATGTGATCTTACCAACACTTGATGGCCATGGAGAAGAATACCAAAAAGAGTATATTTCAACTGAAAACTCAGCACATCAAATTATGGACTATATAAAAAACAATTGTAATGGAAAATTGTTTGCTGTGGGAGGTGTTTCTTTGGGAGGTCAAATTGCTATTGAGTTATTATCACTAAAAAGCGATATAGCTCAGAAAGCAATAATAGATGGTAGTATTTGTATTCCTCAACCCAGGCTGGCAAGGGTTGGTACGATTATTGTAAAATTATTTGGAAAACTTATGTTTAGTAAATATGCATGTAAAATTCAGTTGAGTTTAATGAAAAAAATGTTTCCTAATATGGCTTATCCGAAAGAAATAGAAGACTATTATATGGAGGATATGCCAAGGACGCCGATTAAAACATTGGTGACTATATATCAAACATATATGGGAGAATATAGGCTTAAACATTCTATTGCAGAAAGCAAGGCGCAGGTTCTATATATTTATGGTGAAAAAGAAATGAGTTGCGTTAAGGAATCGGCTAAGCTATTTCAAAAAATGCATCCCAATTGTACCGTATATGAAGCGAAAGGATATAATCATGGTTATCTATCTGTTTATTTGCCTTTGGAGTGGATGGATTTAGTTAATCCATTTTTGGAAAACGATGTTCACCATAATAACTAAACTATGAAGTTATATAACAATTCCTAGGTTATTTTACTAAAAAGTCTTAGTTAATCTCTATGTTTATCAAAAATGGTCGTGGAATCGAATATGGTATAATTTAGGTATGGCCTGGTAGCTCAATGGATAGAGCGGCTCCGTCCTAAGGAGAAGGTTGCGAGTTCGACTCCCGCCCGGGTCACCAAATACGTATGAGAAAATTGATTTTTGATGGTCAGAGAGAAGGCGAAGAGGTGCAGTTTGTGTTCCGACGCCATTTTTTGACGGCAAAGTCCGGTGTGATATTTTTAATTTTAATGATTATGATCGGAGTGGGATTAACCCTACTTTGGCCAAATAATATGATGATCTTTGAGACTTTCTTGGTACTGATTTTGGTGGGGGTTTTAGGATTTTTATATTCTTACATGTTGTGGTATTTTTCGATTTATATCGTGACCAATCAGCGGATTCGTCAAATTTCACAACGAGGTTTGTTTAAGAAATCAGTGGTAGACTTGGGGTTGGACAAGATTCAAAGTATTTCTTATGGTGTGAGTGGCATTCGGGCGGGACTAATGGGGTATGGCACGATTGTAATTCAAACAGCGGTGGGGGATTTGGTGATATCGATGGTGAAAAATTCGGAAAAAATTTATAACGATTTACAAAATCTAATTAATGAGAAATAGGAAATGAGCAAAGCTAAATTAGAAAACGAAGTGGATAAAACGATGATAAACGAAACCGACGCTGTAAAAGAGAAGAGACTTTCAATCGTGGCGAAAATGAAGCAAAAGCGCGAACAGAAAAAGATTGAAGAATTCAAGAATAAGACAGAATTAGAGAAGGTCGAAGAGCGTCGCGAAGAGGTGCTATCGAAGGGGCGTAAGTTCAAATATCCAATGCAATATGCAAAATATCGCGTGGTAACGGTGACGATTATTCTGTCGGTGATGGCGGTGGTTTTGGCTTCGGGGGCGGGATATTTCATGCTTTACAAATGGCAGAGTACGAATCCGATTCTCTATCGTTTGACGCAACTTTTGCCAGTGTCAGTGGCTAATGTAAACGGCGCGGACGTACGTTATTCGGATTATCTTTTGATTTATCATAGTACAATTACGCCGATTGAAAAACAACAGGGTAAGCTAGATAATGCGAAAGATAATGATTTTATGGAGCAGCATTATAAGCGCTTGGCGCTGGACGAGGCAGAGAATTATGCTTGGGCCTTGAAATTGGCGAAAGAAAATGATCTGACGGTGACGGATAAGGAGGTGGACGAAACGATTTTGGAGCACCGAAAAATTGGTGGCGTGGAACGCAGTGAAGAAGGATTTAAGAAGATCCTGGAAGATAATTTTGGTTTGACGATGAAGGAATATCGTCGAATGATTTATCTGTCACTGGTGAAGGAAAAAGTTTCGCAGGCAATTGATATGAATGCAGTGCAGCTTGCGGCGCAGGTAGAATCTTTGATTAAGTCTGGAAAAGATTTGAAGGCGATTTCGGAAGAGCTGGGCGATAAGGTACTATATGAAGAAACCGGTGGCTTGGTTGATAAAATGAACGTAGATGGTGGCAGGTCACTAAAAGCGATGAGTCTAAATACGGGGGAAATTTCGGATAAATTTGTTTCAAGTTCGGGAGATGGTTATTACTTCGTGAAATTGGTGGCGAAAACTGATTCGACAGTGAATTATACTTCAATCAAAATTTCGTTCACGGAATTTGATAGGCAAATGAAGGAAATTCGAGATTCTGGTAAGGTCAAAGAATTAATTAAAATTGACCGACAAGAATCTTAAAAATTATTCGTAAATAGGTCCACCTCGGGAAACAGGGGTGGACTTTTTAGTGAATTTGATTACAATAATCTATAAGCGTAAGTTAAGATTACGAGTACTTTAAACTTTAGAAAATTCGAAGGAGGGGGATATGGAATTAAAATTTTTGGGCAGAGGCTCGGCGTTTAATGTGAAGGAGGGGAATACAGCAGCGTATTTCATCGAGGAAGATCAATTGTTTCTGATTGATTGCGGAGAGGACGTGTTCGCGAAGCTAAAGCAAAAGAGTTTGCTTGGCAGAGTGAGGGCAGTGAATCTGATGATTACCCATACGCATTCGGACCATATCGGCAGTCTGGGAAGTCTGGTGCTTTATCTATATTTTGTATTGCATCGACCGCTGAAAATTATTTTGCCGGCGGACAACGATGGGCATGAAAAAACGATTGAGCAAATACTGCAGGGTTTTGGCTGTACAGAAGAAATGTATGATTTGGTGCATGACACGCAATATGATGAAAAATTCAAAAGTTTTTCAGGGGTACGTTATGTGAAAACTTGGCATTGTGCGGAGCTGATGAGTTTCGGTCTGATTTTTACCACAAAGGATGGTCTGGTATATTATTCGGGCGATACGAAGGAAATTAAGAACTTGCATTATCTTCTGAGTGAAGGTGTGCAGATCGCGCGGGCTTATATCGATGTGACTTCGGTGAGGAATTCGAACGGGGCGCATTTGTTTGTGGGGAATCTCGCGATGGCGGTGCCGGAAGATTTGAGAAAGCGGATTTATTGTATGCATTTCAATGATGAAAACTGCATCCAGATGGCGCTAGGTTACGGATTTTCTGTAGTGGAATGCGAAGCGTAAAGCTGGAAGGGAGCAGGAGGCTCCCTTTTTTTCTTGTATAATATATAATATGAACCCTGAATTAAAAGATTTTGTAACTAAGTATTTTACTAGAGTCGGCAAGGCTTTAGATTTAGGATGTGGTGATGGGACCGATCTTAGGGGGTTGGAGAAAGTGGGCTGGGAGTGTGATGGGGTGGATATTATAACTGGGACAAATTTGAACGAAGTTTATTTATCGCCAAATGCACCATATGACCTTGTCTATTCCAATTATGTAATTCAAAAACTTAAAAACCCAGAGTCCTTAATTAAAACAATTAAAATTAACATAAAAGAAGGTGGAAAATTTTTTCTGCATACCTTTGATGAATCCGATGAATTTGCGAGGAAAAAATATACAAAAGAATCAATCCAGGAGCTATTTAAGGATACTGATTTGCAACCGGAATCCTGTGAGGTTATACGAGTTTGGGATGATGAAGTAGGGCACTAGCATTATCATCAAATTCTGCAAATAAGTGGGATAAAAAAGAAATAGTGCGAGTAAGACTACTACGTAGTCTTTCTTATGCAGGCGATTCTAAAGAGAAAAAATATTTATATTCTTTCTCTTTAGAATCTGGCGTAAGTAATTTTATAAATAAACTTTCTCGTACAGGCAATCAAAAAAATAAAGAACGTAAACGTTCTTATTTTTTTGATTTGGTGCGAGTAATCCCGCTTCGCGGTCTTTCTCGGACGGGCGACCATAAAAATAAAGAGTATAAATACTCTTTCTTATTATGGTCTGGTGCGAGTGGAGGGAGAAAATCTCCCTCGGCCTCACCCCAAATAAAACAAAAAATAATAATTATTAACTTGAGGAATAGTGCGAGTAACCTTGCTTCGCAAGTTTTCTCGTACAGGCGACCATAAAAATAAAGAGCATAAATGCTCTTTCTTATTATGGTCTGGTGCGAGTGGAGGGAGTCGGACCCTCGTCTCTTCCTTGGGAAGGAAATATAATAGCCGTTATACGACACTCGCGTAATTTCATTTTATCATGATTCGAGAGGGATTTTCGGAAATTAAGAAGAATTTCGAAAAATTCACAGTGGCTTCATAATTAAAATTTAAAATAAAAATATGGAGGAAAAATGATTAAAAATGCGGTAGCTTATGTTTTTCGAAAGCGCACGCGTACGGCGTTGATATTTTTGATTTTAACTTTAATTCTGGCGGTGATTTATGCGGGGTTTTCAATAATGAAAACTAGTGAGAAAATGACGAGCGCGATAAATAGTGCGAATGATTTCGGTGTGAAAATCAGATCATTAAAATCTGAGACTTTTAACGCGGAAAGTTTTGATTTGATTGATAGCAAACTTGGAGCAGAGAAGATTTATCAATATGAAGGAGTAGCTGAATTAAAAAACGGTAAGGTGGTGACAGGCGAACAAATGGTGATGCGAGAAGATTTGCCGGGCTACTTAGAAAACGCGGTTACGCTTCAGGCTATAAGTGATGTGAAGAAAGACCCGTTATTTCGGAGTGAAGTATTTAAGTTGATTGAAGGGAAAAATATTTCGCGTGAGGAAACTGGAAAGGTTTTGGTGCATGAAGCACTGGCGAAGAAGAACCAGTGGAAAATCGGTGATAAGGTGAGTCTAAAAGTTTTAGGGGAAGAGAAGGAATTAGAACTTTTAATTCAAGGGATTTTTACTGGGAAAAAGCAAGAAAAATACACCGGGATGTCTTCGGATTTTAGTGAGAATATGATATTCACGGATTATGCGACGATGGTGCAAATTTTTGGCAAGAAAAAACTGGTGACGAGCCTAAAAATATTGGTATCTGATTCCGAAAAATTAGCGGCGTTAAAGGCGGAAATGAATAAAAAAAGTGTTCAGCTAGAAGACTTTGAGATGGTTGAAAAAGAAAATCAATTCTCGGGGATGGTGGAGTCTCTAGATATGGTGAAACAGATGATTTTTACGATGATTATGGCGGTGATCGGGGCGGGAATAGTTGTATTGTCCTTGGTGTTAATTCTTTGGGTGAGAGAAAGAATGTATGAAATTGGGATATTACTGGCGATTGGGCGCAGTAAAATTAAAATTGTGGGGCAATTTATCTTGGAGTTGGTATTAGTTTCGCTGCCGGTAATGATTTTGGCGGCGATACTCGGAAGAATTTTTGTGGGATGGATTCTGGGTGCGGTTTTACAGAAAGAGGGGTTAGACAATTTAGATTTAAGTAGTTTTGCGACAAGTGGCGGGGGATTAGATATTTTTGCGATGAGCTACGGACTTTTGATTTTAATTATCGTTCTAGCAGTAATAGCGGCATCGTGGATGATTTTAACGAAAAAACCAAAAGAAATTTTAGCGAAAATAAGTTAGGAGGAAAGATGAGTGTGCTAAAAATTAAAAATGTTTCATATGCTTACGTGGGAAATCGGGAAAATATTTTAGAAGGGGTGGACCAGAAATTTGAGCGAGGGAAATTTTATGCGATTATCGGAAAATCGGGAGCAGGAAAATCTACCTTGCTTTCACTGCTCGCGGGATTAGATGAACCGAAGAGTGGCGAAATCTTGTTTGAAGATGAAAAGATTGGTAAATACGGTTACAGTTATCATCGCAAGAACCATATCACTCTGGTTTTTCAGAACTATAATTTGATTGATTATTTAACACCGCTAGAAAATATTAGATTGGTGAACCAGGAGGCGACGGATGAGATTTTGGTGAAGCTAGGATTAGATAAGGATCAAATAAATCGAAATGTGATGAAGCTTTCGGGCGGACAGCAACAACGCGTGGCGATCGCGCGAGCGTTGGTTTCGGAGGCGCCGATTATTTTGGCGGATGAGCCGACGGGAAATTTGGATGAAAACACGGCGGAAGAAATTATTGAAGTTTTGAAAAAGTTAGCAAAGGAACGCAATAAATGTGTGATTGTGGTGACGCATAGTAAAAGGGTGGCGGAATCGGCGGATGTGGTCTTGGAATTAAAGGGAAGGAAATTGAGATAATGTTGAAAAATGCATTTTTATATGTAACGCGAAAAAAGTTAAAAAGTTTGGTGATTTTTTCTGTGGTACTAATAATGGCGGCACTAGGGATGATTAGCCTGGCGATTCAGGATGCGACAAGCAGGGCGGCCAAGGAGGCCTTTTCGGGAGTAACTAATAGTTTTTCAATGGAAATTAATCGCCAAGTAAATCAAGGTACGCCGCGGGGAGGTGGTAATGTGAGGGGAACTGACATTAAAAAAATTTCTGAATCGCCGGAGATTGAATATACGGTGAAAAGAATTAATAGTGTGGCGGATTTGGTGGGCAAGGATATTATCGAGACACCAGAAACGTTACGCGGAATGTCGGCGGAACGAGCGAAAAATTTTAAGCGCACGGTGATGCTGACTGGCGTGAATGATTCAGCTAGGGAAACTAAATTTGTTTCGGGGGCTTATAAATTGGTTTCGGGAGAGCATCTAAAAAATGACGATAAAAATCAGATTTTGATGCACGAAGAATTGGCAAAGAAAAATAATTTGAAGATGGGGGATAAAATTAAAATTAAATCAAATTTATTTGACGCGGATAACGAAAAAGCGGCAAACGAAACCGTAGAAGTAGTGATCAAGGGTTTGTTTGCAGGGAAAAATACGGGGAGTGTGACAGCGGCACAGGAACTTTATGAAAATACTTTAGTGACGGATGTTTCGACGGCGGCGAAAGTTTATGGCAATGATGAGGATACGGCGGCATATCAAGATGCAACATTTTTTGTGAAGGGCGAGAAGAATCTTGACCAAGTGATGGCTGCGGTGAAGAAATTGGATGTGAATTGGCGCGAGTATAATTTGATAAAAAGTGCCTCAAACTATCCAGCTTTGGAACAATCAATTTCGGGAATGTATGGAGTGGCCAACCAAATGTTTTTCGGTTCACTAATTTTTGCGGGAATAATAGTGGCTCTAGTTCTACTACTTTGGATGAATGCGAGAAAAAAAGAAATCGCAATTTTACTGGCGATAGGTTTGGAAAAAGGACAGATTTTTGGACAGTTCGTGATAGAACTTTTGATGGTGAGCCTACCGGCGTTCGTGGGGGCTTATGTCTTGGCGGGAAAATTTGCGAAAATAATGGGAAATGATATTTTAAAAAATGTGACAACTGGGGTGACAAAACAAATGGCGAAACAGGCTGGGGCGACGCAGCTAGGTGGGGGCGCAGAAATGGAAGGTTTTACTAAAACACTTTCGGCAATTGATGCGCAGATGACGATTAACGCGGTAGTGATAACAGTGGTTTTCATGTTGGTGGTCATGCTGGTTTCACTTGGGGTAATAAGTTATCGAAATTTAAAAAAGAATCCAAAGGAACTTTTGACAGAGCTTTAAATTTGATATATTTAGATTAATGAAAATATTGATCGTAGAGGATGACCGGATGATTCGGGAAGGGGTGGTAGAATTTTTGCGGGAATTTAAGTACGAGATGGTCGAGGCGGGGGATGGATTAGAAGCGCTGAAGAAGTTTAATCATGAAATTAATTTGGTGATTTTAGATATCAAATTGCCGTCGATGAGTGGACTAGAAGTTTTAAGAAAAATTCGTGAAAAAAGTCGAGTACCGGTTTTGATGATGACGGCATTTTCGGACGAGGAATCGCAGATTATGGCCTTTTCGAATTTGGCGGATGGGTTTATGGAAAAGCCGTTTTCGTTACCGGTTTTGAAGGCGCGAGTGGAAGCATTGCTGAAGAAGACCTTGGGCGAGGACCTAAGAGAATTTAGTTATCAAGAGACAAAAATTGATTTTGTGAGTTTCCGGGCTGAGATAGCGGGGCAAGCAGTAGAAGTGAAACCGAAAGAACTGGAGATTTTAAAATATTTGTTTTTGAATGAGGGGCGAGTTCTCAAGAGGGAACAAATTATTGAAAATGTTTGGAAGGAAAGTGAAGAAATCCCGTTTGATCGGGTGATCGATGTTTATATTAAGGAACTAAGAAAAAAATTAAAACTGGATTGTATTTATACGGTGCGTGGGGTGGGGTATAAATTGGAGCGAGAATGAGAAGAATTTTCTGGAAGG
>SDRH01000018.1 GCA_007845165.1 TM7 phylum sp. oral taxon 351 | reverse complement strand
CGAAGATGAGGACTTGTGGGAAGTCGTCCACAGCGTTGTAGGTTTCGTGAGCAATATTGATGTTGCGATCAATGGTGAGGGTGCCATCGATGAACATGGCGAGGGTATTCATGAGCTTCTCACCGGTAGTGTTACTTCTCGCGATGAGGTTGCCGCCACGATCGAATTGATAGAAATTGGCGTTACTGTTCATAGCGCTGAGGCTAGTGTCTCCCTGGTGATAGAGCTGGGAGAGGCCGAGATAGTTCTTGGCGGAAGTTTCATTAGAGGTGAGGCTGGTGATGGTATTAGAAGAATTTCGGATAATAGTGTCGCGAAAACGAGCTTTGAGACGGGCGAGAACGGCGGAGCCGATACGGGAGATACCGGATCCACCAGATTTATTATCGTTCGAAACCGTGAGTGGACTTAAGGCGATTTGGTTACTTGCGGAATCTGCGCCACCATTTGGCAGATTGAAATTGTAATTTTCTTCGTAGCCTTGAATAGCGCCAGTACCAAAGCCGTTAACTTTGCCGGCAGCAAGTGCGCTAAATTCCGTCCAAGAACCAAAAAGTTTAGTGGCAGCAGATGGGTAGGCGCCGAGACCACCACCGACGGCTTTGTTGGAAACTGAGGTAATAATGGAGCCGTTGGTATAGATGCCTCCACCGAGAACTTGGAAATTTGGCTTCTTGGCAAGTGTGACACAGGAGGCAGCGGAAATGTGATATTGATTATTGCCGCCATTCATTGCAGAGCCACTGGTGTTATTTTCGACAGTGTTTTCGGCTGAGTCGTGAGAAGCGGCTGGCCAGATGACGGAGCGGGTGCAATATTTTTTGCCGAGACCAGCGCCAGGGAGATTGTCTGGGATGGTGCGTTCGTATAACTCAGTATTATTTTTCTCACCGGAAAAATTACCGCTTGTGTTTATGGTTCTTGAAAATTCGTCGACTAGATTACATTGTTCGGTGCCACTACAGATAGTATTACTGGCGCGAGTTTCTTCTTGAAGCCTAGATTCTGGATAATTCTCATCGACGATCATTTCGTAAATTTTGACGGTTTGATCAGGGCGAGTATGGGTAGCGTATGGGGTTTTAGAAATTAGTTCATTAGTACGTGGGGTGACGCCGTAATTGGCGCTAATATTGATTTTATTACCAATAAAACCAACACCGCCTTCGGAAGATTCGATATAGCTATGGATAGAAGTATTGAAATTATATGGGGTGTAGACAGAGGATTTTTTCTCAAGGTAGGTATCTTGGCCGTCGGAGCGGGTGGAGACGGTATCGTCAATGTATTTTCTAATATAATAATCTTCTTTTGGCCTACTGCATCCATTAGGGGTTGGCGTACATTTGGAGCCGGGTACAGGTCTCCTTTTTTTGAGATTTGTCTGATGACCCCACGAACCCAAACTCCCGCCATCTACAGCACTTTCATAGGAATCATTTTGATAATGGTTGACTTGTTTATTTTCTTTTTCCCAGGTGGTGTATTCATGATACCAAGCACGAAGATTGTTATAGCGAATACCTTGAGAAATTACAGTGCCAACTTCCGTGGTGTTCCCAGTCTTGGCGGCAGAATCACAACCGGATTGATAATCGAGGAATCCAGGTATTTGATAGCCAACTGTAAGTTTAGGTGTATTGATTTTATAATAACGAGTATCACAGGAATAGTTAGAGGAAGCTTTTTGGGTAGGCGAAAGTGCGGTGAATCCATAATCTTCGGCGGTAATGCCACTTCCGGTTACTGGTCTTGCGCTACTATTATTGATGGAGTGAATCTGTCCATCGTGAACTGGTGAATCACCAAAAAGATAATTGTTATTTCTGCCGCCATTTTTTTCGGCAAAAATTTCAAATTGACTGTTCGGAGGGGCCTCAGCGTATCTAACCACTTGACTTTTTGTTTGCCGTCCGACTTGTTGAACTGGAAAACAAAAAGTTTCATAAAACTGCACGCGATCGCCTGGTCTTGCAAGGACGAAATTTTTACCTTTGAGATTTTTTTGCCAAGAATTATGGCCTAAGGAACCAGTGTATGAATGGTTAATTACGCCAGTATCGGCGCCAGTAGTCCCCTTGTAGTACATACCTTCAACTCCAGAAATTTGACTACAGGTGGTGTTGGTGGCCGTAGTTGGGGGTTCCGGTTTGTTTTTATCATCATCTTCCTCAATAATGGTATCTCTGGTGCAGAACCAAGAAAATTCACCACGGTTCCATTTTTCAACTTCAATTGGATCTGCCGTCCCGTTACGATCTTTGTATGTATAGTTATCCATAACTTCTTGATCTTTCTTACGGTTGCCTTTTCCATGCATAACATTATAGTTCGCACTAGATTTATGTTTTAGGTAATTTTTGTAGTACAAGGGTAATGCAGCGGCTCCGGTAGCTTCCTTAGTATTTTTATTATAAAAATTATAGACAAAAATATAGACACCAGAACTTTTGCCACAACCATAAACCTCGTTGTCACCAGCTTTAAGTTTGGTGGGGGAGTTATTGGTTGGATAGGTCGGATCCGTATTGGTTAAGAATCGCGAATACGGAATATGATCGCGGTTATTCTTGTCAATACCCATCTTATCGAAGTTATATAGTACCCATGAGACTCCGGCGTAGGGTTTAAACATGCTGTAACAAATTGTACCGGAACAATCGCCAGATTTATCACCGGTACCACCTTCACTCTTACCTGGGGCTCCAGGTTTGGTTACGGCATAAATGGGAAGAAATTTGACTAAAGAGAATCCAATAACAAATAAAAATAGCAGAGTGAATAAGCACCCTACTTTATGCTTAATAAAGAAGTTTTTCTGACCCATGACACGTTTCATGATTTTATTTTAGCATAAAAAGAATAGAAAAAACCACCTCATTTGGAGATGGTTTTTATATAGAATTTGAAGAAGTGATTTAAGAAACTTAGATGGTAGTATTAATGAATTCAGGCAGACTGAAATAGAACTCTTGAAGCTTTTTAGCTCTTTCGGCGATTAAGTTGGGATTATCATCGGTATAGACGTTATTGATGTAATGACAGTGTAATGCTACTCTATCCATATTAAAACCAGAGATATAGAGCTTTAGGTCGGGTCTTTCTGGATAGTAGAGCTGGATAGGATCTTTTGGATGCGCGATATTTTCATTCCACCAATTAACACCCTCTTTGGTAATAAATGAAGCCTCTTTGGCATCGATCCACCATTTCTCATTAAATGTTGCATGTTTATGCCAATAGCCATTCATGAAATACATAGGAGTATAGATTTCGTTATGCTCTTCCCAGCAACCTTGTGGGTCAAATGCTACTTCAATGCTTACTCGTGGAGTCAGTGTCCGGTCTTTCATGATGGATTCGTCGGAAACTTTTTTTCTAAATACTATGCGATTATCTGTTGAAAATTCTTTTTTTCCAGTATCATCCCATGTGAATGGCCCATTTAGGTATGGGTTATTCCAATCTTTGAGATTAAAATGACTTATAAAAACATTGTTTTCAATCGAGCTGTTATTATCAGAGAGCTCATCTGCAACAAAGCCATTATCTCTTGCCCAGTCTGTATATGTGAATTGCCCGTCAGCGAAACGCTGGTAGAGACGCCAATTATATTTGTCAAATTGGCGACCTTCAGCGATTAACTGCTGCGCGGGATACTGGTATTTGCCAGTATCGTACTGAATATCACTTTGAACTTCCTTGTTCGCAGTAGTATCGGTGGAGCTTTGTCCGCTTTGGTTGGCACTGGGCTTCAAACCCAAAACACCAGCCTCAGCGGCAAATGCATTCACAGTTGATAAAGATAAAACTGCTACAGCCAACATTGCTACAATACTTTTTTTAATCATAATTCACCTCTTTCTAAAAAGGGCTATCCTGGTATGACCAGAATAGCAAGTGTAAGTTATTCGGGGTATACCAAATCTGCCGACATTATATAACATTTATGGTTATATGTCAATCATAATCCTGAACTAACATCTCAAGTGCAACACTAAGCAATAAAGAGGATATCAATTGTTCTTGGGCCTGTTAGTAAAATTGTAGACTTAATGGATGTAATGAGAAGATTTTAGTCGGTATATTCAAATAAAAGTGTACCAGATGTCTGCTCTTTTGAAGCATTGTTTTTGACTGGTACTTCACGTTGAAGAACGAATTCGAGTTTTATAAACTCGCCATCATTGAATTTTAAAAGATGTGGATAGACTTCGAAATCAAAATCGAGATAGTCGGCATCAATTAAGACATATTTTTTCTCATTTTTATCGCGAAAAAGATAGACCCAGGTATCAGGTTCAACTTGATAATGATCGCTTTCTACGAGACCTTCACAGTCATACGCGGCAATGATTTTTTCTCGTTCTGATTTCGATAAATACATATTGATACCATAACATAAAAAGAAAAGGCCGACAACAGGTGTCGACCTTTAAGCTATTTGGTTGATAGAAATGAATTAAAATCTGTGTGTTTCTGTTCCTGCCCCATATTTTTTATCGGCATTTTCATCAATCAGGTAGTCATGCTTGTCAGTAGCCCAAGCATCTCTAAGGTAGGTAACATTGCCATTCGCATCAATAGTCGCATGACCATGACCTATTCCATCCCCTGCAGCATTCAAGCCTCCGAAATATACATCGATTTTGCCACTACCGTCTTTTTTCGGGACAACTTTAGCATCTTGTCCAAAAATTGTACCGAGGTAATGAGCATTCGACTTTATGAGTGCCATATTGACTTTATCGATAGCCTGATGTTTCTTTGAATTTTGCTCTGATTTTACCTCTTCAAGTTTACGATTAAATTCAGCCTGAGCCTGCTTAAATCGTTCTTGGAGGTGATCAAAATCATCCTTAACTGAATAGAGCTGATTTTTTAATGCATTAAACTCTGCCTGCGCAGATTCGTGACGAGATTTTGCCTGTTCAAAAGAAGATTTCGCACGATTAAATCCTGAGGAATCTGTTTTAGGAGATAGCGCCTCAGCATTTGCTTTCGCTTGTTTAATTTCACGAGCAAGCTCTGATATTTCAGCATTTAATGCATTACGACGATCCCTATGTTCATATCCTTGTTGAGAATAATATGGAGCTTCAGACTTATCGCCATATTGATATGCGCTGCTGGCGTCATCGAAACATTCCTGCATAGCACGATGCTCGATATCTGCCTCATGCTTCAAAGACTCAATTTTGGAATTGTTACGGTCTCGGATTTGCGTGTATTCACCCCAAACAGAATCACGACATGAATATGCAGACTGCATTGCCTCAAATTCATGATTCATGCACTCTCTTGCATGAACGCGCTCATCCCAACACGCCTGCAAAGTACGACGGGCAACATTGGTTTGCTCTTGTAAATCCTTAAATCTCCGAAAGGCAGCTTGTTTTTGTTCAAAAAGAGACTGCTGTCTTGATTTAAGTCTATCCAACTCTGGATTTCTTAACATACATAATCACCACCCTTTCAAATTAGTAATGTACGTTTAAAGTTTCATCAACCAAATACTATTTTATTATAACATTTTTATTGGTTTTGTAAAGTAGCACCCTAAGTTAATATCTCAAGTGCAACACTAACCAACAAAAAAGACGTCGATAAAAGGTAAACCCAGTGGAGTATTTAAGGTAAAAACTTGGCGATGAAGGGTATTAGAATTTCATCATCTGTGTAGCCGGCGTGATGAGATACATGATAGTGGCCGCCAGGAGCCGTAATAGCAACATCGGTTTTAGCGATAGCGAGAAAATCGCCCAACATACTCTCAAAAAGAATATTTTCAGGGCCGTCTCCAAATAATTTACTATCCCTGACTTCTTTTGCGCTATATAAAGTGTAAAAATTACCAAAATGCATGTTGAAGCGACGACGAAATTCCTGTTTTTTGCCTGGTTTAATTTTATAAACGGCGGCGCGTTGATCAATGGAAGTTTTATGTGTCATGAGCTCTAGAATATCTGGATAATTTTCGAGATACAATGTTTTAGTTTTAATGTGACCATGGTCAGCTAAAACTATTAAAAGGGTATCGTGAAGTGATTTTGAAAGCTCAGCGATCTGATCATTTTGTTCTTTGATGATTTTTTTCACCGTGCTTGAGTCAGGGCCCTTTTCGTGCATGGTGGCGTCTGGCTCATCGCTATATGCATAGATATATTTTTTACCAGGTCGGCTCGCTTCGTCTTTAATTCTTTCTATCATCTCCCCGAATCCATCATAGGGGTCATCACCAAACGGCATAATTTCTAATGCTTTGTATTTGGTAGATTGATTAATTTGATCGGGGATAGTTTCGGATACAAGAAGAGGTTTGACTGTGAGAAATTCAGTACAAATAGTTTCATCATTGCCTTTCTCGGTATTCAAAAATAAGGTAATGATTTTATCAATAGGTTGAATATAGGCGGTCCAGCCAGTCCAGCCATGCTCTACGGGATTAAGGCCAGTACGAATTGAACTGGTGGCAGCGGCGGTGGTGGCTGGAAAAACGGTAGTGAGAGTTTGTTTTAAGTTTTGTCGAAGAAAAGCAGATTCGGGTAAGGCGCGTTCGAGAATACGAGAGCCTAGGCCGTCCAAGAGAATAATTACAACATTCTGAGGATGGTGCGTGGCCAAGAGTTCGTCCATTAGTGGTAGACCTGAATGTTTTTGAGGTAAACCAAAATATTTTTGTACAGAGGCGCTAATATTGGTGAGGGTTTGATTGTAATTGTTTTTGACTCGCATGTTTTATAGTTTTTGGTAATTGAAACGCGCTAATTCTGGTTCGATGTCTTGGTAAGATTTGCCAGCTAGGACACCGCCGGCGGTAAAAGTTTCTTGAGTAACGTTAGCTAAGGCTATACTTGGCGTCTTGAATGAGGATTTTTCGGAAATAGTTTTGAATTCAAAGTCAATTAGGACTAAACCTTTAAGTTGGTCCTGAAAAACATCCACTTCGGCATTATGACCATCGATTATGATATTGTAGCGATCTTTAGAAACGCGCTTCTGGCTACAGCTAATGAGAGCTTCGAACTCATCTTTTGTAAGAGGTATGGTTTGTTCGATTTGCTCGGAGGCATCACCATCTTTGACCGGAGTTTTCTTGGTAATTTCATATAGATCACCACGTTTTCTCAAGCGGAGATGTGAATGTTTAGCGGTATCTGGAATATAAATATCGGTAATACGAGTCGGAATGGCATCTTTAATTCCCTCTGGGATTTCTTTGGCAAGGAAGGTAAGTTCTAATTCTAGTTCTCGACTCATTTTTTCTCCTTAATTAATATAGGTTGAGGTTTTGGAAACTTAAAACACTTTAATGTTGCATGATGCGTTGGATTTTAAAATATTTAGCGTAGGCCGACGGCTTTTTGGACTTCGAGGAGTTTTTGGTTGGCGACTTGATTGGCGTATTTTTCGCCTTCCTCGAGTAACTGATAGATTTCTTCGTCGGTGATGTTTTGGACTTTGGCTTGGAAATTAGAGATGTGCTCGACCAGACGTTCGGCAACGAATTTTTTGAGTTCACCATATTGCGAGCGGTGTTCCCAGGAAGCAATGAGATCACGAAGAGAAGTATCGGTAATGGCGGCGAGAATCTGTAAGAGATTGGAAATGCCTGGTTGGGTTTTGAAATCGAAGTTAATATCAGCGAGTGAATCAGTGGTGGCAGACATGATTTTTTTGCGGATACGTTCCGGAGAATCGGCGAGCATAATTTTGCTATTGTCGGAATCGGCGGATTTACTCATTTTCTTCTCTGGATTCATCAGGTCGCGAATACGAAGAGCGAAAGATTGAGTGTCTCCGTACATGAATTTGACCTGGTTTTCGTTATTTTCAGGAATGGTGAAAATTTCACCATATTTATGGTTGAAACGCTCGGCGATATTACGAGTGAGTTCGATGTGCTGGAATTGATCTTCTCCGACTGGCACATAATTGGCACTATAAAGCAAAATATCGGCGGCCATAAGAATTGGATAATCAAAAATACCGACATTAGTGGAAAGATTGCCATTATGGCTCTTGTCCTTGTATTGAGTCATGCGGAGGGCTTCACCCATGGTAGTGTGGCAATTCAAAATCCAAGCGAGTTCGGTGTGGGCTGGTACGTAAGATTGGCGATAAAAATGCACATTTTCGTTTAATTCGAGGCCGGCAGCGAGATAATAACGGATAGTGCGGAGCATGTTGGATTGAAGATCGCCATCGGTCTCACTGATGATAGAATGAAGATCGGGGACGAAAATATTGACGTGATGAGTGTTAGAGTATTGATTGGCGAGGCGAACCATCGGAAGCATGGCGCCAAGAAAATTGCCGAGGGTGAGGTCGGAGTTGATGCGAATGCCGGTCAAGATTGTTTTCATAAATCTATTATAACAGGATTTCTGGGTTAGGGACGAGGTTTGATGAGGTCTATAGCGGTAGAGAGTAAAGAAAATGACTATTAGATTTTATAGCCGAGGATTTTAATGGCCTTAAGAATGATTTTGTAATCTGGGGTGGAGTTTTCGGAAAGGTTTGAGAACTTTATGTAAGAATAATTTTTTGGAATCTGATTTGGTGTGATGATTGCAAAATAATATTTGGCGTCTGGAGTTTCGAAAAAAATTTTTCCGAGCTTGAGTTGATTGTTGAAGTTTTCACGGAATTTGGTGAGCGATTTTGCCGTGGGAAGGCTGAGGTCTTTTGATAATAAGATTGAAAGATCTTGGTGACGATTTAGCTCTGGCTTAAAATCAAGTTTCGCGATAAAGAGTTTGTGGTTCATGAATGTATTGTAGTATAGGTAAACTGGAATTTGAAGTAGAAAAAATCTCCCTAGTCCCGAACCATATCGGGGGGGAGATAAAAAGCTCCCTGCCCAAAACATACGATGGTCGAGCTTTTGATTATATATTATGGCCAGATTGAGGAATTGTCAATAAAAAACATCTAGCTATCGCCAGCCATGCGGCCAACGACTCTAGATGTTCTTTAAAGAATTTTAGCACTTTATTTTTAAAATTCAAATATAATCTTGGTGGAGCATGGGGGATTCAAACCCCCGACCTCATCAATGCGAATGATGCGTTCTATCAGCTGAACTAATGCCCCGACCAATTAATTATACTATTGTTTCTTGAAAATAGCACCCATGAGCTTGATAAAGTTTGGTTTTTCGCCATACATGAGGATGCCGACGCGGTAAATGCGGGCGGAAAGCCAGCCGATAAAGTAGGTACTGACGATCAAAACTAAGATCGAAAGGATAATTTCCAGGGTCGAAACATTGGAAATAATGGCGCGAGTAAACATCATCATCGGTGCGGTGAATGGGAAGTAGGAGAGGAAGACATTGAATGGGGTATCGGCATTGCCGGAATTGATGGCAGACATTGTGGCGATGAAAGTGAAGACGATGATAATCTGGACCGGCATAATTGCAGAACTGAGTTCGTCAATCTTGGAAACGGTGGAAGCGAAGGCGCCGTAGAGGAAGGAATAGATGAGGAAGCCAAGCAGGAAGAAAATTAGCATGTATACGAGAATTTGAGTTGGGATATTAGAAATGATTTGGTTGACTGGAAAGTCTGGGTTGTTAGCAGAGGAAATTTTCACGCAGATGAAGGCCTCAATGATAATGGCGGCGATCTGAATGAGTCCGGCGAGGCTGGTAGAAATGATTTTGCCGAAAAGCAGAGCGTTTGGCTTAACTGAGGTAGCGAGGACTTCCATGGCGCGAGAGGTTTTCTCAGTGACTACGCTATTCATGACGTGTGAACCATAGAAAGTGATGGCCATGTAGAGGGCGTAGATGAGGACAAAAGTATAAATCACAGAGGCGGCGCCGTTTTTATTGACAGTTTCGAGATTGATTTTGACATCAGGATTTAAAACCTTAGCGATGGCAGAAGGAGTGAGATTTTGTTCGGCGAGCAGGTCGGATTGACGTAGATTCTTGACGATAGTATCGATGGATTGGACCTCGCGAGTACTAGCTTCACTAAAACCAATCTTGGAATATTCGGTAACCTCGGTAAGGTCGTGGTTGGCTTCGATAAAGAATTTGGCCTTATCATTGATGACTTCTTGTTTGGCCTCTTCGGTAGACTTGTCGGTAAGCTTAACTTCGTAATCTGGGAGAGCGACGTGGATGGTCTGGACGAGAGTTTCGGATTTGGCATAGTCGGTTTTAATTAGAGCGACCGGAGTATTATCGGAAGAACCGAAAAGTTTTAGATCTGAAATCAGTTGAGGCAAGAAGAAGACGCTGGCAAGAATGATGGCCATAATGCCAGTGGAAATGAGATAACCCTTGCTGAGTACGATTTTCTTAAATTCATATTTGAAAACGGTGAAAAATTGTTGCATACTTCCCTTTCTATTCCGCGTATTCGATAAAGATATCTTTTAGAGTTGATTCGAGGTCGCCAATTTGGTCAATCGGATATTTCTTGATGAGATCGCTCATGGTTTTGGCGCGGTCTTCGTCTTTTTTCAGGCGATAAACTAATTCACCTTCACGCAGAATTTCAGTTTGTTCTGGGAGGGCGGCGTGGATTTTTTCGACCTCATCGGATTTGACGAGAAGTTTATTTTTGCGGTGATTTTTGAGGATTTGACGAAGATTGCCTTGGAGCTTAATCTCACCTTCTTTCAAAATGAGGATATCGTCACAAAATTCGGAGACGTAATCCATTTGATGGCTGGAAAAGAGGACGATTTTACCGCGTTTGATCTGTTCGCACACTACATCTTCGAGAAGCTGAGAGTTGACAGGGTCGAGACCAGAAAACGGTTCATCGAAAATCACAATATCTGGGTTGTGAACGATACAGGAAATGAGCTGGATTTTTTGCTGATTACCTTTGGAAAGAGTTTTAAGTTTGGCATTTTTATAATCGGTCATTTGAAGAAAATCTAGCCAGTAATCGATCGATGCGGCGGCGGTTTTTTTATCGACGCCTTTAAGCGCGGCTAAATAGATTAATTGGTCGACGATTTTGTCGTTCGGGTAGAGGCCGCGTTCTTCTGGGAGATAACCGAGACTAACTTTGGAATAATCGATTGGCTTGCCGTCGAGGAGAACCTTGCCGGAAGTTGGCTGAAAAACTTGCATGAGAATGCGGATAGTGGTGGTTTTACCGGCGCCATTGCGGCCGAGCAAACCAAAAGCCTTACCGCTTTCGACGGTGAAACTAAGGTCTTTTAGGACCTTTTTGTCACCAAATTTTTTGGTGAGATTTTTGATTTCTAATTTCATTTTTACCTCCATGATTAAATATATTATACACTTGTGCGATTTTGTTCGGACGGTTTTGGCTCGGATTATTGGCGTGGTGAGTTTTATTAATTTTGGTGACGCGTGTTTAGTTAATGCCAGGGACTGGGAATTTCATGGCGAGGGTTTCGACTTGTTGGCGGATTTCGGCCAGCTGTGGCTCGGCGGTAGAGAGATTTTCTTCGGATTTTACGGATAGACAGATATCCATGACCTGCTTCATCCAGTCGGCAATTTGCTGCATTTCAGGTACACCCATACCGCGGGTAGTGATGGCGGGAGTGCCGAGACGGACACCGGATGGACGGAAGGCCGCGGAAGTGTCTTCCGGGACAGCGTTGGCATTTAGGGTGAGGCCGACGAGATCGAGGGCGCGTTCGTAGAATTTACCATCGATACCGAAATTCTTTTTGACGTTGACGAGGATGAGATGATTATCGGTGCCGTTACCTTGGAGAATGAAACCGCGATCTTGAAGAGCTTTGGCGAGAGCCTTGGCGTTTTCGATCACTTTGGCGGAATATTGCTTGAAATCATCCGAGAGAGCTTCCTTAAAAGCGACGGCTTTAGCGGCAATGATGTGCTCGAGTGGACCACCTTGGGTGCCCGGAAAGACTGCGCGGTCGATGAGAATTGGGATATTTTCAAGGGTGTGTTCAGGTTTTTTCAGAGGTGAAGCGACGTTTCCTTTCGATAGAATCAGACCGCCACGAGGTCCGCGAAGGGTTTTGTGAGTAGTGGTGGTCATGACCTGAAAACCATAATCGAGAGGATTTGGATGAACCCCGCCAGCGATGAGGCCGGCGACATGCGCCATATCAGCCATCAGAAGGGCGCCGATTTTTTGGCCAATTCTGGCAATGCGGGCAAAATCAGGAATTTTCATGAAAGCAGAGTAGCCGATGAGGATAATCTTTGGACGTTCAGTTTCGGCTAGGCGTTCAATTTCGTCGTAATCGAGGTCGCCTTCTGGGGTGACGCCGTAATTAATAAATTGATAAATTTTAGCAGAACGGGTGACTGGGCAACCATGAGTGAGGTGACCACCGTGGCCAAGATTCATAGCTAAAATTTTGTCATCAGGCTGACACCAGGCAAAATAAACCGCTTCATTGGCATTGGCACCAGAGTGGGGTTGGACGTTGGCGTGATCGGCGTGAAAAAGCTTCATCGCACGGGCGATGGCGAGGCGTTCAATTTTATCAATATTGGTTTGGCCGCCATAGTAACGATAATTCGGGAGGTCGGCGATGATATTTGATTCATCGGCAGGGTTGTAATTCTTTAAATCTTGGAAGGATGGGTAGCCTTCGGAATATTTATTAGTAAGGACGGTGCCCATAGCTTTTAAGACATCGGCGGAAACATAGTTTTCGCTCGGAATGAGTTCGAGGCCCTTAGATTGACGGTTTTTTTCTTGATCAATCAGTGAAAAGACGATATCTGACATAATTTCTCCATGTTAAATTAGATGTGCGTTAAATAAGTCACGTTAATAAACTGAAAAAATTAGTACATAGATATCAATTCCCGTTAATTCTGTTATTTATTATACCTTAAAATTGACAAAAAAGTTAGAGGTTTGATATAATTAATCCATCGCAAGATGTTTGGGGCATTAGCTCAGTTGGCTAGAGCGCTTCAATGGCATTGAAGAGGTCATGAGTTCGAGTCTCATATGCTCCACCAGAATGAACAGCCGTGAGGTTGTTTTTTTGTTTATTTAAAGACACTTAAAATGCACTAAAATAATATAGCTTAAATAACATTTTGTTAAATCTTATTTAACACTTTGTTAAATCTTGATTTATGTTTTTAGATTGATTAACAGATATAAATTATAGTAATTTGTTAAATCCTATTGTATACAATTGTTAAATGTTAAGTAAAATGTTCGAGATTTTTATCACAAATGGTAGAAGATGGGTTATTGCTTTATCTATCAAAAATGCCGGCATTTGCGGTCGGTCGAAACCTTAGGCTAGTCCGGCGTGATGATGCTTTAATTATAACTCAAGGTGGTAAAAAGTTCAGGATTTTATTTGCTTATTTATATACTTATATGCATAATGTAACTACTGGGCTGGTCATTAGACCTGGGTCCACCTGACGACGGGGCGAGCCCCCGTTTTTTTGATAAAAAAATATTTTAAAGTTTAATTTTAAAAATGAAAACTATAAAATAAGCATTTGCGTTTTGCGGTAAAATATATTTAGACTATTTACGGAAGGCTCTTCCCATATTATAATATTTAATATGGAAGAGATTAACTTGAGAGACTTGTTAATTTACTTTAGAAAACACCTGGTGTTGTTTTTTGCGATGGTGGTGCTTTGCGTGTCGGCGGGCACAGCCTATACAGTTTTAGTGCAGAAACCAGAATATAAATCGCGCGCGACGATTATTTTGAGTTCGGATAAATCGAAGACCACGGTGCAGAGTGAAATTACGGCGAATAAGAATTTGATCGAGACTTATACAGAGGTGGTAAAATCACATCGTGTGCTCGACCGGGTGATTGAAGAAAATAACTTGAAGGAATCTTATGAGGCTCTGAGTGCGAAGATTAATGTGTCTTCTTTGAAAAATACGGAGATTATTAGTATTTCGGTGGTAGATGCGAATGCTTATCGTAGCTTCGAACTAGCGAACTGGGTGGCGGATATTTTTAAGGAAGAAATTTCGCAGATTTACAACGATACGAGTGTGAATATTCTCGATCACGCGGTGGAGCCGAGGGGTCCATACAACATTGATGTAGTAAAACAAGAAATTATTTATACGGTGG
>SDRH01000017.1 GCA_007845165.1 TM7 phylum sp. oral taxon 351 | reverse complement strand
GTTTGTTCTGAAAAGGCATTATGTTTTAGAATATCTAATTCTCGAAGTAGGTCGCCAAAATGATTGTCTTCAGGCTCTTCTGGCGGTTTCGGTGGCTCGGAAGGGTCTGGATTGGTAGAGTTGCCTGGATTGTTAGGGTTGTTCGGATTGTTTGAATCGTTGGTCTTATTGGAGTCGCCTGAATTGCTTGGATTATCTGAATCTTCCGAATCGTCGGTTTTATCTGGTTTGCTATCCTTGATTGGAATGTTTTGCTCTTCGGTTTTATAGATCCTAGCGTCATCGCCGATATAATGGATTAAAATATGGTGAGCTTTGGTGGGGTCGAGTTTGTCAAAATTTAGGTTGTCGCTGGAAGTGAACCCTTGAGCCATACCGTCAATAACCAGTAGCTTCTGTTTGGTTTCATGGTGATAATTTGGGTCAGAAATTTTAGTCGGAAGCGGGGTGATTTCAGCACGCCATTTACGGCCTTTAAATTCAAGCTCGACGATTTTTGGCCTTAAATCTTCGAATTCGACAAATTTAGTTGCATAATGCTCAGGATCTTGTTGCAGACGAAGTGGTCGATCAGTGTAGGTGTTGGTGATACTGAAATTATTTCCGTCGAATGTCACAGTATAGGTTGGAATATCTCCATTTTGAGCACGAGTCTTTGGCTTATTCTCCACTAACTCTAATTTTTCATCGATGAATTTTTCACTAGCGGCGTTACTAAAATAATGACCATGCATATCAAGGGTAAAATCATAAACCGAACGGGTATATTCTGACCTACCACCATCGCCATTGATGATAAACGGTGTGAGATGTTTAGCCTCTAAAAGATATTTAAGCTTCTGGATGTACTCACCACTAGCGTAATCGAAATAGATTTCGGCTGGAGTAGAGAGAATGAAACCTTTAGTGGTGTCGTGTTGAAGTTTTTGTTCGGACGAAATTTGATAGATTGCTTGGTAGAGGTCAATGATCGATGCGTTTTTTACGGAAGTATTAGACTCGTCGTAATATTGTTTTAGTTGCTGCTCTAACTGAAGTAGATTGTCGGTGTTGGTATTAAAATCTGTAATTTTTTGATATTTGGCAAAACCATGATGGTCGGTAGCGAAATCTACTTTATAGATATGAAAAAGTGCATGCCTATGTTTTCTGGCTTCGATATTGCTAATTAGTTTTTTGTATTGCAAAGACAAGGCGGCTGGATTGGCTTTATTAAAATTAATGGCGACAATATATTCATGATCGATACTATTGATTTTTGGATGAGCCAAACGATCCTGGAGCTGCTTAATAAAATATGGCGAATAACCAACATTTAGAGTGCCAGGTTTTGCGAGTTTTTTGGCGCCATGTAGAATTTGACCAACTATATGTGCAGATTCGGCGTAAGCATCGCGGTCTGCATAGGCAAGATGCCCTGAAATAAGGTTTTGATGGATAAACTGGAATTTTCCGAGATTGATTTCGGAAAGACCTAGTGGGTCAAAGAAGCTGCCGCACATAAAATCACTAGAATTACACCAAGTGCCAATTTTTCCGGAGAACTTGGTGTTTGGCAGATAAGGTTTTTGTGCTCCCAGAATACCATGTTCTACGTCGCAATCGGGGACATTAATGCGATAATCGGAATGTATGCCATGATAACATGGTTTGTCTTTGCCTTCTCCTTCTGGGAGATGTAATTTAGGATCGCCGAAAGTTGAGAGGTAGATAATTTTTTCGGGATCAAGTGTACGAATGGCACGAGTCATTACAATTGCGCCTTGAGAGTAGCCACCGAGAATAAATTTAGTATTCGGGCAACGATGGGTGATCTCTTGATATAATGTCTGCATTTCTTTGATGCCAGTGGTAACACTATTATTAAAATAGTCATTTTTGCCAGCATGTATATAGGTATCGGCAATAGCTCCGAGATTCTCCACACTCACGGCTGGGTATTGATATTTGTATTGATTTGATTCTCCGAGATCATAAAAATCGTAGGATTTATTTGCTGACTGTAAAACCCCGACGAGATTATCTTTAAATTTTTGATAGTTAATATTAGTCTTAGCTTTCTCTCCTGAACCTCGAGCGAAGACGGCTTGAATATCCCTGCATTCAACGGCTTTCGAATTGACAGAGGCTAGTGGTGTTAGACTAGCAATACATACGGCCAAAGTACTGGAAAAATAGAGAAAGCGCGGAGTTTTCTGTGGTATTTTCGGTTTGGATTTAGGTTTTTTACAAACAACAAAATGAGACTGTCTGGATGAGGACATAATTTCCTTTCTATTTTGTATTTTCGGTAAAAGTTCTAATTTGATTATTGGCTGAAATGCAAAATAAGACAAGTGGAAATGAGTAAAAATGATGAAAAAATGAACTTTCTTCCCTGTTATTTTAAGAAAAAATTAGTTAAGCATAAGCAAGTTATGGAGACGAAATAATGAAAAATAAAAATGAGCCATTGTGGCCCTAAGAGGTAAATATTATTATTTTAGGTTAATCTTTAAGCTTTGGTAGAACTAGTTCAGCGATTTTTTCTGGAGTTTCGTAATTAATGAGATGGCCTGCATTCGGGATAAAATCCACTTCAGCGTGGAATTTTTTGGCAATTTCTTTTACCTTGCGGGATGGATTCATGCGATCTTTTTTACCAGCTATAAAGTAGGCTTGTTTTTCGAAATTAAAATCAGAAATGGAGTAAGACATAGAAAAAACAGCAGCTCGCATTTCATCTCGAATGGAAGTAAATTTACGAGCGCATGCGTAGGTGAGATTGAGAATTTGACGTTTCTTGGAACGATGGGCGCCCGCAATAAGAAATTCTGTGCAGACATAGCTAACAAATTTATTAGGCACTAAGGCAATTAGTGGAATTAGAGGTAAAATAAATTTTGGGGGATGAGTGGCGATAGGGCTAAGGAAGAAAATTTTGTTATGAATGAGGTGGCTATATTTTTCGGCAGTGGCGGCGGCGAGGATAGAACCCATAGAATGGCCAATAAGAATTGGATGATCTAGATGTTTATCGAGGATATAATTGGCAATAAAATCTGCATAGCCGTCTCTGGTGAAATCGGTTAGTTTTGGCAGAGTCTCATCTTGTGTATTAAAGGCTGGTGGAATGTCGGGACTAAAAACCTGGTAACCTTCAGCTTCGAGCAATTTTTGAAATTCAGCCAAGCCTAAATGATTGCCACGAAAACCATGGACGAGTAGAATGGGTGGTTTTTGGTCGGATTTTTTCATTAATTAAACAGCTTTAATTTTTTCGAGCGCGTTCAAAATTCCTTCACGGTCAAAACCAAGAACTTGGATCGGATTTTTGTCGGATTCATCAGTAATGATGATAATTGGAACCGCAGAAATGCCTGGAAAATTACTAGCATCAAGTTCAACGTATTCAAGATTTTTTTGCTCTAACCAATCGATAAGAGCGTGGCAATAGCCGCAAGTAGGACTCGTAATGACTTTAATCATAACATCCTTTCGTTGTTAATTATTATATTATTCTAAAACATTTTAGGAAAAATCACAAGGATTAAACTAGAGTGACTTAGCTTTATCAAGTTGAGGGTCTTTGTCTTCGGTGATATCTTGGACAGTGCGATCAATTTCGACGTCTGGCTTGATGCCGGTCTTATTGATTGAGGAGCCATTCGGTGTATACCAGTGAGCAGTAGTAACCTTGAGTTTACCGCCATCGCTGAGATTGAGCATAGTCTGCATGACACCTTTTCCAAAAGAAGTCATACCGACAATAGTGGCTTTTTGATAATCTTTGAGGGCGCCAGCAACGATTTCAGAGGCAGAAGCAGTGGATCGATTAATTAGAACGATGGTTTTGGTGTCCTTAAAGATAGGATTTTTGCCACGAGGGACGTAGTCGGTTTTGTCGTCGTTGTGGATGGATTTTTCAATCATATATTTATCGCCGCCGTTAAGCCAAAGTGAAAGCATTTCGCCGGCGGCCGAGACATAACCGCCACCGTTATTACGAAGATCGAGAATAACCTTATCGACTTGTTTGGCTTTAGCTTGCTCAGCGAGCTTACGGACGAGAGAGCCGGTATCTTCGGCGAAGCGGTAAACGGAGATGATGGCAGTCTTGTCGCTATAGGAAATGTCGGCGGAGACGTTGTTGATTTTTTCGCGAGTCATTTCGAAAGTTAAAGTGTCGGCACCACGGAGTATTTCAACTTTGACCTTATCACCGGCTTTACCGCGGAGCTTTTTAGCAACATCTTCGGTGGTTTTACCGTCGACATTTTCGTCGCCAATTTTCATAATACGATCACCAGGTTTAATGCCGGCCTTACGCGCAGGATTGTCTGGAAGTGTGCGCACAACCACAGTGTGATTATTACGAAAAGTGAGTTCCATACCAACGCCGGCTTCATTAATTTCGCCGTTGAGATCAGATAAGAATTCGTTCCCTTCCTTGGCGGTAAGATAAGTAGTATAGGGGTCATCAAGCGCAGCGGCAATACCACGCTTGGCGCCAGTGAGGGCATTTTCTTCAGTGACTTCACCATCATAAAAGGATTTTAATTCTGTATAAATTTCATTAAGCGAATCCCAATTGGCCTGTTCGCTTTTACGAAAGCCAATATAAGGAGAAAAATTAGTAAGAATAAATTGCCAATTAGAGCCAACAAAAAAACCTACGACGAGGAAAATAAATGAGGTGATAATTGAAGTGCTAAGATTGATTTTTCGTGGTTTCCACTCTGTTTTCATTACTTAATTATAGCATAATCAATAAGACTAGGTGGCGGTATTTTTTGAAGGTAATGATCTAGTCAAAGTGGATGTAGTTGGTGAATTGATTTGGACTGACGCGAGTACGGACGCCGAAGTCACCCCATTGACCAGACTTGGACGAGTATGGGTTGTTATATTCAGAGACCGTAATAGTGCCATCAGCATTAACAGATTCAACCCAGGCTACGTGACCGAATTGACCACTAGTGGTTTGAGCGATAGTGTGGGCAGCAGGTACGCGGTCAACACGGTAGCCACGGGCGCGAGCGGCAGCGGCCCAGCTATAAGCGTTACCCCAACCGGTAATACGAATGTTGCGGCCATAGTATTCGACAGCCTTGTAAGCGGCGTAGCTGGTACATTGGCAAATGTAGTAAGAGTCTAGAACGCCAGCAATATTGTCACGAGGGCAAGAATATCCGTAATTGCCGACAAATGCCCCGTAACTGTTAAAACCGTCAGCTTTGGTACCGAATCCAGCACTAGTGGAAGCGCGGGAGAGATATTCCTGATACTCTTTATTAATTAACTTAATCTTTTCTTCCCTGGAAGCGGCAGCTTCTGCAGCGAAGGAAGCGGCATTATCTTTATACTTTAAAATTAATTCCTGTTGCTCAGCTTTTTTATCTTCGATAGCCTTGCGCTGGATTTGTTGGTCTAAAATAATGCGGTCAATTTCAGTCTTTTGTTTTTCGAGATCGTCTTTCATGGTCTTTACATTTTGAGCTGAGGAATTCACCTGGTCTTTAGCGGTGTCAATGCGAGATTTCTTTTCGGCAAAATCTGAAAGTGAGTTACTGCTGGCTAGTACCATAATAGCGTCGGTTTCACCTTCAAGGTGAATATTAACTAGCATATTTGCAAGAGCTGCACGTTGAAGTTTGAGTTTTTTGGTAGTATCTTCAATCTTGATTTTGAGGTCACTTGCCTCAGCTTCGTTCGCCTTTATACGTGCTTCGTAAACGATGATTTCCTGTTGCATACGTTCGACTTCGCCTTCGAGAGTGACAGCGGCTTTAGCGGCTTGGTTGGCTTTTTCAGCGGCTTCGACTTCAGCTTTTTTAGCGGTACGACAGGCGGCGCTAGTACAATAGGCCTCATTCTCTACTGCTGAAACGTTAGAATCGTTCTTTTGAATGAATGGAATAGAGCCTAAAATGAGCGTAAAAATTAGGGTAAAAATAAGAGTACGGCCTTTTTTCATGGTTTTGACTTTACGATAATTTCTTGTGCTTCTTCGAATCTTAAAATTGTTTTTTATTTTGCTCATTAAACTATACTCCACTATAATTTAATTTGTTATTTTGGCATCTTACGATACTTTTGCTATATTTTAGCACAGAATAATATGAAAAGGCAATGCTTATTTTGACTTGGTGAAGGAAAAAGCTCTGCTTATTTTGAGCAGAGCGGAATGAAGAGAGTGGATTTTTTAAGCTAAGCGGAATATTTAGAGACGTTTTAGGTATTTGCGGACGGCAATGGAGGACGAGAGGAAGGCAATAAAGATACCGAGTAATGTGAGGGCTAGGCCGATCAGAAAGATACTTGGTGAATTTACGAAACTAGAAACTAGGGTAACATCAATGTCATAGCCACTGAGTTTTGGGGCAATGATGCGGAATAGGAAGAATCCGATGATGGTCGATAAAATACCGGCAAAGAAGCCAGACATAATCGCCTCGATAAGAAATGGACCACGTATGAAATGATTATCGGCGCCAACTAGTTTCTCCATGTAAATTTCTTCACTACGAGAGTAAATAGCCATGCGGATGGTGTTGAAAATGACTAGAACAGAGATAACCAAGAGGATGAGAGAGATGGCGAGACCACCAGTTTTGGCAATGTTGGACCAAGAAGTGATGGTTTCGATGGCGGTGTCATTAGTGTCGTAGGTCGGTTCCTTCTTTGGATCGAGATTTTCGTGAACTTCCGAATCAGTATTAACGATTTCTTTAATTGTATTAAGTTTATTTGTATCGTAAACTTTAATGCGAAGTGCGGAAGGCATAGAGGATAGCATAAGCTCTTTCATGTCTGGATCGTCGAGAGTAGAAAGGAGGTTATTTTCATTATTTTTCTTAGTTTCCTCGACGAATTTATTGAATTCTTCCTCGGTAGTAGTATAGGAAATTTGACGAATATTAGAGTCGGCGGAGAATTTTTTCTTGATTTTTTCAAGCGTAATAATTTCGGTATTAGGTTTAAAATAAATGGTAATATCGACTTTTTCGCGCATTTTATCGGCGGTAGAAGATAGTACCAAGCTAGCAGTGGCGGTAGCAAAAAGCAGTGTTAAAGTGAGAGTCATCACAAAAGTTGAAGTGATAGAAAGCCAAATATTACGACCATAGCCGATGATGCCGTATTTCATGATGCGTAAATTAGTGCGAAGGAGATGTCCGCGACTATTTTTCTGCATGGTTTTGAGTTTTCTTAAGGTTTCATTTTTTTGTTTCATAGACTTCCTTATTGGATTAAGCGATGATTGCGAGTGCGTTTATTCGAATCAGGACGAGGATTATTTCTGGTGTCGATTCCGCGATGAAGGTCAGTTTCTTGGCGGATGGTAGTTTCGCGGCGAGTGGCATCTTCGTAGGAATCGGTAGCTTCGCGACGAGTGGCGACCTCGCGGTGTGGGATATTCTCACGACGAGGAGTAGCTTCACGACGGAGTTCGGCTTCGGCGGTTTTGTAGAGATAAGAAGTCGGGCGCATGTGACCTGGTTGTGGTAAATCGGAAATACCGTCATTATCAGTGTCAAGGCGATAAATACCGTGCTCTTTTTGGTCGGAAATAATCTTACCATCACGCATAGTGATGACGCGCTTTTTCAAGAGGTTAACAATATTGGCGTCGTGGGTGGTGACTAAGATAGTGGTGCCGTAATTGTTAATTTTTTGCAATAAATCAATAATTTCCTTAGAAGTTAAAACATCGAGGTTGCCAGTAGGCTCATCGGCAATGAGAATCTTTGGTTGACGAGCAACAGAACGCGCAATCGAGACACGTTGTCTTTCCCCACCAGAGAGGTCAGCTGGAAAACGATTAGCTTTATCGGAGAGGCCGACAAGATCAAGTACTTTTGGTACGGTATTTTCAATTTCATGATTCGACATGCCGGCAATCTCGAGAGCGAATGCGACGTTTTCAAAAACCGTACGTGATGGAAGCAACTTGTAATCTTGAAAAACCACACCGATGCGGCGACGATAATCTGGAATATGGCGACGTTTCACGTAATCAAGATCGATGCCACCGATGATAATCTTGCCGGAATCTGGAGTGGCCTCCTTAGTAATCATCTTCAAGAGAGTAGACTTACCAGCACCTGATTTACCAACCAAAAAAACAAATTCATTAGCACTAATATGCAAGGAAATATCATCGAGAACAGCGCGGGTGCCCTTACCATAGCGCTTGGTGACATGGTCGAACAATATCATACTCTTATATTACCATAAACAGTAAGAAAATGGAAAAGGCAGAGAGAAAGCGTTTAGTTATTACTGCCGACTAGAGACTCGAGATAGGCGTCGATAAAATTTTCAATTTTGCCGTCAAGTACGGAATCAACATCGGTTTCTTCGTATTTGGTGCGAGTGTCTTTGACGAGTTTATAAGGTTGCATGACGTAGTTGCGAATTTGTTGGCCCCAACTGGCGGATTCACCGGCACGTAATTGATTAATAGATTCGGCCTGCTGGTCTTGTTGCATTTTAAGTAGTTTACCGCGAAGGATTTCCATGGCTTTTTCGCGATTTTGGAGTTGGGAACGCTCGTTTTGAATAGCAACCACGGTATTGGTTGGCAAGTGAGTAATACGAATGGCGGAGTTGGTGGTGTTTACAGACTGTCCACCATGGCCACCAGCATGATAAGTGTCAATACGGAGGTCCTTTTCGTCAATTTTAAGGTCATCTTCACTGTCGAGAATTGGGAGAACTTCGACCAGTGAAAAAGAAGTTTGGCGAAGATTGTCAGCATTAAACGGTGAAAGACGCACTAGGCGATGTACGCCATGTTCGGATTTGAGATGGCCGTACATTTCGGGGCCATAAACTTCGTAAACGGCAGTCTTGATACCGGCTTCTTCCCCTGTACTACGTTCGATGAGTTCGACCTCGTAACCATGTTTTTCGAAAAATCTTAAATACATGCGCTCCAAGATACCCGCCCAGTCCATAGCTTCGGTACCACCGGCGCCAGCGGTAATACGAATAATGGCATCTTTTTGATCGAGTGGATCGGTGAAGCGGAGAGATTTTTTTAGTTCAGCGTAAGTTTCCTCGTGAGCGGTAAGTTGAGCCTCGATTTCCTCAGCGAGATCTTCGGCGGAAAGTTCGATTAATTCGTGCAGGTCGTTCACTTGAGATTTGAGAATTTGCCAGGTGCTAAGTTCGCTTTCGAGTTTTTTGAGTTCAGTATTGACGGATTTAGCACGAGCAAGATCGTTCCAGAGTTCAGGCTTGGCGGATTCTTCTTGAAGATGGGCAAGTTTAGCAAATTTTTCATCAAGATTTAGTTTGGCCCAAGTATCAGCAATTCCCTCTTGCAAGAGAGTGAGGCGTTTTTCGAGGTTATTCATATAAATATTATAACTGATAAAGTGACAGGAACCGAGGAAATGTGGTATAATAAAAAACACATTGGAGATTCGCCAAGTGGTAAGGCAGTGGGTTCTGGTCCCACCATTCGGGGGTTCGAATCCCTCATCTCCAGCCAAGTTGAAATTATAATTAAACTGCCGTAGATTTATGGTAGTTTTTTATTTTGTATTTTAATATTTTTTTTGAATTTACTTAATATTTTTTGAAAATCTAGCTAGATTTTACGGTGTAGGCTTAGTTTTACAATATTCAAAAAGGTCGGCCAGGTGTATGCTATTCTAAAAAAACTGTTATAAATGTGAAGACCGTGGTGATTTTGTCTAAACAAAAAATCCCTAAATCTTGCGATTTAGGGAGCATAATTTCTGTGGCTGGATCGGCAGGATTCGAACCTGCGAATGCTGGGACCAAAACCCAGTGCCTTACCGCTTGGCGACGATCCAATCTGTTATATTTTAGCACGAAAAATGATTTTTCACAATAAAATTGGTGCTAATGGAATGCTTTGGCTATGATTTGAATTCTAGAAAGTAGGTGGATAATTTCGAAAATAGGGGGTAATTTCGAAATTAGACTTCGTAATAGTGTAGGGCGCAGTTTAGATATGGTTCTTCGATGATATTGTCGTAAAGGAATGAGTAAAAAAGTTGTTCAGCAGTACCGCCACGCAAAACGAAATCAATCAGGCGAAGAAAATCACCGTGAGAAACGATTAAAATTGTGGCATCTGGGTCATTATTCTTAAATAATTCATTTTTGACAAAATCTTCTGCGCGGAGATACATGGAATGAATGCTCTCCATGTTAAATCTTTCACTATTGAAGCGGTCTTTCCAGCTAATGCTGTGTAATTTTTGACTATCCTTCCCTTCGAAAACACCAAAAGCCCGTTCGACAAGGCGACGATCGTATTGAATGTGACAGAGATTCTGATGGTCGATATGTTGGGTTTTAGGGTCGAGGTGTCCGGTGACGATTTGAGCGGTCTTGCTAGTGCGCATGAGAGGCGAGGCATAGCAGTGGTCAAACTGCACATTATTTAGCTGACGTTTGATTTTGAGGGCTTGTTTGACGCCAGTGGTGTTAAGATTGGTGTCGAGCAAACCAGCGCTCACACCTTGTTTGTTTGCATCGGTTTCGCCGTGCCTTAGAGTATAAATTTTCATGCTAATTTGCGGCTCCGTAATTATTTAAAAAGTCTTTAAAGAAAGGTTGGTTTTCGTAGGTTTGATTATAATCGAAATTACTTTCAGGCACCGGGAATGGGAGATTAGCATAAAGTGGTTGCCAATAGCTGGAATTATTTGAAAGTGCTTTAGAAGTACGTGAAGAGAGTGGATTTTTTAAGAGATTGTTTAGACCAAGGCGCTTGGTAGCTTCGGAAAGGCCAGAGATGAGGCCGCCGTTATTTTCTTGATTAAATTGTTTAAGGTCTTCGATGAGAATTGGTGGAGAAGCCATGCGATGATGATAGGCGGTGCGAAGCTCGTCAACTTCTCCAACACATTCAAAAGGCTTCATGGTGTTGCCGACTCCGAGTAGTCCCTTAAAAGTATCAAAGAGTTCAGGTTTTTTGAAGAGGTCTTCGTCGTTAAAAAGAGATTGGAGATACTGAGGTGGAACAAAGGGGCAGAAAAGTAGATAAGAATTGGCACATTTGGCGCATTTTCCACACCATTTGAGGGTGGAATTTTGATTCTTTTGCTTGTAGTTCGCTTCGTTACAGGAGCTGAAGCTGTAGCCATACTCTTTCCAGCATTTTTGCACAAAAAGTTCGGCAATTTTTAATTCGGTGTATTGACGAATAATCGAGCCAACATGAAGTTCTGGCGAAAGATAGCGGCGCACATACTCAGTGAAAAAGCGTTCGGCATCCCAGGTTTTGGACCATTGATGATTGACTGGGAGATCACCGATCATGGCATGAGGTTCGGCTCCTTCGTGGCCAATACTGGTAAGGACTACATTTTGGTTATTTAAGATAGCTTGAATTAGAGCGAGAGTTTCGACAATGAAGGTAACCGGAACGTGACCATTGAGGCCGTGGGATTTTTGTAGATGGGCAATATCAATCTCGCGGTAAACGATACTGGCGTTCATATGGGTAAAAGAATCGCCTAGGGTGTCGATGACGTGAGGATGAGAAAGGCTAGGGTCGCTAGTGACATACCAGGGTTCAAACGGGATATTTTTTTCTTTAAGTAATTTTGCAACTAGCAGACTGTCTTTACCACCAGATTGGAGGGCGAGATTACCTTGACCACTATATTTTACGGCTGGTTTAGCTTGATAATTCGGGGTGGGTTGAAAGTGGGCTAAGTGAGCACGCGTGAGGCGATTTTCGAAGGCGTATTGACTGAGACCTTCCTGATAAACCGTGCTAAAGAACTGGGCCTGAAAAGTGTCGATGGGCACGTCGAGTTTGACGGTAGGGGTGGGATGGGTTTTATAATAGCTGGTACCAATTAAGATAAAGGCAAGAAACATCGCACTGTCAAGTAATTGATCGAGCGCGGGATCGGCATTAGGATTGAAGTGATATTTTTTATCGGCATCAGCCTTTTTAGCGAAATGAATTTTCTCAGTGAAGAAAATATTATCAATTCCCTGGTAGACGAAACTAGCGGTTAAAGAAGCGCGATCGAGATAATAGCTGACAAAACGAAAAACTGGGTTCCCGGAGGAAGGTTGATTGGTTGAATTGGAAAAACTAATAGCGTTTTCGTTCATTACATTAATTTTATCAAAAATGAGAGATTTTGGTAGATGGTTATGGTTATTTTAGGCTTTTTACGATAGCTTGGAACTGCTCACCGCGATTACTGAAATTTTTGAACATATCAAAACTGGCGGCGCCTGGACTCATTAAAACAATGGCTTCTTTTGGGCAGTTTTTAGAAATTGGCAGACAAAGATCGTAATTACTGGCGACTAGTTCAGTCTGAGCTTCGGCAAGTTTTCTTGCGATATTGACAGCTTCTTCAAGGGTTTCGGCGAAGCAGTATTTTTCGGGATCTTCACCCTCAGCGAGGCGAGTTTTAGTCTCGCCGATGAGGATGATTTTTTTGAGATTTTTAGCGGAAAAGAAACGCTGTTTCATCTCGGTGAGATCGAGTCCGCGATCAAAGCCGCCGGCGATTAAAAAGGTAGGATAATTTTCGAAGGCGGCGATGGCAACATCGGCAGCTGGGAAAGCGGAAGAATAATTGTCGTCATAGTAACGCACGTGATTGAGTTCGCGAACGAATTGCAAGCGATGTGGTAAACCCTGGAATTTATAGAGTCCGTCGGCAATTTTTTGGTAGAGTTCGTGATTTTCTGGTAAGAAAAGTTCATCATAAGAAATACCAAGTAGGGCAAGTACGGCCAAAATGGCAGCTTCGGCATTTTCGCGATTGTGTTCACCAGGAATTTGCAGCTGGTCAAGTAGAGTGTTCAATTCTTCGAGATGAGATTTGATTGGATAAGAGAATTTTTGACCCTTACTGAGTTCGCCGATAGTTTCGGAATAGAGATTGTTAGCATAATAGATGCAGGAATCTTCAGAAGTTTGGTTTAAGACGATATGAGATTTAGCATCGACGTAGTCGTCAAAATCAGGGTGACGGTCGAGATGATCAGGCTCAATACGTAACACGACGGAGATGTGGGGAGATTTTTCGAGATCCCAGCACTGAAAGCTACTCATTTCGTAGACTACAATATCTTTTTCGGTGATTTGATCAAGTTCGAGGATGGCGGGGTTGCCGATGTTACCAACCAGGTGGACATGTGCGAATTTTTCGGAGAATTCACGCAGAATTGAAGCAATAATGGAGCAGGTAGTTCCCTTACCTTTGGTGCCAGTAACGCCGATAATTGGCGCTTTGACGTGCTCGAAGAAATAATTAGTAATAGTGGTCCAATTATCGATGAGATGAGGTGATTTTTGCTTGGCGATATAGTAAGGGTGGACAGAAGGACTGCGAAAAACTAGGTCAAAATTTTCTAGATTAAAAGAATCTAGATCTTCATCGGTGAATTTCTCGAAAAAGGTAATTTCGTCCTGCTTAAAATATTCCGCGACGGCATTGCCTTCCACCCCTTTACCTAAAACTGCGATTTTCATAAGTCTATTATAGCACTCTGGTGAGATTTGATTTTAATTAGAAAACTAGACAGTTAGCCAGCTGATTAATGATTTGCTTTTCGACGGAACCGACGGCGACCATGGCGTGAATACCGGAGCCGGCAAATTCGCGGGCTAGTTCGACGATCAGAGGCTTGCTGATTTGTTTAATGATATTGGGGAAATTATCATAAAATTCGACTTTTTCGGTCATAAAGTAGTCATCGGTATAATAATCAGAAATCTGGCTGACGGTTTGAGCACCCATTTGATAGCGACCGAGAGCGTAGGTCTTCACAGCTTCGATATCAGTGTCAGAAATCTCACCATTGAGAGCCTTAATCATTTCGAGTTGAATTAAGGTAAAGAGTTCTTCGGAAGTTTCGAGGTTGACTTCGCCGTCGAAATCCCAGGAAGAATAATGGTTGGTACTATTAATTCCACTGCCCATACCATAGACTAGGCCACGGCGACGAGCTTGGCCAAAAATGCGACTACTCATAGTGCCATTCAGTAGGTGATTAAGAGCGCCCATGGCTTGAGTTTCTTCGGTAGAAAGGCGTCTCGGAGTAATCATGGAAAAGCCAAAGGTGATATTGCTGGCGTCTTTTCGCTTAATCAGGACGGCATTAGATGAATGTAGTTCGTCGACAGGAATTTCGAAACGTTCACCGGGGCTTAATTCCCAGCTTTCGAGGTTGCGAATAATTTCTTTTTTGCGATGCTTGGTTTGGCCGGCAATAATAAAACGCATATTGTTCGCGGTGTGAGTGCGGCGGTAATGCTCGTTAATGTCATCAAGGG
>SDRH01000016.1 GCA_007845165.1 TM7 phylum sp. oral taxon 351 | reverse complement strand
GGAAAGACGTTCGCGTAAATTCAGAACGTTTTCGCCAATGGCTTTTTGGAGACGTGGCCAAAGTAAGCGGCCATAATCGTTCATGTAGCCGGTGAGTTCGGCGCGAACGTTGCCTTTTTCACTTTTTAATTCGGCATCGTTGAATTTGGGTGAAGTAATAGCAATGCGTTTGAGATCTAAAATACGATCCCATTCAAAATCCGCACATTCGGTTTCGTAACAAACAGAGTAGTCCGAAGTCCAGGCATTATGGTAAGCACCGTTTTTGGTAAATTCCGCCTCGTAAGTGGATTCATCAGGGTATTTAGCGTTAGCGCCAAAACTGAGATGCTCAACAATGTGGGCAATCTCGTAAAGTTCGGGACTTTTGGCGAAGCGCATGCCGCCACGAAATTGGACTTTCATGTTCATGACGGAAGCACCCGGTACGTCAATCAAAAGACCTTTGGCACCATTCTTTAATTCGATTTCTTCAATGGAGTGTTTCATGTTTAACGGCGGCCGTGCTTTTTGTTTTGACGTTTAGCTTTTTTCTGTTTTTTGGCTTTATTGCGCTTTTCGCTGAGACTAGCGGATTTGGTTGGTTTTTGGGAGAATTCGCTATCGAGGTTCTTTTCACCAGCTTCGATAGTATTAACGCCGCGGTTGGTGGCAGATTCGGCCATCTTGGTGAGCTCAGTGTCGTATTCTTCCCCGTCAATCGTGTCGGTGGCGACCGCTTCTTGTGGGGTGATAGAAAGGAGGATCTTTAAGACTTCTTCGCGGAGGTTCTTTTGGAGACCTTCGAAAAGTTTTTGAGATTCGGTGCGGTATTCAACTAGTGGGTCACGCTGACCGATCGAGCGCCAGTGGATACCTTCACGGAGGTACTGCATGTTTTCTAGGTGCTGCATCCAGAGAGTGTCGAGAACCTTGAGATAAACTTCGCGTTCAATTTTGCGCATGACGTCGGCGCCAAATTCGAGCTCTTTGGTGGCGTAAGCTTCTTTGACGGCAAGAGTGGCAAGCTTGGCACGCTCTTCTTCTTTGCGCTTGAAACCGATTTCAATAATTAAGTCGCGATCAAGATCAAAAACAGATTGGAATTCTTTGATGAAGTTACGATTCACACGGATGCTTTCGGCGGTTAAGTCAGCGACAGCTTCCTTGATGAGGCGATTAATTTCGTCAGAGATATTTGCCCCTTCGAGAATTCGACGGCGCATGAGATAAACAATACGACGATGGCGATTGATGACGTTATCATACTGCACCACATTCTTACGGGAATCGAAATTGAAGCCTTCGATACGCTTCTGGGCGGCTTCGAGCATCTTGGTGACACTGCGATTTTGAATTGGAGTATCTTCGTCGATGCCAATACGGTTAAGTAAGGCGCCAATTTGGTTGCCCTGGAAAATACGCATAAGATCATCTTCACAAGAGACAAAGAACTGAGTGATGCCTGGGTCGCCTTGACGGCCACCACGACCACGGAGCTGATTATCAACGCGACGACTGTCGTGACGTTCGGAACCGATTACTACCAGACCACCAAGTTCTTTGACTTCATCGGTAAGTTTAATATCGGTACCACGACCAGCCATGTTGGTGGCAAGAGTGATCGCGCCTTTTTGGCCAGCTTTTTCGACGATGGCAGCTTCACGTTCGTTGTTTTTAGCGTTAAGTAGTTCGTAAGAGAGTCCGGCTTCATCGAGATATTTAGCGATTAATTCGTTCTTCACAATACTGGCGGAGCCAATCAAAACAGGTTGACCTTTTTCGTGGAATTTCTTTATTTCTTCGACGATGGCGCGGAGCTTGCCGGCTTCAGTGCGGAAGATTAAATCGTCTTTATCAATACGAATAATTGGACGGTTAGGTGGAATCTGAATTACGTCGAGGGCGTAGATTTGCTGGAATTCTTCAGCTTCGGTGAAAGCGGTACCGGTCATACCAGAGAGCTTATTGTAAAGACGGAAGAAATTCTGGAAAGAAATGGTGGCTAGAGTCATGGATTCCTCTTTGACCACGACGCTTTCCTTGGCTTCGATAGCCTGGTGGAGACCTTCGCTGTAGCGACGACCTTGCATGAGACGACCGGTGTTTTCATCAACGATAATAACTTCGCCGGAATTGGTGACGACGTAGTCGCGGTCACGCTGGAAAACTACCTGAGCGCGTAAGGCTTGATCCATGTGGTAAACCAGACGGGTATTGTCAGCGGAATAAAGATTGTCAATACCGAGCATGCGCTGGACTTTTTCGATACCGGCATCGGTGAGTGAAACGGAACGGTGTTTTTCGTCGAGTACATAATCGTCTGGACCGAGGTGAGAGGCGATTTTAGCGAATTGATAATAAGAATCTGGATTATCGCCAGCAGGGGCGGAAATAATTAGCGGGGTTCTGGCTTCATCAATGAGAATTGAGTCAACCTCATCGACGATGGCGAAATTAAGTTCGCGTTGGCGGAGAAAATCGACTTCGTTGACCATGTTGTCGCGGAGATAATCAAAACCAAATTCATTATTGGTGCCATAAGTCACATCAGCTTGATAAGCCTGTTTTCTGGTGCAAGGCTTCAAATGTTGCATGCGCTCATCGGTATGTTCTTCGTTAATATATTCAGGATCATAAAGGAAGCTGGCATCAGCAATAATTACACCTACGCTCATGCCGAGGAAGTGATAAACCGGAGCGTTCCAACCGGCGTCACGTTGAGCGAGGTAATCGTTCACGGTGACGACGTGGACACCGCGGCCAGTTAAGGCATTCAAGAAAGATGGTAAAAGAGCGACCAAAGTTTTACCTTCACCAGTTTTCATTTCAGCAACATTGCCTTCGTGGAGAACGATACCACCAATCATCTGAACGTCATAGTGACGCATACCGAGGACGCGTTTAGTGGCTTCGCGCACTAAGGCGAAGGCGTCTGGTAAAATCTCACTTAAAATTTTGGTTTCGTTACGTTCAAGTTTTTCCGATTTAACAGAGTTAGACTGTTTCTTTGTATTATCAGTAGATTCAGCCTTTGTCTCAGATTTTTTGGCTGAAGCTTTTAGTTTGGCGCGAGCGATATTGGCTTCGGCCTTCTTGTTAAGAGTGTCAAGACGTTCTTTTAGGACGTTGGTTTGAGCCTTAAGTTCGTCGTCGGACATCGCTTCGTATTTTGGTTCGAGGCTATTGATGATTTTGACGATTTTACGCATGCGCGCGAGATTACGTTTGGCTGGGTCACCAAAAACGCCCTGCAAAATACGGGTAGTGGTGGTTTTATCAGCTAATTTATCGGTTGGCTTGCGTTCTTTTTTAACTTTTGGAGCCTTAATTTTAGCTTCCTGAATTTTTTCAATTTTTTTCTGAGACATAAACAGTCGAAACCTCCAAATCGGAATAATATTATAGGGATATTTTATCATAAAAAATACATGTTTTTAAGAGAACATGTATTTTTAATTGAGTTTTAGTTTCTTAATTTTAGGTTAAAATTAAGAATTGGATTTTTTACCAAAAAAGCGGGAGAAGACCCCACGACGAAGATGTGGAGTGCTCTCGATTTTGTAACGACGAATTTGACCCATTAGCTTAGCCTCAATAATGTCGATGCCGGCGAAAATATTGGAACACTCGTCCTTAGCGGCGATGACTTTACCACCTGGAATTTCCATAGCAGCGGAGATTTCGTACTTATTACCGTGAGTGCGACCTACTTCAGTAACGACGATTTTGGCAACCACATCTTTTTTGCTGCCGTGTGGTAAGTATTTGTCGAGTTTGCCGATACGTTTGACGGCATATTTATGAAAACTATCTTCAATTTTGTAATTGCTACCACTAATTTCAATTTTTTCGATCATAATTTCTCCTTATGGCTATTATAACATGTCAGTGCCGAGGTATGGCTGTAAGACGGCTGGGACGCGAAGCTTGCCACCTTCTTCGGCGAAATTCTCGATAACTGCTACCATGGTGCGGGCGAGAGAGATGGCAGTGCCATTCAAGGTGTGAAGCACTTCGACGGTGCCATCCTTACGACGGACGCGAATATTAAGTCCGCGTGCTTGGAAGTCGGTACAGTTCGAGCAGCTGGTAATTTCACGATATTTTTGATCAACTGGTGACCAGTATTCAATATCGTATTTTTTGGCAGCTGGCGCACCAAGATCACCGGCGGCGATATTAATAACGTGATATGGGATACCAATTTCCTGCCAGATTTCTTCCTCGATGGCGCGAAGTTTTTCGTGGATTTCTTTACTTTGTTCTGGAGTACAGAAGGAGTACATTTCAAGCTTATTGAATTGATGGACGCGGAAGAGACCACGAGTGTGTTTGCCATAGGCGCCAGCTTCTTTGCGGAAACAGGCTGAAAAACCAGCATAGAAAAGTGGAAGTTTTTCTTCGTCGATAATTTCGTCCATATGATAGCCAGTGATTGGCATTTCGGCGGTGGCAATAAGGGCAAGATCTTCCCCTTCGATGTAATATTCATCGCTTTGTTCGGAGCTACGAGGGGCAAAACCGGTACCTTCAAGGACGCGAGAATTGACTAAATCAGGCACATCCATGAGAGTGAAGCCATGTTCAACGATTTTTTTGATGCCGAATTGAATAAGGGCATTTTCGAGTAGAGCGAGGCCGCCTTTAACATAGTAGAATTTTGCACCAGCAACCTTGGCACCACGTTCGAAATCTACCCAATCACGAGAGATGGCGTAATCGAGATGATCGACGCCGGTAGTTTTGCATTCACCCCACTTTTTGACTTCCACACTGGCAGATTCGTCACCAAGTGGCACATCGTCAAAAATCACATTTGGTACGGTTTTAAGTTTAAAGTTTAATTCTTTTTCAAAATCAGAAAGATCGGCTTCCAGGGTGCTAAGTTTTTCTTTGATTTCCTTACCTTTGGCGATCAATTCCTCGCTTGGCTTGCCATTTTTCATTTTGGCGGTATTATCATTGCGCTCTTTGCGGAGAGCTTCAACTTGCTGAAGAAGAGCTTTTCTTTGGTCATCCAAGGCGAGAATTTCATCAAGATTGACGTTTTTGTACATTTTTTCTTTGATGGAATGTTCGACGAGCTCTTTGTTGTTGCGGATGAAATTAATGTCCAACATTTTTACCTCTTTTCTTTAATAATTTTAGTTAACGATTTTGAATTCTGAATTATGCGGCGATGGAAGATTCGGAGGAATCTTCGGAATGATTTGATCCTTCGGAATCGGAGGAATCTGCGGAATCGGAGGAGTCTTCGGAGATAGTTTCAGAATTGGCGCGGCGCTTGATGATTGGGAATGGTACGGCCTCACGGCCGGAGACGCCTTCAAGTAGCCAGAAATTACGTTCGGAGTTACCCCAACCACAGGCTGGTGGCATGCCGTATTCGAGCATCTCGACGAAATCTTGGTCAAGCATTTGAGCTTCACTGTCGCCGCCATCGCGCATGGCTTGTTGTTCTTCGAAGCGAGCGAGCTGGTCGAGTGGATCGTTTAATTCGGAGTAGCCGTTGCCCATTTCGGTACCGGCAATAATAGGGTGGAAACGTTCAGTGACCAGAGGATTTTCTGGGGAAATCTTGGCGAGTGGGGAGAGCGAAAGAGGTTCTTCAATTAACCAGAATGGTCCACCGGATTTTTTGCGAATCAATTTCCAGAGGTTATCGATAAGGCGCGAATCGGCCTGCGTGGCGGTCGCCTCGACGCCGTGAGACTTGAGGATTGCAGTGATTTTGGCACGATCTGGATTGAAAACGTCGATATCAAATTCTTCGCGAATTAGGTCGGCATATTTGATGCGTGGCCATTTACTAGAAAGGTCGATATCAAAACCATTAACCTGGAACTTGAGGGTGCCCCAAGTTTTTTCGGCGACATATTTAATCATTTCTTCATAAAAATTCATACCGTCTTGATAATCTTCGTAAGCCGCGTAGGATTCAAAGGCGATATGCTCTGGCAAATGCTCGTCATCGACACCTTCGTTGCGGAAACGCGGGCCGATATCGTAAACTTTTTCAAAGCCAGCACCGAGTAAGCGCTTTAACGGTAATTCTTGAGAAATACGAAGGTAAAAATCTTCACCTAGGGCATCCATATGAGTAACAAAAGGCGTAGCATCGGCGCCACCGGTGGTATGTTCGAGAACTGGAGTGTTCACTTCGATAAAACCGTGCATATTCATGAAATCACGGGTGGCTTGCCAGAATTTACTGCGACGCACCATGCGCTCACGAACCTCGGGGTTAACATTCATATCGACATAGCGACGACGGTAACGCTCCTCTTTATTGGTAAAACCATCGCGACCCGGCATTGGGCGAAGGGTTTTGGTGAGAAGCTTCACGTAATTAGTGAAAAGTGAAATTTCGCCAGTTTGAGACTTACCGACGAGACCTTCGGCTTCGATAAAATCACCGGTGTCGAGAAGTTTGAGCTGTTTAGTGCCAATAAAACCTTCTGGAGTTTCGTCTTGTTTCATGAAAAGTTGAATTTCACCAAAATAATCACGAATTTTAACGAAGGCGAGCTTGCCAAAGCTACGAATGGCAACAATGCGACCAGCAATAACGACCTGCTTGCCATCGAGTTTTGCAAAATTATCCAAAATTTCAGAAATCTTGGTGTTGCGATCGGAATGAGATGGATAAGGATTAATCCCCATTTCCTTTAAGGCGGTGAGTTTTTTAAGTCGTTCGTTGCGGTAGTCGTTTAATGTAGCCATAATTTTTCTTGTTGATTAGATTTTCATGATTTCGGCTTCTTTAGCCTTGAAGAGTTCGTCGATTTTAGCGCTGAAATCTTTGGTAAGATCGTCAATTTCTTTTTCGCTGCGTTTCTTGATGTCTTCGGAAAGATCTTCGATAGATTTTAATTCTTTTCTAGCGTCGTCACGGATTTTACGGAGAGCCACCTTAGCTTCTTCAATCTTCTGAGAGGTAGTCTTGACGATTTCCTTGCGACGTTCCTCGGTGAGTGGTGGTACTGGGACACGAATTACGCGACCGTCGTCAGCTGGGTTAAGATTGAGAGTTTGATCGGCGCGAATTGCATTGGAAATGCTGGCGATGGTGGATGGGTCAAATGGGGTAATCAAAAGCATGGTCGCATCGGCAATGGTGACGTTGGCGACTTGGTTGAGTGGCATATATTGACCATAAGCTTCGACTTTAATGCTGGAGAGCATGTCTGGATGAGCGCGACCAGTACGAACTTTCTTAAGTTCTTGTTGGAAGCGGTCGATGACGGCTTGAAATGCAATTTTATATTCGGTGTTATCAAACATAATTTTTCCTTATATACTTATCTATATTTTATCACATCAGAGAGAAAAATACCCCTGATTCGGGGTATTTAACTTTTAGAGTGAATTCTTGAATTCTTCAAGGCCGATAAGCTTGGTTTCGCCAGTCTTACGGTCGGTGATTTCGACTTGGTTATTCTCCAAGGTTTTTTCCGAAATTACTACGCGGTAAGGGATACCGAGAAGTTCAGAATCGGTAAGTTTTTCACCGATGCGCATATCTCGGTCATCAAGCAAAATTTCCTTGCGGTGAGCACCGTGAAGCTCGTTGGTGATTTTAGCGGCTTTATCGCCAAGACCGATCAAGTAATACTTGAAAGGTGCGATATTTTCTGGCCAGACTAGACCTTTTTCATCGGCAAATTTTTCAGCAATAACACCCATAACACGGGAGACACCGATACCATAGCTACCCATGAAGACAGTCTTCTTTTCGCCATTCTTATCGTCGTACTTAAGGCCGATTGGATCAGAGAATTTATAACTAAGAGTAAAGATATTACCAACTTCGGCGGCGGCGGTAGAATGAAGGTCTTCTTTCTTAACGCCGAGGTCATTTAGAACTTCATCGATTACGACTTCTTCGTTCAAGACGATAGACTTATCATCGTTGAAGTAAATAACATCTTCACCAACTGGAGTGATGGTTTGGAATTCGTGACTATACTTAGAGAAAGCACCACCAGAGGCGTAAGTTTCGTAGGTACAATCGCCGAGACCGAGACGGACGTAAATACGCTTGTAGGCTTCTTCGACTTCGTGGTAGAACTTCTCGTGAGATTCTTTATCGGTTGAGAAGCTATAGAGGTCCTTCATGAGGAATTCGCGAGTACGGAGAATACCAGATTTGGCGCGAAGTTCGTTTCGGAACTTGGTTTGGAATTGATAGACGTATACTGGAAGATCCTTGTAGGAAGAGATGTACTTGGTCATCAAATTGGTGAGTGGCTCTTCGTGAGTAGGAGCGAGACCCAATTCGCCGCCGGCATTAAGTTTGGTTTTGAACCAGACATCGATTACGTCATCGCGCCAGCGATCAGTTTTAACCCAGGATTCGGGGTTCTGAAGCGCAGTCATTTGCATCTCCTGACAACCGATAGCATCGAGTTCGTCACGGATGATGTCTTGAATTTTGTTTAATGTGATCAATCCGAGTGGTAAGAAATCATAAACACCGGCCATTTCCTTGTAAATATAGCCAGCACGAATGAGAAGTTCAGCGTTGCGGCTGGTTTCTTCTTTTCCTACTTCACGGAAGGTCTTGATAAATGATTGACTTAACTTCATCCTTTACCTTTCCTGTTTAAAATAATAATATTCTAATTGTATCACAGAAAAATGAAAATAACAGAGATAAGTTGACATTTTTTGGGGCTTCGTGTATTTTTTAATGAAGTAATTATATTAAAAGAAAGATTGTATTTTTTATTCCTATGAAAAAAACAGTAAGTTTAACTCAAGATGGTAAGAAAAATCTTGAGAATGAGTTAAAAAGTCTGATTAAAATGCGTCCAGCAATTGCCGATCGTTTGGCTACCGCCCGTTCTTTTGGCGACCTGAAGGAAAATCAGGAGTATTCTGATGCCCGTGCGGAACAACGCCAGGTAGAAAGTCGAATTTTGGAAATTCAAGAAATCTTGAAGAATGCGGAAATTATTAAGGCGGCGAAGGGCGGTAAAATCGCCGTAGGTTCGACAGTGAAAATTAAGATGCTTGGTAAAGAGCATACTTATTCTATCGTGGGCGCCGTGGAGGCCGATCCATTGAATGGTCGTATCTCAGATATTTCACCAATTGGTAAAGCTTTAATTGGTAAAAAAGAGGGTGATGAATATACTCTACCAAATGGAAATAAGGGTGAAATTCTCGAAGTTGCTTAAACTTTGGTTATTTTAAAAAATGAGGCCGAGCGGCCTCTTTTTTAATATATTTATTTAATTAAGGCTAGTATTAAGCCATAAAAAGAAAATAAAAGGCAATGGTGTTTTTTAACACATGCAGTATAATTCCAGCATAAATCGTACCTGTGGTTTCGCGCATCAAACAGGCGACCACGCTGAGGGCGAAGACATCGACGCCGACATTCCATTGACCGTGGAGAAAACCAAAAAGAATGGAAACGGTCAAGATGGAGGTGAGCAACGAATGTTTTTTGCGAAGTTTGCCGTAGATAAGCCCGCGGTAAATAACCTCTTCGAGAATTGGCCCAAAAACTACCAGGGCAATAGCTGCAAAGACTTTGTTAAGTGGTGAGATTAGGGTTGAATAGAGGAGCGGTTGGTTCTCTGTAAGATTGAACCATGGAAAAACGGAGAAAAGTGCGGTAAGGATGGCAGAAAAAGCTAGATAGCCGAAAAAGCCGGCAATAGCGAGGCCGATATCCGAGAAAGTGACTAAATCCTTAAATCCAAGCTCATTACGGGTGACGGGATCCTTAAGGGGCTTTATATGTTTTAAGGCAAAAAGTAGAAAGATAAAACTTAAGGAATAGACCAAGACGGAAAAAAATGTAGCAACGAGTGGTGTTTTTAGAGTGTCGGAACCAAGAATAATTAGCATTGGCACCCCGACGATGAACTGAGCGGCGTAAAAGGTGATGATGGCTAAGATCGGAAGATAGAATAAGTCTATGTTAGATTTTAATAATTTGACAATTTTGCTTGAAAATGAGGTTTTTGATGGCATATTAATGGAAAATACGAATTAAATCTAAAATAGTGACGAGAATAAACATAGCGAAGAGGAAGAGGAAGGTGGTAGCGATGATTTTACCTTCAAGTTCGGTCGAGAGTTTCTTCTTGAGTAATTTAGAGATGGTAATCATAGTCCAGCGTCCGCCATCGAGGGCTGGGATTGGTAGAACATTCATGCAGGCGAGGGAGATGGAAATGATGGCGGTGAGGAAAAGTAGTTCGGTGAGGCCAGCGCTAACAAAGCTTGGGAAAATCACGCCAATGATACCAACTGGGCCAGAGACAGATTCACCAGCTTTAGCGAGTTCTTGCTTGCCAGATTCTTTAGCTTCTTGATTGCCAGTGATTTGTTTGGCGACTCCAGAGAAAAGATTTCGAATCATGTCGTAGAGGCCACGGAAGGTTTCACCAGTAATCTGAGCGGTGGTACCAAGACCGATGAGCGGTGCATCGATTATGGAATAGTGAGCAAGGAATTGACCGTCCATTCGCATGGAAATGCCAAGAGCTGGTGAATTATCTCCTGAATTTAAGGTGACTTCGTGTTCACTAGTGTTCTTGGTGGCTGGATCGAAGGTGCGATAGATTACGGTTTGTCCGAGATGGGATTTATTAAAATCTTGAACATCGAGGGTGGAGGTTAGTACTTTCCAGTTATCTTCATTCTTGGCTTTGGCATCGTGAATAATAGTATTAGCTTTCAGGGTGCTATGACTAGCTGGAGAATCCTCGAGGATTTTATCGATATAGATTTTTGGCATGGTGAAATGCGCTTTTTCATTAATATTGAATTGATTATTCATGAATTGTGGCATGCCGGTGACAGCAAGAATGGTAAAAATCAAAATACCGTAAATCCAGTTCATAGTAACGCCACCGAAAAGAATTGCAGTTTTTTGAAGATAATTTGTGGCGCCAAAAGTATGGGGCTTGGTTTCAGCGTCCGATTCCCCATCCATGGTACAAAAACCACCAAGAGGCAGGAGATTGATACTAAATATTAAATAATCTTGTTTATAAAGCGGGTCGTCCTTATATTCGGTGTTTGGGATGAAGAACCAGACGAACTTATCTTTTTTGGTTTTATCCTTCCCCATGGCAAGAAGTTTCTGGAGACGTTTTTGGTTGACTTTGGCTTTAGACTCGGATTTTAATTGATCATAAAATTTTTGGACCTCTTTAGCTGGTAGATGAAGCCAGGCGAGTTTGCGTGGCGGAAGGCCGATGCCGAATTCGTTAACTTTGACACCGGATTTTTTAGCCATAATGAAGTGGCCAAATTCATGAATGACGACGAGTAATGTGAGGGCGATAAGGCCTATAAAAGCACCAAATAAAATATTCATATATCTATTTTAGCACAAGAAAAATAGAATAGGTTTTTCGCCTACTCTATTTTTATATATGAACAAATATTTTATTCAGTAACGCCGAGTTCGATGCGCTTGAATTGCTTAACGGTGATGTTTTCACCAGTTTTTGCAATCATTTCCTTGATGAATTCTGCGACGGTCTTAGAATCATCGAGAATGTAAGGTTGGAGCATCAAAACTTTGTCGGAGAAAGCTTTCTTAACTTGGCCAGAAAGGATTTGTTCTTTCATATTTTCTGGACCCTTGAAGTTAGCTTCGAATTCTTCCATTTTTGCCTTCATAGTTTCGGCTGGAATATCTTCTTCGGAAACGTAGAGTGGAGCCATGGAAGCAACTTGCATAGCAAGTTTGTGAGCAAGATCTTTGAACTCATCGGTGTTAGCGACGAAAGAAGTTTCACAGTTCACTTCGATGATAGCGCCGAGGCGGCCGTCGTGAATGTAAGCGTCGACGATACCTTCACGGGTTTCACGGTCACCACGTTTTTCAGCCTTGGTGAGACCCTTTTCGCGCATAGCTTTGAGGGCTTTGTCGAAATCGCCATCGGCTTCGACAAGAGCTTTTTTAGCGTCGGTAAGACCTACACCGGATAATTCTTTGAGTTTTTTGATGTTTTCAATGGTAATTTCTGCCATTTTTATCTCCTTAATAGATGAAAATTAGTTTTTGGCGGATTTGATAGCTTCGACAAAGTAATCAAGGATGAGTTTTTCAGCCTTGGTGGAATCGTCGTTAGCTGGAATGACGATGTCGATATCGGTTGGATCAACATTGGTATCACAAATAGCGATTACAGGGATGTGAAGAGTTTTAGCTTCTTTAATAGCGTTCTTATCTTCGCAGGCATCGGTGACAATGATGGCGGCTGGTTGATCGGTCATATCTTTGATACCACCGTAACGAGTGTTAAGTACGGCAATTTCTTCTTGGAAGCGTTGAACTTCGAGCTTAGAATAGCGAGCTTCGAGTTCACCGGTCTTCATGCGACGTTCGAGATCTTTTACCTTCTTGATTTGGCGGTTAACGGTTTCGACATTGGTAAGAGTACCACCGACCCAACGTTCAGTGACGTATGGCATGTCGACAGATTCAGCGGCTTCTTTAACGATGGCTTTGAGTTGCTTTTTGGTGCCAACGAAAAGAATTTTCTTGCCGTCTTTAGCAATTTTCTTGGTAAGAGCGAGGGCTTCTTCGAGGCCAGCTACGGTCTTTTCAAGATTGATAATGTGAGTGTCTTGGCGCTTGCTATGGATGTATGGGGCCATTTTTGGGTGCCAACGTGAGGTCTTGTGACCAAAGTGAGCTCCTGCTTCGAGGAGTTCTTTCATGTCGATAGTCTTGGACATGTTTTCCTTTCCCTTCACTTCATCTTGTCTTCAGGAAAACGGATGAAGCTGTTTCATTAAATTAATTACTTTTCTATCTTAACATAAGAGGTGGAATCTGTAAAGCTAATTCCCTATTGAAAAAACCGTGAGTATCTGATAAAATGGTGACTAATTATGAGTAAACAAGAATTGCATCCAAAAGATTATCGCTTTGTGGTTTTTGCTGATGACGCAGCGAACTTTTCTTTCTTGACTAAGTCTACCGCTAAGAGCGAAGAGACTATCAAGTGGACCGATGGAAATGAATATCCACTCGTGAAGGTTCAAATTTCTTCGGCTTCTCATCCATTCTTTACTGGTGAAGAGAAGATTATCGATACCGAAGGTCGCGTTGACCGCTTCAAGGCTCGCGCTATGAAGGCAGAAGCTTTGAAACAGGCTCTCGCCAACAAAGCTGCTAAGCAGATGAAAGAAGCTGAGAAAAAAGCAGAAAAAGCTGAAGCTTAAGTTTAAAATAAGGCCATTTGGCCTTATTTTTTTGTGAAAAGTGAAATTATATATTATAATAGAGAAGTTATGGATCTTTAGCTCAGTTGGCTAGAGCGTACGATTCACATTCGTAAGGTCACTGGTTCGAGCCCAGTAAGATCCACCAAAATATTTTTGAAATCCCGGGAAGGGATTTTTTGCTGTCTATACTTCAAGATTTTAGTTCAAAAATAAGATAGTTTTTTACGAGATTGGAATATGGGGTGGATTATTATATAATTAACCTAATATGGACGAAAAAATCAAAAGTTTAGAGTTGGAATTAGCCCAGCTCAATCAATTCTTGGAAAATCCGAAGGCTTACCTCGAGAATGATTTTGCTGCAAAATCGAAGAGGAAGGCAGAGGTTGAATCAATTTTGGATTTAAAAAATGAAATTACCCGCGCCGAACAACAAATCAAGGAAGATGAAGCGATTGTTTCAGATCCTGAACTTGGCGAGATGGCAAAGCTGGAAATGCAAGAGCTTACCGAAAAAATTACGGATTTAACCAGGCAACTTGATGATAAGCTAATTCCGCGCGATCCGGATGATGACAAACCAGTGATTATGGAAATTCGCGCCGGGGCCGGCGGCGACGAGGCTTCGTTGTTTGCGGCTGAGCTTTACCGCATGTATTTGCGTTATGCGGAAAAACACGGTTTTAAGGTGGAGCTAATGAACGAAAGCCTTAATGAAACCGGTGGGGTAAAAGAAGTGGTCTTCAAAATGGACGGAGACACTCCTTTCGGGACGATGAAATTTGAAGGTGGCGTGCATCGTGTACAGCGTGTGCCAGTCACAGAATCGCAAGGTCGCATTCATACTTCTACGGTGACAGTGGTGGCCTTACCAGAGGTAGAAGAGTCGGAAATTGTAATTGATGAAAAAGATTTACGAATAGATATTTTCCACGCGGGTGGACATGGTGGCCAATCAGTGAACACGACTAATTCAGCTATTCGTATTACGCATTTGCCGACCGGAATTATGGTCGCAATGCAAGATGAGCGCTCTCTTCGTCAAAACAAGGAGCGCGCCATGATGGTGTTGCGTACGCGTTTGAACGATATTCAACGTGCGGAAGCGGCGAAAAATGCTTCGGCGGCACGTAAGAATTTGATTGGTACAGGTGATCGTTCAGAGAAAATTCGTACTTATAATTTCCCACAAGATCGTGTAACAGACCATCGCATTCATTATTCCAGATCAAATGTAAATGCAGTAATGGACGGTGATATTGACGATATTATCTCAGAATTGAAGAAGTGTGAGCTCGATGTAATTCGTACGGAAAACGGCATCGCGGAATAGAATTTTAAGGAGAAAATGGCAACCACGGTAAAAAGCTGGCTGGATGTTTCGAAGCAGATTATCAATCCGACTGAGGCGGAGATTATTTTGGCGGTCTCGATGGATGTGCAAGACCGCAGTTTTTTTGTAACTCACGGGGCGGATAAAATTTCTGATGAAGCGCGTAAGAAAGCTGATCAGATGGTGGCTTTGCGCGCGAACAAGGTGCCACTGGCCTATATTCTAGGGGTGAAATGGTTTATGGGGCGACCTTTTTTGGTGAATCAAAATGTTTTAATTCCCCGTCCAGAAACAGAACTGGCGGCGGAGCTGGCGGGAAAACTTT
>SDRH01000015.1 GCA_007845165.1 TM7 phylum sp. oral taxon 351 | reverse complement strand
AATATTACCGATTTGTGGGCCGTTGCCATGGACGATGACTAATTGGTGGCCAGCCGCCACGAGCTTGGCAAGCTCCTTGGCGGTCTGGTTGGCGACTTCGAGTTGATCTTTAGCGGTTGCTTTGCCATCACGGCTTAAAGCATTACCTCCGAGAGCGACGACGATTTTGGCCATAATTAAATCATCCCCATAACGAAGACGGCGACTAAGCTAATAATAGCGAAGATTACCATAAGTGGAGTCACACGCTTAATCCAGGTTTTGTAAGATACACCGGATAGGGTAAGTCCAGCCATTAATGAGGCGATGGTAGGGGCAAACATGTTAAGTAAACCATTAGCATTAGCAAAAGCTACCACCATGGTTTCTTTGTTGCTACCTACGAGCTCAGAGACTGGCGCAATGATTGGCATGGAAGCCGCAGCGAGGCCAGAGGAGGATGGGATAATGAAGGAAAGTGGGAGGTAGAAAATGTAAGCCAAGACGCCGACAAGACCACCATTGAAATTGGTGAGGCCTTTTTCACCCCAGTGAATAATGGTATCTTCGATACCACCGGCGCGCATGACAATAGCAACGCCAGCTGCCACGGCGATGATTACGGCGACACTCAAGAGGTCTTCCGATCCCTTAATGAAAGTGTCGGTGATGGAGACATTTTTCTTGCTAAATTCTTTGCGGTAGATGAAGGCAATTACCACAGTTGAAATGAGGAAAAGGGTAGAAATTTCGTTAAAGTACCAGGTACCAAGGGCGCCGTTGTGGTTTACGCCAAGCATAGTGGAAAGTACTGGAACCCCAGCAAAGAACTCATGTAAAACATCGAAGAAGTCAATTTTAAAACCACTCCAAGGGATGAGGGAGATAATCATAATCACGAAAGTGACAGCGAAAACCCCCATGATGAGTTGGCGCTTGAAATTATATTCTGGCACACTATTGAGATTAATTGGCTTAAAAGTGGAAGCGACGGAAGAATCGTCAGCGTATTTACCAGCTTTGACCTTCTTGGCGTAATTCATGACAAAAAGAATGGCAAGAACAAGCATGACTACGAGGACGAGCATTTGAATCCAAAGGATGTTGCCGAGTTGAACGTCAGCGGTTCTAGCGGCAATACCCGTAGAAAATGGGTTGACCGTGGAAGCTAGCACACCGACTCCGCCACCTAAGACAATCATCATCATGGCGGTCATGGAATTATACCCAGCAGCCATCATGACTGGAATGATAAGGGCATAAAAGGCGACAGCTTCTTCTTGCATACCATAAGTGGTACCACCAATAGCGAATAAGGTCATCAAGATTGGGATAAGGAAAATTTCTTTACCGTTCATCTTCTTGAGAAGACCACCGAGAGCGGCATCGAGGGCGCCAGTTTTCATGGTAATGCCGAGGAAACCACCGAGAATCAAGACAAAGATGATGACATCAAGACGATCAGCCATACCTTTGATTGGTGCCATAAAGACATCCCAAAGCCCTTGGCGATGGTCGACAGTGGTGACTTCTCCGGTCTCTTCGTCTACGATGTGTTCGACTTTGTCGATGCGCTGGTAGGTGCCGGCTTCGCGAATTTCCTGAGACGGATCATTCGGGTCTTTAATCATGTTATATTTACCGGATGGAATAACCCAGGTTAGGGCTGCCATCAGGCCGATGATCGCAAACAAAACAGCAAAAGCCGATACCTTCTTGGTATGAGGGGTTTTTTGTTTTGGTTGTTTCTTCACCTTTTGAGGTTTTGCAACCATATATGTCCTTTCATATAAGTTTGGTTTATATGACTCAAGTATAACACTTATGCTAAAAAAGAAGCAGGGGGTCTGCTTCTTTTTCATTGTGGAAAACTGAAATCAGTCTAAAGAGTTAGATCCATGACTGCTTCAATGGTATAAACTCGGTTTTCCGCTTGGTCAAAGACGACGCTATTTGGACTGTAGAAGACTTCGTCGGAGACTTCCATGGCATCAAGGCCGTATTGTTCGAGAATTTCTTTACCAATCTTAGTTTTCTTATCGTGGAAGGCTGGCAAACAGTGTAAGAAAATAGTATTTTTCTTGCGAGTAGCCTGCATGAGTTCACGATTAACTTGGTAGGATTTAAGCAGATTGATGCGTTCTTCGAATTTGTCTTCTTCACCCATGGAGACCCAGACATCGGTATAAATCGCATCAGCATCGGCGACGGCTTCGTAAGGATTTTCCACGATTTTGATAGTGGCGCCGGTTTGATATTTTTTAGTTATGGCATTGCATTCATCGATAAGCGATTGTTCTGGGAAGAGTTCTCTAGGGGTACCGATGGAAAAATGAAGACCTAAAAGAGCCGAAGCAATCATTAAGGTGTTAGCAACGTTATTACGTCCGTCACCCACGTAAGCGAGGTGAGCGCCGCGTAGATAACCTACATGTTCCTTGATAGTCAGCATATCGGCGAGGCCTTGAGTCGGGTGGAATTTGTCGGTTAGACCGTTCCAAACTGGGACGCCAGCGTATTTAGCGAGTTCCTCGACGGTTTCGTGGGCAAAACCACGAAATTCAATACCGTCAAACATACGACCAAGCACCAAGGCAGTGTCACGGACAGATTCTTTTTTACCGAGCTGGATGTCGTCTTTGCCGAGATATTCAGCGTGCATGCCGAGATCGCGAGCACCACACACGAAGGCACAACGAGTCCTGGTGGAAGCTTTTTCGAAAAGTAAGGCGATAGTCTTCCCTTCGTGGTTTTTGTTGGAAACACCAGTGAGCTTATTATTTTTGAGTTGCTTGGCAGTTTCCAGCATGGTTTGAACTTCGCGTGGCGTGAAGTCTTTGAGGGTTAAAAATGAGCGACCTTTAAGATTTAACATTAGATTTCCTCCCTGAAAAGTGGCATAGACATACAACGCGGGCCACCACGGCCACGACCGAGTTCGCTACCAGCCACTTCGATAACTTTGAGACCGGCTTTACGTAAGGCTTCATTGGTAACGTAGTTACGATCGTAGGTAATGACAACACCTGGAGCGATGGCGAGGGTATTGGAACCGTCATTCCATTGCTCGCGAGCGGCCGCGATTGGATCACCATTACCACATTGAATGAGTTGAACTTTGGATACGCCAAGGGATTCAGCTAAGACATTAGTGAGGTCACGACGATGGGTAACTTCGTAGCCAACATGAGTGTTGGATTTATCAAGAACGTAAATATCAAGTTCACCACCGGCAGTCATGATTTCTGGGTGGACGGAGAATTTGTCGTAATCAATCATGGTAAAGACGGTGTCGAGGTGCATGAAGGCACGCTTGGCTGGAATCTTAATGGCGAGAACGCGAGTAAATTCGGAGTCATGGAAGAGACGTGAAGCGATGCGTTCGATAGCTTCAGCTTCGGTACGCTCGGAGATACCAATGGCGACAGTGTGCTTATTTAAGACTAACTCATCACCACCTTCGACGGAGAAGCGATTATTGCGATTGTACCAAACTGGAATATTTTGGTTGGCAAAACGTGGATGATACTTCAAGATATACTGCATGAAGAGTGATTCGCGACGACGGGCTGGCCAGTGCATCTTATCAATGGTGAGACCATTACCGATGGAAGCGGCTGGGTCACGGGTGAAATAAAGATTTGGCATCGGGTCAAGATAGAATGGATAATCATTGACCATGAAATGATGAAGTTGCTTATTGGTAGGTTCCATATCTTCAACTTCACTCTTTTTAACACCGGCCATAACTTTGCGCACCATGGTGAGTGGGTCGAGAGTCTGAAGATAATTAACGATGGCAAAAGTTGAGAAAGTTTCCTCTTGTTTAGAAGCGCGAACCATTTCGACAATGAAGCGATCGCGCACTTCTTCATTGGCGAGAGCTTCGGCGGCGAGTTGATCGAGGTAAAGTACCTCTACGCCGTTTTCACGCAAGACGTTAGCGAAGGCGTCATGTTCTTCTTGTGCGACCTTTAGGTATGGCACGTCGTCGAAAAGCATACGGCTCATATATTCGGGAGTGAGAGCCTCGAGTTCTTCGCCTGGACGGTGAAGAAGCACGGTTTTGAGGCGACCAATTTCCGAATTAACTTGGATTTGTGGTTCCATTAGATTCTCCGTTTAAAATTTCTATAAGCTGATTATAGCATAAGCAATTAAAATAAATCAGTCTTGATGAAAATTCAGTCTTAATGAAAAAATCAGACCCCGAAATGAGTCTGATTTTAAGAAGATTTTTATGGAATTAGTCAATTTTTTTAACTTGAAGTGCGTCAAGTTCGACTGGCGTTTCGCGACCAAACATGGAAACCATGACGCGAAGTTTACCCTTGCTGGAGTCGATTTCGGCGATGGTGCCTTCGAAGCCCTTGAATGGTCCATCGGTAATGGCGATAACTTCGTTAAGCGCGTAGTTGACGGAATATTTTGGATCCTCTACGCCCATACGTTTCTTGATTTTATTAATTTCCTTTTCGGAAACTGGGGTTGGCTGGGTGCCGGTGCCGACGAAGCCAGTGACGCCTGGGGTGTTGCGGATGATGTACCAAGTTTCATCGGAGAGGCGCATCTGGACAAGGACGTAGCCTTGGAAGATTTTGCGATCGACGATTTTACGCTTGCCGTTTTTGATTTCGATTTGCTTTTCTTTTGGTACGATAGCGTCGAGGATTTTGCCTTCGAATTCAGCACTATCGAGACGTTGTTTGATGGATTCGGCGACCTTGTCTTCGTAGCCACTGTAAGTGCTTACGGTGTACCATTGGAGGGTGTCGTCATAACGGTTTACTGCCATGTGATTTCCTTTTTCTCTTTCCTATTTCAATAAATTATTAAACAATAATGTAAACAATGCGTCAAGTACCATAATGAGCGCGGCGAAGATGACTGTGTATAAAATAACCGCGAAGACGAGCTTCCAGGTCATTTTACGGTTTGGCCAGCGTACTTGCTTGAGTTCTTGCCAAGATTCGGCAAGGTAGCGGAAGAAAGCACGAATTGGGGTGGTGATAAAAAGCAAGAAACGAATAAGTGGATTCTTGGATTTTTCACCGGAAGCTTTTTTGGCCTTTTTGGCGGCGATTTTTTCAGCTTTTTTCTCTAATTTGGCAAGTTTCTTTGCATTTTTAAGGGACTTTTTGTCGTTGGTTTCTGATTCTGTGATATCCGCGCGGATTTCGGCGTTGTCTTGAATCGGTTTTTTAGGTTCTGGATTTTTGCCAGAAGCTTTGGTTTCTTCTGAATTTTTTGATCCAGATTGACCTGCTTTGATGCGGGTGATGTGCGCCATATACTCCTTCCATAAAAAATAGTCTGATAACCAGACTGTCAAGTTGATTGTAGCATGTAAAGAGGTTTTTGTAAATGTTTTAGAATAAAAAGACCCCCGAAATTCGGGGGCGAAAAATTGTGTTGCGTTTTTCGGCGGTTAGGCTTTTTCAGTAGTGATGCGATGAACAAAATTAAAATTTTCGCCACTTGTAGTAGTAACGACGTAGACATCGCCTTTACTGATAGCATCTCTCAGATCGGTAGGGACACTATATTCGTTAAAAAGTTCACGAATTTCTGCCCTAGTGAGGTGCCGAAGTGATTTGACACTAAACTGAAAAGTGCGAAATTTAATGTGATCATTGCGATAGTGTCTAGCATGTTGCTTGGCGCATCTCGGCATTACACTAGTAATGCGGTCAATCGAAATAGTAGCATGAATCTCCTTGGGCACTTCGAGTTCTGGTACATTTTGATCTTGATACCAGGACCTCAGTGTTTGATTAAAATCAGTTAGAGTCTGAAAGGACGTGTACTCTTTCCACTCGGTGCCGGTTTTTGAAGTTTCAAGCATATCCGACCAACAGAAGCGTAGACTGAAAAGATTGTAGGATTCGTCTAAAACGTGTAAAACTTCCTTGAAACTAGCTTCATTCTCTAATTTGCGTTTGTCTAAGAAACCTTCCATGGTTACCCCTCCTTTTACAACACAATTTTCCTATTAAGGTGCTAAATTGTTTATATTAAAGCATAAAAAGAGAGATTTGACAACTTCGTCTCTAGTTTTTAGGTGGAAAATAAAGTTTTTGGTCCTTAATTTCTTCTGGGAGGTAACTTTTTTGAAGATGGAAATTGGCTTCCCACTTGTAATCCTTGCCGTAGCCTAGGTTTTTCATCAGTTTAGTTTCGGGATTTCTAATTTCGAGTGGGATGGGCAGATGACTGGTGTTTTTGGCGAGAGCTTTGGCGCGAGCCCAGGCGTCATAGCTAGAACGATCTTTTTTAGATTTCGCGAGAGCTACGGCCACATGAGATAGGATAATTCCCCCTTCTGGCATACCAACTTTCTCGATGGCAGAAAAAGCGGACTCGGCGAGAGTGAGGGCGCCGTTGCCAGCGAGGCCGATATCCTCGGAAGCAAAAATCACCATGCGACGAGCAATGAATTTGGGATCTTCTCCACCTTCAAGCATACGGGCGAGGTAATAAAGTGTGGCGTCGACATCACTGCCACGCATGGATTTAATGAAAGCAGAAATTGTATCGTAATGGCGATCACCGGATTTATCAAAATAGTTGACTTTATTATTGAGGGTTTTAGTGACAAAATCGAGGGTAAGCTTATTTTTGAGTGAAAGACAGAGTTCGAGATCTCCAAGTGCCGAACGGGCGTCGCCATGACTGAGGTGAGCGAGAAAGTCGATGACCTCGGGATCGATTTTGGCCTTAGGATATTCTTTTTCGATGGCTCTTTGTAAAATTTCTTTGATATCTTTGTCTTGAAGAGTGGAAAGAATAACTACGCGACTTCTAGAAATGAGTGCGGGGATGACTTCGAAGCTGGGATTTTCCGTGGTGGCGCCGATGAGGGTGATGAGGCCAGATTCCACATGAGGTAAAAAGGCATCCTGTTGAGCTTTATTGAAACGATGAATCTCGTCAATAAAAAGCAGGGTGCGGACTTTAAGATTCCAATTTTGTTTGGCACGTTCGACTACCTGTTCAACATCGGATTTATGAGCGGTGACGGCGGAAAGTTCGACGAAATCAGCGTCGAGTTCTTTGGCAATAATGCGAGCCAGGGTGGTTTTGCCGGTGCCGGGAGGTCCCCAGAAGATTAGATTGGTGGGTTCTTTCGATTTGATTAATTCTGTAAGGATTTTACCTTTACCGATAATGGCCTTTTGACCAAAAACTTCGTCGAGACTTTGAGGTCGCATACGTTCGGCGAGAGGCTTTCTTAAATCGGTAAATTCCATAGTTCTAGTTTAACACAGAGAGAAAAAATGGTATAATAAGAAAAAAATAAAGGAGAAATATGGCTGATTTTAACAAAATCTTGACCCCAGGTGACTACGAAAATGGTGAACTTAATGTCGTCATCGAGATTCCTACTGGCTCAAATCACAAAATTGAATGGGACCGCAAAAATGCTTGCTTTATGCTTGACCGTGTCGAACCAATGGCATTTGCAAAGCCTTGTAATTATGGTTTTATTCCTCAAACTCTCGATGAGGATGGTGATGAACTCGATGTTTTGATGATCACTGATCAGCCTTTGACGACTGGCATTTATATGAAGGCCCGTATTCTTGGCGTAATGAAGTTTGTTGACTCTGATGAAGTTGATGACAAGATTATTTGTGTGCCAGAAGACGACCGTAATAACGGTGATAAGTACCAAACTTTGGAAGATTTGCCAAAACAATTGATCCGCCAAATCGAATTCCACTTCAATCATTACAAAGATTTGAAGAAGCCAGGCACTACCGAAGTGAAAGGTTTCTTTGGCGCTGAGGAAGCTAAGAAAGTCGTAAAAGAAGCAATTGCTCGCTGGAACGCTCAAGCCTAATTAGTTAAAAAATAAAAATAAATCCTTCCGGGGATTTATTTTTTATTGCGTTCTATTTTAAATAAGTTTATAAAAATAACAACTCAGTTACTTAGGAAATTTTAGGGTAATTATTAGGCTGGGCTTAACGCTCGTTAAGAATACGGTCTTCGAGATTGCGACCGAGTGAAGTGAGTTTAGTCGGATTAAAATTTTGATTAAGTGAAATGACGATATATTTACGGTCTTCATATTTTGGTAAATCTTTGAATTCGAGGATGGAAAATTCACTAAAATACGGGAGAGTGTTTGCGGCGGTTTCGGTTTTTAATTTGGCGGAAGCGTAATCGAAGATTGTGGCTTTATTAATGCCGGAAATAAGAGCAAAATGATCACCGGTGATGAGAAAATGCGCGAAGAATTTATCCCAGTTTTCAGACTTAAGATTTTCGGAACTATAAATAAATTTAATAAGTTTTAGGTAGTCAGTCGCGGTGAGGGTGATGTTGTTTCCAGAAATTTTGAGATGCTCTAGGTCCATTTTAGCGAGAAGATTATTGAGTACAACATCGGAAAGTTCAGCGCGGAGAGCATCCTTGCAATTGGTATTTTCGGAAGTGAAAAGTTCATTTATACAATCTTGACGGGAGAGCGCAGTTTGATTTTTGAGATTAATTTGGTCGTCGAGATGGAAACTGCCATCGCCAAGGCGGCGGTAATTTTCGTAAGCCACTAATAGATTTATGAGATTTTGGTCAGAGAAGGTTTTAGTATCATTAAAGCGACCGACGATGTCAGAGTTATTAAGGTCATAAATTAATACTGATGATTCTTCAGTAATCCCCTGTTCGCGACGCCAATCATCGATGAGATATTGTAAATCGATACGGTGCGGTGCGCGTTTTTCGGTAACCTTAGCAATTTCCGGTTTTTTATTTTCAACTTTTTCGGCAGTGTTTGAAAGAAGTTTAAGTAAAGAAACTACGCCAAAAGCGATGGCAAATACGCCAATAATAGTACCGAGTACGATAAAGAAAATTTTGAGAAAACTAGGTTTACTATTTTTGGTTAATTCTTCGAGATTAATATCGTCTTGCATCTTAAAAATATTTTATCATATTTAGCATATGCGGTATAATAATAAGCATATGGGCTTTTTGAAAGGACTTTTTAAAAAAGAAGAAGCGAAAGCGAATTCTTTGGTAAATGTGAAATCACCGAGCGGGAGTTTGGTTTTTGAGTTTAGTCTGAAAAATGGTAGTCTGAGCTATCGGGTGCTAAAAAATCAAGAAGTATTACTGAGCAATTCTAGATTAGGTTTCGAAATTTATAACGAAAAACCGATTGCGGAAAATTTGGGAGTGGTAAGGATTTTGCCAAAATTTAAGGATGAAACTTGGCAAAGTGTGGTGGGGGAGACTTTGGATATTGTGAATAAATATAACGAGACGACTTTTTATCTGGCGGAACGTGAAAAAAACGGACGTATCTTTACTTTGAGAGTGCGAGTTTTTGATGAGGGGGTGGCTTTTCGCTATGAATTTCCGCCGCAACCAGGTTTTCAGCGCATGATTATTACGAATGAGCTAACGGAATTTAATCTGGATATTCATGCCAAAAGTTGGTCAATGCCGGCTTTTACCTTGGCGAGGTCTGAAACTGATTACGAGGAGTGGACGATTTTTAATTTAACCGGTTCGAGACAAACGCCATTTACGGCAGAACTTCCGAGTGGCAAGATTATTTCGATTCACGAGGCTGCACTAATTAATTATGGTTCAATGACTTTGGGGCTGAACAAAATCGGGCGGCTGGAGGCGAATATTACGCCACTTTCAGATGGGATGAAAGCTTATTTGACGCTACCTTTTGAAACGCCGTGGCGTGTGATTATGGTGGCGGACTCGGCAGTGCAACTGACAAAAAATAAGATGATTTTAAGCTTGAATCAAAGCCCAAGAATGAATTTTGATTGGGTGGAGCCGCTTAAATTTCTGGGAATTTGGTGGGCGATGCTGATCGGGGTTTGGAGTTTTACGGCTTCTGAAAGGCAAGGTGCGACGACGGAGCATGCACTGGAGTATCTTGATTGGTGTGAAAAATTAGGTATCTCGGGACTCTTGATTGAGGGGTGGTCAGATAAAAATCTCGCGAAAAAACTTGATAAACAGAAAATTTTGGAGCGTGCTAAACAAAGAAATATTGAAATTGTGGCGCAATGTGAGACCGCGAGTCAGATTGATAATTATGAAAAGAATCTGGTTAAGCAATTTGACGAACTAGAAGCGCAAGGAGTGCGTTATTTGAAATTGGATTATTCAGGGCCGAAGATGTTGATTAAAGGGCGTGAAGAATTTCATCAGTCACAAGCGGGGGTGTTGCATTTTAGCAACGTTTTGAAGCTAGCGGCGCAGAAGAAGATGATGCTAAATGTGCATGAATCGATTAAGGGTACCGGACTTGAAAGGACTTATCCGAACTTACTCTGTACAGAGGGGGCGAAGGGACAGGAATATGAAGGGGGTGGTCTAAATTCGAAACACGCAGTGATTCTACCTTTCACGCGGATGCTGGCCGGCGGCTTTGATTTTACGCCGGGGATTTTTGATCTAAATAATCCAGCGAAAAAAGTTTATTCTACTCTGGCCAGGCAGCTAGCTTATTATGTGGTGTTTTATTCTGGTATGCAGATGTTGGCTGACCGTCCAGAATCTTATGAAAAATATCGCGATGCGCTTTCATTTATTCAGAAAGTGCCAGTGAATTTTGAAATTGAAGTACCTTTGCTCGGTAAAATCGGTGAATATTATGCGGTAGCTAGACGTGGCCGCGGAGAGACGGATTGGTATATCGGTGGTATCGTCGATGATATGGCGCGTACAATGAAAATTAAGTTAAGTTTCTTGGAAAAAGATGTGAAATATAATGCTTTTATCTTCCGTGATGGCGACATAGCGGATTTTCGCACGAACTCAACGGACCTTAAGATTGAGCGCCTAGTGGTGGATGCAGAAGACGAACTGGAAATTCCAGTGGTAGGAATGGGCGGCTTCGCGGTACGATTAATGAAGGCCTAAAAATAGAGATAACCTGGAGATAGACTTCGAGTTTTTTGATAAAAATAACAGATATAACGTAGAGATGAACTCTACGAAATTAGATTAATTCAGCGATGAGAATTAGGCGTTCGGTATAATCGTGCCCGGAAATTTTTTCACCATGACAAGTCATCAAGGTGATAGTTGGGGTGGACTTTTTAGCTAGAAGTTTCGACATATTGATGTCGGATTTTTGCTGGATTTTACGGGTTTTGATTTGATAAGTTTGGTCGCCAAAGCGGAAAGTATCGCCAATTGATAACTTGTTGAGATTTTGAAAAATTGTAGAGGAGTGACCAATAATAAAATCGTGATTTTGATTAGCGTGATAGACGCCGGCGATGCGTTCCGGTGAAGTGAGAGTATTTTCATCACTAATCTCGAGCGAGCGAATCGGTGAGGTGAGGTTGATTTTGGGAATTTCGAGTATGAGGTTGGTATTAGCTTCTACGGTTTGAGGTTGAAAGGCTAGAAAAGTGAAGATCAGAAAGAAGCATAAATATAATGCGCCAAAAACACCAAAAACTGATGATTTCTTGATTTTCATAATGCTCCCGTTTATAAGTTTATTTTAGCAAAAGCTTATGCTTAAAACAAGAGTTTAAGAAAAATAATTAAAAGAAAAAATAGGGGCAGATTCCCTGTTTTATAGAAATTAAATAGAGTCGTAGGGTTCGCGAATTGGGAAAGAAATGGAAGTGCCGAAGCCGAGACGGGATTTAATTTTGGCTCCGAGGGCGGAATATTGTTCACTGCTGTCGACGGTCATCACGACACTATCGTCAGTAATCATTAGATGATATTTGGCTGGAGTGATGTCAATGCTTTGAGAAGAAATCGCATTCATGGAAATTAGAATATTTCCCTTGGTAGGGTTTTTAAGGCGTGAATTGAGGTAGCCGACGATAAATTTGATGATATCAGTATAGTTTTCTACTTGGTGGCGACGACGAATCACGTCAAGGTCGAGATTTACGCCAATTTTTTCAAGCTTAATAAGATATTCACGATAAATTGGGTCGATGATGTCCGAAAGATACATGAATTTGCGATCAAAAACACTGGTGTGAACCTTGGTGGCATCAAGAAATTTAGAGATAGATTGCCCTTGCATAAACATATTATATCATAGACCTGGATTATGTTTTTTAAGCATTTCACGATGTGCGCGGTAATTTGGATCATGGCTTTCGACTTCCTGCCAAAAAGCTTTGGAGTGGTCGGGATGATTGATATGTGCGAGCTCGTGAATAATTAAATAATCACGTAAAACTTCGGGTACTTGCATGAGGCCGATATTCATGGAGATGGTGAATTCGTAGCCGCAAAGGAGGGATTTTTTGCGACGGGTACAAGATCCCCAGCGCGTAGACTGATGCTTTAAAGTTACTTTGTCATAATGATAGCCATAACGCTTCGCGAGATATTCGAGGCGGTAGGGCAGATATTCTTTGGCTTGCTTCATGAGTAACTTTTTCTGGGTATCACGGGCGCGTTGGGTGGTGGGGTCAGCTAAATTTAGATCACGCAAGCGATCTCGCATGGAATCGAGACTTTTTTGAATTTGGCGGTCGGAGATGAAAGACGGAACCGACATTTGTAGCCGGCCAGAAGTGGAACGTGAAAAAGAAATGTTTTTGGCTAAGGCGTTGCGGCGAACAATAATTTCACCAAATTCAGAATCGGCGAGAATCATTTTGGAGTTGAGCTAAGACGTGAGAAAGCTGAGTCTCAAAAGTATGTTTACCAGAGAGGATGATTGGTTTTTCAATCTCGGCTGGTGCTTCCATGAGACGGATGCGGCGATCGTATTCTTCCTTGGCACGAGCAATTGAGCGAAGCTTAAGCTTCAAACGCATCTTGATAGTATTGATATCGGTTTGAATCCAGACGAGAGTCGGCGCATAACCGGATAATTTCAATAGTTTACGTACGGAATTACGCTCGTCTTCGGTATCGAGCCCACCTTCAATCACGATATTTTGACCGGTTTTAGCAATCGCCTCGAGGACGACGTGAATTTGTTTCTCTGTGAAGTCCGCCTCTTCACGCAAGGCTCGAAGATCATAGTAAGGAGCCTTGAAACGTTGTGAGAATTTTTCACAAAATGTAGTTTTTCCACTACATGGCGCACCGAATACCAGGATAGCTCGAGGTCTTGTTTTCTTTTTACCTTCCATATTGGAGATATTATATCATGGAAGTAATTAGGTGAACAAATATTTTAATATTTAGAGTTGATTTATGAGCTTTGATTTTTTACTGAGGCGTTTTAATTCGAAATCGAAGGGGCGGTAATAAGATTTCGTGAGAGCGGAGGAATTGGCGAGGAGAATTTGCGATGGAAAATAAAAGAGCCAACAAATAAAATTAGCCGGTTGATAGAGAAAAATCGGGAGAAATTGCATGCGTGAGAAAAAGGAGATTAAGACAGTGAGATCGCAGGCGATAAAAAGCATAAAATCAATAAAATTACAGATGGCGGCACGACGAAAATGGGGAGTTTTGCGTTTTAACCATTGGATAGCGAGACCGAGATTAAGAATGAGCGAGCTGCCATAGGCGAAGCCGGCGGCATAAATTGCGGGAATTTGGTGAAGATGGGAGAAGATAAAGAGTAAGACGATGAAGAAAGTCCAAGCGATGAAAAATTTGGGGCTGACATCGGCGTAGCGTGAGGTGTGAAAATATTGGGCAAAACAGAATAAAATAAGGCCAAATGGCGAGATATTATCGATAGCTAGTACGACATCGGCGGTGAAAGTAAAAAGAAGTGCCGCTCTCAAGAGATAATCTTTGGGTGCGAAAAAACTAGTGTAGATTAGGCAGGTGAGGATGGTGGAAACTTTAGTAAAGGTGGCAATAGTGAGGAGAAAATCTGGGATGAGGCGGCTGCCAAAAATTAAATTCAAAATTCCGACGAGGAAGAAATAGGCAAACATCATAGACCAAAGCGTCAGCCAAAAATTAAGGTTAGTAAGAAGTCTGAACCAGAAATTTTGAATCTGAGTTTTCATGATTTTAAGTTAAGTATAACCGATTTGAGAGAAAAGTTTAAGTGCTAGAGAAATATAACGGATTTAGAGGCTTAGGTACTGGATAAATATGTTATAATAAAAAAGCCTAGGGGCGTAGTACAACGGTTAGTATAGCGGTCTCCAAAACCGTAGATCATGGTTCGATTCCGTGCGCCCCTGCCAGATTAGCTCGAGAGAGCTATTTTTTATGGCAAATTTTTGGCACAGAAAAAATCTCCCATAAGGAGAGGGAGATTTTAGCGCTTCTTCTCTTTCACTTCGTTACGGCCAAGGTTTTTCTTGGTTTCAGTGAAAACGACGTGCTTGCGAAGAATTGGATCGTATTTCTTCAAGCTAAGCTTGTCTGGGGTGTTCATGGTGTTTTTCTTGGTATAGTATGCACGGATACCAGATTCCTCTGAAACGAGACCGACGAGCTTGCGTTTGGTATTACTCTTTTTTGACATGATTGGGACTATTTTACCATAAGATATGAAATCTGTAAATAAATGCGCTAAAAATCGGGATAGATTTCGTCAAATTCAATATATGTATCAGTTTTTTGTTCGACAAGATCTTCGACAGCCTGAATATTGGCTTCGTGGGGTTCGAGCGCCTTAAAAGGCATAAACTGGGCGGCCCGGGCGGTGCGGGACATCGGTGGATGACTCGGTAGGTGTGGTGGTTGAAGATTAATGATATCTTGGTATGGGTCAGCCAATTTAGAATCTAACTGTGAAAGTTTAGTTAGATTTGGTTGAGGGGCTCTAATTTGCTGGTTAGATTTAGGCACGGTGACCTCCAATCTGTTGATTACGTTCGCGCATGGTGGAACCTTCGAGGTAGCTTGTGCCACGCAAGATGGCATTTTTGCCGTATTTTTGCTTGATGAGTAGGGTGGCTTGCTCGAGTTTTTGATTACGCTTAGCCCGTTCGGTGGTTTTTTGGTTCTCGAAAAGGTCTAATTGAGTGGTAATTAGATCGGCAGATTTGAGGTGGCCGAGGGTGAGATTAAGCTTCTTGACTGGACGGGTCGAGTCAAGAATTTGAGTGAAAATTTGTAAGAAATATTCAATAATCAGGTTACTTTCGTCGGTGTATGGAAAGGATTTGGAGCCATGAGCGAAAGGTTTGATAGAGGTAGAATCGGCCTTTTTATCATAAGAGAGATGCAGGGTGAGGTTATTAGTCAGTAACTGTTTTTCATGAAGTTCATGGCAGAGTTTGTCAGCCATTTCGACGAGGATATTACGGAGTTTTTCGGAATAAAGGCCAGTGGCGAGTACTTGACCTGAGCTGATGCTGTGGTCTTTTCGGCGATAGGATTTGATATCTGCAATCGTGGTTGGTTCAATTCCCCAAGCGTGGTTGATAATTAGTTCAGCATTGACGCCGAACTTGTGGTAGAGCTTTTCAGAGGCGGTGAGGCTAAATCGGGCGAGATCGCCCATGGTATAAATACCAAAATTGTGCAGAGACCTGCTAATTCCAGGACCAATGCGCCAAAAATCAGTGAGAGGCTGGTGCTGCCAGAGTAATTTGCGATAGGAGGACTCGTTAAGAGTGGCAATACGCACTCCGTCAAGGTCGGCCGTTTGGTGTTTGGCAAGAATATCCATGGCAATTTTAGCTAAATAAAGATTGCTACCGAGGCCGGCGGTGGCGGTAATCCCGGTATGGCCTAGAACATCCTTAATGATAGTGCGCGCGAGTTGTTCGGCATCCATTTCATAGGCGTGAAGATAGCCAGCAATGTCAAGAAAAGCCTCATCGACAGAGTAGACGTGAATATCTTCGGTGGCAACATAGGCGGCATAAATAGCAAAAATCTTAGAACTAACCTGAAGGTAATCAGCCATGGCAGG
>SDRH01000014.1 GCA_007845165.1 TM7 phylum sp. oral taxon 351 | reverse complement strand
GCTTCATAGACTGAGCTGTAAGCGCGTGGAGTTTCCGATTCGGTACCTGGCTTATCGTAAGTGAGGTAGTAAGCACCAAGTACGATATCCTGGTAGATTGAAAGCACTGGAGAACCATCAGCTGGCTTCAAGAGGTTGCTGGCAGCCGACATCAAAGTCTTAGCTTCCTGCTGAGCTTCATCAGAGAGAGGAAGGTGAACGGCCATTTGGTCACCATCGTAGTCAGCGTTAAAGCCGGAAGCTACGAGTGGGTGAAGCTTGAGAGCCATACCGTCAACGAGCTTTGGTTGGAAAGCTTGGATAGAAAGACGGTGAAGCGACGGAGCACGGTTCAAGAGAACATAGCGACCCTGAATAACTTCGTCAAGAGCATCCCAAACCACAGATTCTTTGGCGTCAATCATACGAGAAGCGGCGCGAGAGTTGGCAGCATATTCGTGAGCAAGCAACCAAGAAACCACGAAAGGTTTGAAGAGCTCGAGAGCCATGAGTTTTGGCAAACCACACTCATTAAGCTTAAGTTCAGGACCGATGACGATCACCGAACGACCTGAGTAGTCGACACGCTTACCAAGAAGGTTTTGACGGAAGCGACCCTGCTTACCTTTGAGAAGGTCAGAGAGGGATTTGAGCTTGCGGCGACCATTTTGAGAGCTAGCTTGACGACCGTGGTTGGCGTTATTGTCAATTAAAGCATCGACAGCTTCTTGAAGCATGCGCATTTCGTTATGAATAATTACCTCTGGCGCATTGAGGTCGAGTAATTTCTTCAAACGGTTGTTACGGTTGATGACGCGGCGGTAAAGATCGTTGAGGTCGGAAGTTGCGAAACGACCACCAGGAAGCGAAATCATTGGACGTAGATCTGGTGGAATGACTGGAATAACAGTCAAGACGAGATCGACTGGCTTGATGTTGGAATTCTTCATGCCTTCAAGCAATTTAATGCGCTTGATAAGTTTGCGTTCCTTTTGACCTTTAGCATCTTCGGCTTGAGCAGAAAGGTCTTCGATTATGGCATCGAGGTCGATTTCTTCAAGTAATTCACGGATAGCTTGAGCACCCATCTTAACGGTGACAAGTTCTTCGTATTCTTCTGGAAGGTTGCGGTAATCAATTTCAGAAATGACGGCACCCTTCTTCAAGCCCTCAAGAATATTCTTGCGGGAATAGAAGTCAGTATCTAAAGCTTCAAGTTCTTTAGCTTCTTCGTTGGCTAGAGTTTCAGCGTTAGCACCTTCATCCTTGGCGGCTTCAGAGTAACGAATTTTAATCGCTTGAATTGCAGCATCATGTTGAGCAATCAAATCACCTTTAACTTGTTCAATCTTAGTGTCATCAGCATTAATGATGAGGTAAGAAGCGAAGTAAACGACTTTTTCGATCGACTTGACGGTGAGGTCAAGCAAAAGACTCAAAGCAGATGGGGTACCACGCATGAACCAGATATGAGCAACTGGGGCAGCGAGTTTGATGTGGCCCATACGTTCGCGACGAGCGATAGATTTGGTAACCAAGTTACCTTCCTTATCGACGGCAGCTTCACGAGAGCGGACACCTTTAAGTTTGCTATCATGTGGGTTGATATCTTTGACTGGACCAAAGATACGCTCACAGAATAAGCCATCACGCTCAGGTTTCTGAGTACGATAGTTGATGGTTTCTGGCTTCAATACTTCACCATAACTCCAGCTCAAGATGTCTTCGGCGCTTGCTACGCAAAGACGAATTGAATCGAAGTCACTGGCTGAGATATAATTATCCATCCAAGCCATATTTTAGAGCTCCTCTCCGAGATCGACATTGTCGTCGTCTCCTTCTGTTATTGATATTCCATCTTCTGTTAATGCTTCTTCAGTTTCTTCCTCAGTAAGATCGATGGTGTCATTACTGTCATCTTCGATATGAACATTGTGTCTAGCGTAAATTTGGCGGTCATCTTGAGCGCGTTCAATTTCGCGAGAGGTGTCTTCGATTACAGAGTCGGCATCACGTGCTTCCCCATTATCGAGAAGATCAACCTTAAGACCGAGACCTTGAAGTTCCTTGACTAAGACATTGAAACCTTCAGGGAGCTTAGGACCTTGGATTGGTTCATTCTTAATGATGGATTCGTAAGCCTTAGCACGACCGTAAACGTCATCGGACTTGATTGTGAGCATTTCTTGAAGGATGCTGGCAGCACCATAAGCTTCAAGCGCCCAAACTTCCATTTCTCCGAAACGCTGACCACCGTTTTGTGCCTTACCACCGAGAGGTTGTTGGGTAACCATAGTGTAAGGACCAGTTGAACGAGCGTGAATCTTGTCTTCGACCATGTGGTGAAGCTTAATCATGTGCATCACACCAACTGCGGTCTTTTCGTGGAATGGTTCACCGGTGAGACCATCGTAAAGTTGAGTACGACCATTGCTATCAATACCAGCCTTTTCAAGTTCCTTTGAAATAACTTCATCAGGGATACCATTGAAGGATGGGGTTGCAACCTTGTAGCCAAGGATACGAGCAGCCATACCGATATGGATTTCATAAAGCTGACCGAGATTCATACGAGAAGGCACACCCATTGGGGAAAGTAGGACGTCGATTGGGGTACCATCGGCCATGAATGGCATATCTTCAACGTTAAGTACGCGGGAAACCACACCCTTGTTACCGTAACGACCGGCCATCTTATCACCGACCTGAATCTTACGCATTTCAGCGACGTAGATCTTGATCTGCATGAGCACGCCAGCCTTGAGTTCATGACCTTGTTCACGAGTGTAAATGCGGACGCCGATAACTTTTCCGGAAGTACCACCACTCATGCGAACTGAGGTGTCACGGACGTCTTTAGCTTTTTCACCGAAGATAGCGCGAAGGAGACGTTCTTCAGAGCTGAGTTCTTGTTCACCCTTAGGGGTAATCTTACCGACGAGGATGTCGCCATTCTTCACTTCGGAACCTACAGTCACGATACCGTCTTCACCGAGGTGGCGAAGAGCGTGTTCAGAAACGTTAGGAATATCACGAGTAACTTGTTCTGGACCAAGCTTGGTTTCACGAACTTCTACGTCGAAATCTTTAATATTAATAGAGGTCAAAGTATCATCTTCGACAAGCTTGCGAGAGATCACGATGGCGTCATCCATGTTGTAACCACGCCATGGCATGAAGGCCACGAGAAGGTTACGACCAAGAGCGAGTTCGTTATTTTCAAGAGAGGCACCTTCAATAAGAGTGTCACCAGCTTTAACTTTTTGACCACGAACCGCCACACAGCGTTGGTTGTAACATTGATCAGAGTTGGTCTGTTCAAAATGCTCGACGATGTATTCTTTCGAAGTTTTGTCAGCATATTTGACGATTACGGATTGACCGTCAGCCTTTTCGACTACACCATCACCTTCGGCGACGATAAGTTGAGAAGTGGCGCGAGCGATATCATTTTCAATACCGGTACCAACGGTTGGGGCTTGGTTGCGAAGAAGAGGGACCGCCTGTTTCTGCATGGCACAACCCATGAGTGCACGGTCGACACGGTTCTTTTCCACGAATGGAATCAGAGCGGCAGAGATACCGAGAATTTCCTTGTGAGCGGCATCGACGTGGGTAACCTTAGCGGATTCAACCTGAACTGGCTGACCGTTCACACGAGCGGAGACCCATTCGTCTTCAAATTCGCCCTTGGCGTTCAATTTTACAGAAGTATCAGCGATCACCATGTCGCGTTCGACGCTAGCATCGACGTAAATCACTTCGTCGGTGACTTTACCATTTTTCACCACAACATATGGAGCTTCGATGAAGCCATATTCATTAATACGAGCATAGGTAGCGAGGTTCAAAACGAGACCCACGTTACCACCTTCTGGGGTTTCTACAGTACAGATGCGACCGTAGTGGGTAGGGTGAGTATCACGCACATCGAAACCGGCGCGTTCACGAGTGAGACCACCAGGACCCATGGATGATAGACGGCGCTTGTGAGCAAGTTCACCAAATGGGTTGTAAGAGTCCATCAGCTGAGAAAGCTGGGAAGTGCTAAAGAATTCACGAACTGCAGCGACCACTGGACGTGGGTTAAGCAGCTGAGATGGCGTGACTTTTTCTTTAGCGTCAACCATAGACATGCGGTCTAGGATATTACGTTGCAAACGAAGCATACCAAGACGGAATTGACGTTGGACAAGTTCACCAACCATACGCACACGGCGGTTAGAGAGTGAGTCGATATCGTCAGCTGGTTCTTGAGTATTATTCAAGCGAATGATTTCTGCGATAATTGCCACGAGATCATCCATTTGCAAAGTACGATGAGTGCTGTCGTTAGGAGTGTCAAAGCCAAGGCGTTGGTTAATCTTGAAACGGCCAACACGAGAGTAGTCATAACGCTTATAGTCGAAGAAAGTACGTTCAACCATGGAACGAGCGTTTTCGACGGTAGCCAAGTCACCTGGGCGGAGACGACGATAAACTTCGAGAAGGGCAGCAGCTTGAGAGCTGGTAGTATCCTTATCGATAGTAGAATCGATGTAATTAATCGCACCAGTGTCGACATTTTCGAATTTCGCCTTAATATCAGCATCCTTGACAACGCCAAGCGCGCGAAGCAAAGTGGTGACTGGGATTTTACGACGGCGGTCGATCTTCACGTAGATACAACCATTTGGCGCAGTCTCGAATTCAAGCCATGCACCACGACCTGGAATCACCTTAGCACCGTAATAGCGCTTCATGCCAATGGTTTCGGCAGTGAAAAAGACACCAGCTGAACGAATCAACTGAGAAACGATTACACGCTCAGTACCATTAATGATGAAGGTGGCACGGTCAGTCATCCATGGATAATTACCGAAGTAAATTTCCTGTTCGACGACTTCGCCGGTGACTTTGTTTTGAAGTTCAGCTTTGACGTGCAAAGGAGCTTCGTAGGTTTCAAGATTATATTTGGCTTCCTGAATGGTGTGTTTTGGAGCCTTAAATTCATAATCTTTAAACTTTAGTGACAATTTCTGACCAGTATAGTCATCAATTGGATTGAGTTCGGTGAAAACTTCGCGTAGACCCGAACGTACAAATTCTTCCCAAGAATCTTTCTGATGTGCAGTAAGATCAGGGATAGGCAATTTGTCTCCTTCAGTGAAAAAGACACGATTGCCATCTGGAATGGTACTATTTTTACTCACTTTTCCCTCTTATTTAGTGTTGATAATCTTTAGCGCCGAAGATTACTGCCACTTATGTCTTTCCACCTCGCTAAAATAAAAAGACATGTTTATAGTAGGCACACTACTTCTTGTAGCCATTTTAACGCATTTTAGAGATTTTTTCAAGGGGTATTTCTGATTTTTAGAATCAAAAAACCACCTGATTTCGGGTGGGATTTTTGAACATATAAGCTCTCAACTTGTTTATGTAAGCCGACTCGCAGTTAGGCTTCGTTCAAAAATGAACTATCATTAGTATAACCATTATGATATTGAATGTCAAGAGAATTTAACAAGAAAAATACCCCATTTTCCGGGGGTATTTTCGGTAATTACAAATTAATTCTGTATAACCTATTAGACTTCGAGATCATCGAGATCGGCAAGTTCAGCGCGAGTTTTTTCGGCAAGGCCGTCATTCTCTTCTTCAGCTTCATCATCGTAATCAGCGACTGAACGAGCGGCAGTAGGTTCACCTTCACCGTCTAATTCATCGGTGTTAACAATCTTGAGATTGTAACGGGCATCGTTCTTCGTACCAAGAGCGCGAAGAAGGGTGCGGATAGACTGAGCGGTAGCACCACGGCGACCAATGACGCGGCCGACATCTTCTGGATCTACAGAAAGTGAAAGCAAGACACCTTTTTCATCAATTACACGATTGATAGCGACTTTTTCTGGATTACTGACGAGAGTTTTTACGATAAATTCGACAAATTGTTGGTCAATGGTTGACATAGGTTCTCCGGTTAAGTTTATGGTTATATTATAGCACTTTTGGTGAAAAAACGCCCCTCTTCGGAGCGTTTTTTAAGAAATTAAGCTTCAGCTTCTTCTTTTGGTTGATTCTTGCGAAGCTTATCTGCGTGCTTTGGAGCTTTTTGCTTCCTGGTAGGTTCTTTGACCCAGTCAGGAAGTTTGACACCTTCGAGTTTCAAGATACGAGCTACACGGGTAGATGGTTGAGCACCATTCTTGAGGTAGAACTCGATTTTTTCCTTATCGAGGGTGGTTTTCTTAGTTTCTGGATTGTAATTGCCGACCTCAGCCACAACGCGTCCAGAAAGTGGATGACGCTGGGATTCTTGGACGACTAGTCGAAATGTTGGGTAGTGAGTACGACCATTACGCTGCATACGAATCGCGAGCATGTTTTCTCCTTAATTAATTTTAAATATTCTAACTGATTTTGTGAAAAAATGCAAATTATTCGAAAAGCAATGAGGTCTATACGTGATCTGTATGATAAATTATTTGCGAAGAGTGAGACGGCCAGTGGCTGGAAGTTGATTGCCGAGGTGTTTTTTATAATATTTGATACCCTCAGTAGCAGCATTAGACTGAGCCTCCTGCTTGCTATGTCCGGAACCAGTGCCACGAATGTGACCAGCAACCACCACGTTTACTGAGAAGACACGGTCATGATCTGGACCTTCCTCTTTGATGACGTGATATTGAGGGGTGGCGCCATCGGTTTTTTGGGCTAATTCTTGCAAATAGCTTTTGGAGTCGCGCCAGGATTCATTGACGATGATTTCGTCCATTTTAGTCAAAATGTGTTGATAGATAAACTGCTTAGCACGAAGATAGCCCTGATCAAGATAGATTGCACCAGTCACCGCCTCGAAACAGTCAGCAATAATTGAGGCATGAGTGCGATCGCTACCAAGCTTTTCACCTTTCGAGAGACGAATGAGATGAAGATAGCCAATTTCAGTAGAGGCACGGCCAATAGACTCAGTACGCACCAAGGCTGAACGCCAAGCAGTCATAATACCCTCTGGTTCAGTAAAATTACGATAGAGAAAATCAGAGGTGACTAGCTCTAAAATCGCATCACCGAGAAATTCGAGACGTTCATTATGTTCGATATGGGATTTTTTATGTTCATTGACATAACTGCGGTGAGTAAGGGCAGTAATAAAGAGTGAAATATCCTTAAATTCGATACCCATTTTTTCTTTGGCGAAGTCGGCATAGAGAGCCTTGGTATCGGCAGTAAATTCTTCGGCATTTTGAGGTTGTTTTTTGGTTTTGTTAATCGCTACCTCGTCAATATGTTGCCTAATATCCGCGATATTAATTTGATAATCAGCAAGATTTACTTCTTGTTCCATAACTACTTTCTTGGGAATCTTTTGGATACTTGAAGCGTTTTTCAAGTATCCTGAGAAACTCAAATTTATTTAATATTCTCCTTGACGGATGCGTTTTTTGGCAATAAGCATGAGTTTTTCAATGTCTTCGTACTCAATGACATTAATTGCATCCTGAAAACTAAACCATTTGATGCCATTCATCCATTTTTCTTTGGTTGGGCGTTCGGTAGTATCCAGTGAGCGTACGAGATAAATTTGCGTAGTCATCAGTACTAATTTATCAATTCGACGATACTTGAAGTGGATTTTTCCGAGCCAAGAGAGAACTTGGATGTGATTCAGACCGGCTTCTTCGCCAATTTCGCGAATAGCGGTCTGTTTTGCGGTTTCACCGGGTTCGATATGTCCTTTTGGGATAGTCCAACGGTTTTTCGAATCTTGGATGAGTAAAACTTCAATGTCTTTTTTATCTTTAGTTAGTCGGAAAACGATACCACCAGAGGTCGGTTCGCGGACAATTTCTTTGATGGTGGGTTTTTTCTTGAGAATTTTTTGTTGAAGTTTTTTAAGATTGGAGTCGCGAGAATTTCGAGTCTTGGGGGTAAATGCGCGACGAGAATCAGTTTTGGCCTTTGGTTTAGTCTTCTTGAGGTTTTTCACCTTCGACTGAACTGGTCTTTGATTGTTCATTTGTTCCTTCAGATTTCTCGAACCCGAGCTGTTTGTAAGCGGTACCGAGAACACCATTGACGAACTTGGATGAATTTTCCGAACCAAAAGCCTTAGCTAACTCAACGGATTCATTGATAGCAACTTTTGGGGGCACAGCTTGAGCTTCAAGCTCATAGAGCCCAAGGCGCAAAATATTACGGTCAATCGCGGCAATTGAGGCGAGTGGCCATTCTGGTGCTAATGGATGTAATTCTTGGTCAAGTTTTTCTTGATGTTCCAAAATACCTTTGGTGGTATTGATAATAAAATCAGTATCACCAACGGCTTTAACGTATGGTTCGATATTTTTTGCGATAATAACATTAATGTCGGCTGTAGCGTCGCCCGCCAAACTTCTCACCTCATATTCATAGAGGCTTTGAAGGATAATAATTCTGCCAAGGTGCCGATTACTTGCCATTATTTTTCGCTTTTCTTTGTCTTTTTAGTAGCTTTAACTGCGGTTTTAACAGTTTTGACTTTAAGATTTGGGGTTTTCTTAGCAGTTTCGAAAGCCTTAACAGGTGATTTCTTGTTAACTGCACGAGCTAAGACAAGACGAAGGTGGCTACGGCGTAGACCAGTCTTTCTTGGGCTGCTTTGCTTTTTAGGTTCAGGCATTAAATGCTCCTTGTTAATATATAAATTTGTATTATTGTACTATAAAAAGTCGTGGTTTGCAAGAAAAAATCAGAGCGGGTGAGAGATTTTTTCGTGGATTTTTGAGAAAAGATTTTAGATTTAGGCCACGATGCTGACGAGGTGAGTATTTGGTGGGAAAATAATTTTTCGTGGTTCGCCACTCAAGTATTTTTGAACATTTTCGTCGGCGAGGGCAAGCTTTTGGATTTCTTCTTTAGAAATATCCGTCGGAAGTTGCAACTTGGCACGGACCTTTCCGTTCACTTGAATGATAAATTCAACAGTTTCGCTGACTAAAGCAGATTCGTCGTAGGTTGGCCAGGTAAAATCGGCTTCTAAGGTTTCCAGCATTTCGGAAGCAAGATGTGGGGCAAATGGATAAAGCAACCTAGCGAGAACGATAAGATCAGCTTGGGCGGCGCCGTTTTTATAGAGATGATTAACAAATTCCATGAGGGCGGCCACTACGGTATTAAAGTTCGCACGATTCATATCGTCGGTGGCTTTTTTGATGGTTTTATGGCGAGCCATAAGATTAGTCTCGTCGTCGACCTTAGTGGTGGTATTTTCGAGATAAACTAGATTAAAACAGCGGTTCAAGAAGCGGTAAACACCACCAATAGCCTTGGTACTCCAGGCAGCATCTTCATTGTAAGGGCCGATGAAAAGTTCATAAGTGCGCAGCGTATCAGCACCATATCCTGAATCAATCACATCGAGTGGGTCGATTACGTTGCCCTTGGATTTACTCATTTTTTTGCCATCTGGAGCATTAATGTAACCATTATAGAGTAATTTCTTGACTGGCTCTTCGAAAGGCAGCAGACCCAAATCGTGGAAGAACATGGCCCAGAAACGCACATAAAGAAGATGAGCAACAGCATGATCTCCCCCGACATAGATATCGGTCGGAGCCCAATATTTGACAGCCTCTTGATCCCAAGCGTGCTCTTTATCATGAGGTGAAGTATAGCGCCAGAGATACCAAGAGGAACAAGCGTAACCATCCAGGGTATCGGTTTCACGCGTCATTTCTTCGCCGTTAATTATGACCTTCTTCCAATCTTCAGCCTTGGCGAGAGCGGAGCGACCAGAGCTATCTGGTTTATAGTCAGTAATATCTGGCAAAACTACCGGCAATTGATCTTCTGGAATGGCGTGAGGATTCCCGTCCTTGTCATAAGCAATTGGAATTGGACAACCCCAGTAGCGTTGACGAGAAATTAACCAGTCACGCATACGATAGGTAGTGCGAGGGGTGGCAATCTGGTCTTTTTCAAGATCTGCAGTGATTTTTGCTTTAGCTTCCTCAGAGGTGAGACCGGTGTAATCGCCAGAATTAATTAAGATTTCATTTTCGTCAATCACAGTTTTTACTTCGAGGCCATACTTTTCTGCAAAGGCTTGGTCACGCTCATCATGAGCTGGCACCGCCATCACGGCACCTTCACCGTAGCCGATTAAGACATAATCTGCGACATAGATTGGCATTTTGGCACCAGTAACTGGATTAATCGCGAAGCTTCCAGTGAAGACACCGGTCTTTTCCTTGTTTTCTTGGCGTTCGATTTCGGATTTTTTAATGGCATTTTTAGCATATTCTGCCACTTCGGCTTTTTGATCTTCGGTAGCAAGTTCAAGAGCGAGTGGGTGTTCTGGGGCAAGCACCAAGAAGGTGGCGCCAAAGATTGTATCAATGCGAGTAGTAAAAACCTTAATTTGATGTGCGGAATCGGCTACCTGGAAGATTACTTCGGAACCAACAGACTTACCAATCCAGTTCTTTTGCATGGTTTTGATTTTCTCTGGCCAGTCGAGGCTATCAACATCAGCGAGTAGGCGGTCAGCATAATCCGTGATTTTGAAGAACCATTGCTTCATTTTCTTCTTCTCAACTTCGGTACCACAGCGCCAACAATGACCATTTTCTACCTGTTCATTGGCAAGGACAGTTTGGTCGTTTGGACACCACCACTGATAGCTCTCTTTTTGATATGCTAAACCGTTCTTAAATAATTGCAAGAAACACCACTGGGTCCAACGATAATATTCAGGATCGGAAGTATTAATTTCACGCGACCAGTCAATGGCAAAACCGAGACGTTGAGCCTGCTTGCGGAAGTTTTCAGTATTAATGCGAGTAGCTTCTTTTGGAGAAACACCGGTCTTAATTGCATAATTTTCGGCTGGCAAACCAAAAGTATCGTAACCAAATGGACGTAGAACATTATAGCCATTCTGAGAATAAAAACGCGCTAAGGCATCGACGATCGAAAAATTACGCACATGCCCCACATGAAGACCTGCACCAGATGGGTATGGGAACATTTCGGCGAGGTATTTTTTCGGTTTGTCAGAATTCTCCTCTGCCTTATAGGTTTCCTGTTCGGCCCAAATTTTTTGCCATTTTTGTTCGATTCTTAAGGGATTATAACGTTCCATTTAGCTCCTATTTTCTATATTATAACACTTTAATTCATAGAGTATCATCCCAGTGGCCACCGAAACATTAAATGACTCTTTGCGACCCACCATGGGAATTTCAACAAAACGGTCACATAGTGCCTTGAGCTCGTCGGAAATTCCCTCAACTTCCTCTCCGAGAATCAGAACAATTTTTTGCCCAATTTGTTTTTGAAAGTTTGGTGAATTTATCTGGATTAGACGTGGGTCGTTAAAATTATTTTCTAGGCCAACTAGCTGGAAGCCTTCTGCATGATAATCCTCTAAGATCTGAATGATATTATCAGTCGCCGCTAGGTTAAGATAAGCCTCAGCGCCAAGCGCGGTTTTATGGATTTTGGCGGTAATATTCTCGGCGATATGTGGCAACTCCTTCGATACGGGAAGCGGAGTAGGAGTGTAGCCAGAGAAAATAACTCTTTCCGCCCCCAGGCCCTCAGCGGTGCGCAAAATCGCCCCCACATTCAAAATCGAGCGAATATTATGCAAGATAAGATGAATTTCACGAGCCACGGCTTTACCTTTCTTCGAGTCTATTCAATATTGTTATTTTTTGCGTCAATGAATCGGCTTCAAGATATTGATTCCAAATTTCAAATAGCTCTGGGTCCTTTTCTACTAATAATTTGCCCAAATATTTTGGTTGTGGCATGTAAGCACCATTGAGGGCAAGAGACATTTCAAGCGCATTTTGCAACACATAATTTGCATGAAGATAAAAAGCTATGTTATCTCCCGTTATGATGTCTTTTTCTAATTTAGATAGGTAATCTGCGATAGAATACTTCCACATTTTTACATCTTGCTCACTATAAACCGGAATAGAGGATAAGGTCAGCTTGGCGGAATTTATAAGTTTTGTAAGTTTTTCGGAAGATTTACTTGATATAATTCTTGATGTGCCAATCATAGTCGAGACATTACGATTTAGGAGTTTTTCATATTCTGACTGAATATCTTTAAAGATGTTATCGAAACTATCTTGTTGAAATTCAACAGTAATCCCATCAATGATAGTCTCAGAACGTGAATCATTCAAAGAATCATCTATCAAAAAAATATCAACATCTGACTGTTCAGTCCAATCAGGCAACAACGCCGAGCCAAACAAAAGTATCGTATCGATATTTTGATATTGTAGTTTAACCTTTTTAATGATTTGTTCGACCCGAGTATTCATGTTTTATATTATATAGTATCAGGGGTGATTTATAAAATTTTTGATTTTCAGCTTCCGCTTATCATAAGATAGAAAACAGTTATGTTTAATGTTATAATTAAGTTTATGGATAAAATAACATTAAACTGGTTAAATGAGCTGAAAGATAATAATATCGCTGGACCGGATGTGGACCGTTCGATGGCTTATGCCAAGGACCTCCTAAAGGGGTTGTATACGATCAATCAATTCTCCCAAGGCGTGACAATTTTCGGTTCTGCCCGAACTAAAGAAAAAGACGTTTACTATCAAAAAGCCATGAAACTTGGCCGCCTACTTGCAGAAAATGGTCACCCAGTGATCACTGGTGGTGGTCCTGGAATTATGGAAGCAGCGAACCGTGGTGCCTTCGAATATGGTGGTCGATCTGTCGGACTAAATATCATTTTACCGCATGAGCAAAAAATCAACCCTTATCTTACTGACACTATGGAATTTCACTACTTCTTCGCCCGAAAAGTGATGTTAGTAATGTCGAGTAAGGCTTACGCTTTCTTCCCTGGTGGTTTCGGTACTCTAGATGAGCTTTCCGAAGTTTTGATGCTGATGCAGGGGAAAAAGATGCCGAAGATGCCATTTTTCTTCATCGGCAAGTCATACTGGAAGCCACTGATTAAGTTTTTCACCAACAAGATGCTGAAAGAAGGCATGATCAAGAAAGAGGACCTGAAGATTTTCAAGGTCACGGATGACGTGCGCGAAGTGGTGGTAGCTGCAAATAAAATTGGTCATCTGAAAATTGATCAAAATATCTATAATACTTTCAAATCAGTCTAGATAGCTTAAAATCAATTTCAAATTCAATAAAAAATAGAGCCGTCGAAGCTCTATTTTTTACTAAAGTCTTTGGATTGGCATTGGATGAAGATCTTCATCACCATAAAGGGTGCCGGCTTGAGCGCCAATATAGGAAATTACTGAGGTGGCATTAGCGGCGGCAAAAATTAGGGCATCCTTAAACTTTTTACCATCCAGGGTGGCGGACAAAAATCCCGCACCAAAGGCATCACCTGCCCCGGTAGTGTCTTTCGGAGTTTTCATTTCATATTCCGCTAAGCGATAGGTTTCTTTACCATTAGTGGCAATCGATCCGCGCGCTCCGGCAGTAATAATCACGGTTTTGACATAACGAGCTAATTTGACCAAAAGCTCTTCGAGGATCTCCCCGCCGATCAAGGTTTTCGCTTCTTTTTCATTCAAAATTAAAACATCGACATCTTGAAGTAGGCCTAAAAGTTTCTTCTTTTCGGCAATTTCTTCCATGCCGGGGTTCCACATAATCTTAATACCTTTTTCTTTGGCTTTTTCGAAAAATTTCAGAGCGGTATTCATATCGCCGTTCAGACTGGTAACATAGAGCCAATCCGGGTTAGACAGATCGAGATCAGAAGCTTCGAGTTTAGTAAAGCTTTCCGAAGCGCCACGACAAGTCAAAATCGTACGCTTGCCGGTTTCAGAATCGAGCAAAATCACCGAGATGCCGGTCTTCTTGCGCGTAAAATTCAAGTAGCTAGTATCAACGTTTTCGTTTTGGAGAAAATTCAAAATGGCATTGGCGGCACTATCACGACCAAAATTAGAAATCACAATGGTTTCGTGACCGTGTCTAGCAAAATTCGTAGCCGCATTGACCCCCCCACCGCCAACCTCGAAACTATTTTTGTCCATAGTGAGCTTCTCGCCAGTCTTAATCTCGTCAAGATCGTTGTGGTCGATCATATAGATGTCTTGCAAGACACTACCGAGACAAACTACGCGACTCATAGGAAGACTCCACGTTTTTTAGCTTCTGCAACTAAGGCCTCATAAGCGGCTTTTTTATCTTCAGGTTGAGACAAGGCAGATCCAACATTAATCACATTCACTTCGTAATTCGCGAGAGCGCGGACATTAGTCAGATTGGCACCGCCATCCCAACCAATTTCAATATCAGGCTTGATACTGCGAATAATTTTGACTTTTTCGGCTTGCAAAATATCGGCCTTGGCGCCTTGTTGACCGAGATTGCCGGCAAAAATCAGAGCATGGTCGGCGACTTCGAGATACTTTTTAATCAAACCAGGGTAAGTAGTTGGAAGAATTGCTACTCCGGTCTTGATGCCAGCTTTTTTCAGCTGATCAAAGATTGGCAAGAGATCTTCCGAGGCCTCGGCATGAAAAATCGCTAGGTGCGGATGCAGACGTAATACCTCTGACAAGTGATCGCTCGGACGAATAGCCATAATATGTAGGTCAAATTGAATACCGTTCGGGAGCTGTGAAATTGAGCTTTCCGGTACGCTACGATTTGGCGTAAAGGTGCCATCCATCAGATCAATTTGAATACGCTTAGCAAATGAGATATAGGCCTTCATTTGCTCAACAAAAACATTCGTGTCGTCAGTTAAAATCGTTGGTACGATAATTGTATCCTCACCCATATTTGTCCTTTTTAGTAAATATTTTCCTCGTCCAGGCGCTGATTGCGACGAATGTAGCGTTCTTCTGGAATGAATGGTTCTTCCAAAAATCCTATGACGGACGCTTCGATTTCTTCCTCCGACATGTAGTCTGAAGATAGGCAGAGGACATTGGCATCGTTATGTTTGCGGCCGATACGAGCGAGAGATTCCGTGTAGCCACAGATTGCACGAATGCCGCGGAAGCGATTGGCTTGAATCGAAATACCGTGAGCGGAACCACAAATCAGGAAGCCGCGTGCGGTAGGATTTTCACGCACCGCACGAGAGACGGCAATTGCGGAATCATTGAAATCGTCGCCTGGCTGAATCGTGAGCGGACCTAAGTCTTTCACCTCGATATTCATTTCTGGATGGTGATTTTGATATTCGGCCAAAAAAGTCAGAAGACGTTGCTTGACAGTAAATCCGCGGTGATCAGAGGCGACGTAAAGTTGCATTTTATTCCTTTCCAAAATCAGCAGTTAATTCGACGAGACGATTAGAATAGCCCCATTCGTTGTCATACCAAGCCACAATCTTGATTAAATCGCCGTCCACTACATCGATGAGTGGAAGATCGACAATACAAGAGTGAGAATCACCACGATAATCGGATGAAACGAGTTCTTCATGAGAAACACCGAGAATACCCTCATAGAATGGCTCGCTGGCGACTTTTTCGAAAAGCTGAGTAAGCTCTTCTTTAGTAGTGGTGCGAGAAAGCACAGCAGTAATATCAGCAAGCGAAACTACCGGGGTCGGGACACGTACGGAAAGACCATTGAACTTGCCCTTGAGGGTTGGAATAGTCAAGGCTGCAGCTTTTGAAGCACCGGTGGTAGTTGGCACAATATTTTCGGCAGCCGAACGTGCTTCACGAAGATCCTTCGCTGGCGCATCGAGTAGACGCTGTGAACCGGTATAGGAATGCACCGTAGTCATCATGGCTTTTTTCACGCCAAAATTATCTTCAAGCACCTTCATAATTGGCGCAATACAGTTCGTAGTACAAGAAGCATTAGAAAGAATTTTATCTTCCTTGGTGACTTCACCTTCATTGACACCAAGTACGATAGTTTTAGCACCTTCACCCTTAGCCGGGGCAGAAATCACCACCTTGCGAGCACCAGCTGCGAGATGAGCCTTGGCTTTTTCTGGATCGGTGAAGAAGCCAGTGGATTCAATCACTACATCGACACCAAGTTCACCCCAAGCGAGATTGGCTGGATCTTTTTCTGAGAATACGCGGATTTTTTTGCCATCCACGATAATATTTTGATCATCAAAAGTCACTTCACGACTGTAGGTACCATAACTGGAATCATGCTTGAGAAGAAAAGCGAGCGTTTTAGTGTCGGTCAAATCATTGATAGCCACAACTTCGAGATCACGTCGCATCAAAGCAATTTTTAGAGCATTTCGACCAATGCGGCCAAAACCATTGATTGCAATTTTAATCATTTTCCTCCTTTTTCTTTTATTATAGCATAAGAGAGTTCCTGAAAACAAAAAATACCACCCCAAAGAGGTGGTATTTTCGTACTCGTAATTTAAGCGCGAGCAAAGTGAGCGAATGCACGGTTGGCTTCGGCCATGCGGTGAGTGTCTTCCTTCTTCTTGAAGGCAGCACCAGCACCATTGAAAGCATCGACGATTTCAGCTTCGAGACGGCGTGAGTATGGCATGCCCTTGCGAGAACGAGCTGATTGCACGAGCCAAGAGAAGGCAAAGTGCATTTGACGGTGACCAGAAATTGGGAATGGAATTTGGTAGTTAGCACCACCGACACGGCGGGACTTCACTTCAAAATCTGGAGAAACGTTAGCGACAGCCTTTTCGAGGACTTCCACTGGATTCTCAGAGTTCAATTTCTTGGCAGCACCTTCGATAGCAGCGTAAACTGCACGTTCAGAAGCTTGCTTTTTACCGTCAAGCATTGACTTGTTAATCAAGCGTTGAACGAGGACTGACTGATATTTACGATCTGGAAGAACTTTACGTTCGAGAGATTTGGTAGTTTTACGTGGCATAATTACTTACCCTCCTTCTTAGCGCCGTACTTAGAGCGGCCTTGCTTACGACCATTAACACCTTGAAGGTCGAGAGTACCACGAACGATGTGATAGCGGACACCTGGAAGGTCAGGCACACGACCACCACGAACGAGCACTACAGCGTGTTCCTGAAGGTTGTGACCTTCACCACCGATGTAAGCCCATACTTCTTGACCGTTGGTAAGGCGCACACGAGCAACCTTACGAAGAGCAGAGTTAGGTTTCTTTGGGGTTTTGGTAGTAACCTTGATACAAACACCACGCTTGAAAGGTGAAGCTTGGTTGTAGTAACGAGTTTTAAGAGTGTTGACGATAGAACCAAGGGCTGGTGACTTAGACTTTCTAGCAGCAACCTTACGAGGTTTACGGATCAACTGATTAATTGTTGGCATTAGTTTCCTCTTGTGTTATTGATAAAAATCTGATTCTTCATCAGTGGTGAAGCTCTAGATAAAACTTCACAGCTTGAATAGCTATAATACGATATTTTACAACCTCAAGCGAGCCTTTTCTTTACAGCAGTAGAATTGGCTTGAAACTCGTTAGTTATTATACCTGTTATTAGGAATTTTGTCAAAAAAACGTAATAGCTCAGGACCTTTGCAACAAAATATTGCATAAAAATAAGGTAGCTCTTAAACTTATTTCTAGGATCTAACTATAAATAAGAAAGGACTACCTTATGGCATATTATAGAGGTAAAGACATA
>SDRH01000013.1 GCA_007845165.1 TM7 phylum sp. oral taxon 351 | reverse complement strand
AGCTGGAGATATCAAGAGTAGTGAGATTAAACATGTCAGAAAACATAAATCCCATATTCGTCACCTTGGAGGTATCGAAGTGAGAAAGATTAAGAGTGGTAAGTTTAGACATGCTAGAAAACATACCACTCATATCAGTCACATTGGAGGTATCGAAGCCGGAGAGGTCTATCTCTAAGATATTTTTAATTTCTTGCTCATAATATATTGAATAAAACATCCTGCTACTATCTGTATCTAGATAAACCTTTTCCGGTTCAGTATAATAATAAGCTGTCTTGTCCGTCGGGTCTAACCAGAGCCTAATTTCATAATCGGAGGCCGCACCTTCAATATTTACTGCATCCATGGAAGCAGCTGGCGCAACTGTACTCTTTCTAAAACGTTCAATTTTATTCGTAGCGGTTTCGAGAGATTTTAATTTTGTATTAAAATCGGGACCATTAGTCATGAGGGCAATACGGTCGTAGTCATTGGTTAATATCGAAAATACCAATTTATTTGTATAGCTGCCACTTTCAAGATTATCGCCTAATTTCAGGCCAATCTTTATACCATTAGTTTCGCTATCGTAAGTTTTCCCATCGGTCTGCATGATATTCATCGGGGAGGTGGATTTTGGGATTGGTGAAAAATTAGTACTACTTCCGATCTTCACACCCCAGGTATTATCAGAAAAATTAGAGAGGGCACTAGCTGCTGAGATCGAATTGATTTTTGCTCCATTCGTAGAATCGTCATTCACTAGTGCTGTTTCATCAGTCTCTGAGCTTAGGGTCGCCGTATAGCCAGTCTTATTATTTGTACTTACTGTAAGATTTAAGGGAATTTCGGTGGTTTTATTCGTGCTATTAATTACTTGATTTCCATTGACTGAAGCGTCAGCATTATCTACTGAAGCGGATAATGTTGGTATATATAGGGCAGACGTTTTATCACTAAAAACTAAATTAAAGAAAGCGATTGAGGTCAGAAATAATCCGAAAAGTTTTAATCCTCTATTAAACCGCACACCGTGAGGTTTTCGTGATTGCATTATTTGACCTAACATACATATTTATATTAGCATAAACGCGAAGATTTTTATGGTTTTCTAGTGAAGAGACCTGACACACCTGGACGATCAATTTTTAGGAGGTAAATTCCTGGAGTAGTATTACCATTACTACTAGTGCCATTACCGCCTACCAGATTTTTCATTTGCCAAAAGATATCGATATTGGCTTGTGAGTCGGTCGTATTATAGGCTAAGGCTGCTCTAATATCAAAATCTGCTGAAGCATAAATGCGCCTCGTGATATTCGCCTCAGGTCGATCTGTGTAGAACATTGCCCGGAAGGTTTTAACTTTTGGTGTCTTAAAGCTACTTAGATCCAACTCTTCTAAACTATCGGTGTGAGCAAACATAGCATTCATATTTTTCACGTTTTCCGTATTAAAACTAGTCACAATGAGATTCTTCAGTGATGACATATTAAAAAACATAGATTGCATATTGGTAACTTTTCTAGTATCAAAGCTTGATAGATCTAATGCCTGAAGAGCTGAAGTAGCAGCAAACATATCCTGCATGATTGTAACATTACTCGTATTAAAACCACTGAGATTTAAAGACCTAAGACTGGTCATATAAGCGAACATGTCGCGCATGGTTGCAACGTTGCTCGTATCAAAATGACTAAGATCTAAAGACTCAAGACTAACCATATGAGCAAACATACCTTCCATACTTTTGACGTTTTCTGTATTAAAGTGTGACAGGTCAAGCTTTTTTACCTTATTAAGGTTATAAAACATATATTGCATTGTTTCAACATTACTTGTATCAAAATTAGTAACATCAAGCTCCTTAAGCGAGGTAAGGTTATCAAACATAGCATACATGCTTTTAACCCGTCTGGTATCAAAATGGGAAACATCCAGTTTTTCTAGAGCAAGATTAAAATTGAACATAAAACTCATGTCTTCAACCTCACTCGTATCAAAACTAGATAAATCAATATCTGTCATACCTGGAAAATAAGCAAACATATTGTAACTGTCTGGGTTAATATAAACTTTTTCACTTACCGAATACCAGAAAACGGTTTTGGAAAGCAAATCATACCAGACTTTGATTTCGGCTTCTGAATCGTTTGCTTCAAGATTGATAGCATTAGTGGGAATATTAGCAGTATTTCGCTCCCGTTTAATATGTACAATGTTTGGAAAAGTAGGAACCTCTGGATGCCCGTCAACGTGACTAGGATTTGGATCAAAACGAGCGATGCTGGTCTGAAAATCAAAACCTCTTATTAATATAGCTTTAGGTGTATACGGATTAGTGATAAAAGAAAATACTAAAGTATTGGCATAAGACCCAGATTCTAAATTCTGATTTAATTTCATACCAATATTTATGGTATTTGAATCTGTACCATTAGTTTTGGCAGTAGTTTGAATCACACTTGCTGGAGCGGAAAGTGTAGGAATAGGCCGATAACTAGCTGCATTACCTAATTTATACCCCCAAGTATTGGTAGTAAAATCTGAAAGATTTAAATTTGAACTGATTGATGAAATCTGGCTAGTACTAGAGGAATTAGAATTTACCAGTGAAGTGTTTTCAGAACTTGAGCTAACGGTGGTGGTGTAACCGGTTTTATTATTAGTATTGATATTGAGTCTAAGCTGTAATTCCTTAGTTTGATTCTGTGAATTAATCACCTGATTCCCATTTACCTGCAAATTAGCTTGATCCACTGAGGCAGAAAGTGTTGGCACGAAAAGTGCCGAAACTTCATTTGAATTAAAGCTTAGCCCAAGAAAAGTAGCCAAAAAGCCAGCAGTTACTACAAAAGTCTTTTTCCACAAAAACATTTTAGAAGAATGTGATTTTTGGCCTTGCATATACATTTATTTTACCATAAACATGATGATTTTAGGCGTTTTTGATCATATATGCAGTTTTTGCAAGATGCCTAAAAAAACAGAAAGCCACCCGTTTGGGTGGCTATTCTATATAATTTGGCACCTTGCTATCTTCCCGCTGTTGCAGTATTATCGCCGCTACTGGGCTTGACTTCTGTGTTCGGAATGTAAACAGGTATTTCCCCAGCGCTATGGGCACCAATGGCGCAATTTAATGCGAATATTGATGTCCATGAGGTGTAAAAAATTAAATGTGACTTGCGGTGCATCAAGCACCGATTACTAGCTAAGTCTATCAAACTATCCATCTCGTCTAGACAAGATAAATAGTTTAAACATAAAAAGGCGATGGCTCTATTAGTATGCTTCGACTCCATATCTTACGATACTTCCATCTTGCACCTATCAACCAGATCTTCTCTCTGGGAGCTCATAGGGAATTCTAATCTTGGAGTGGGCTTCGCGCTTAATATGCTTTCAGCGCTTATCTCTTCCGAACATAGCTACTCGGCAATGCAACAGGTAGTCACAACCGATACACTAGAGGTTCGTCCGCCCCGGTCCTCTCGTACTAAGGGTAGATCTCCTCAAAATTCCTAACGATCATGCCGGATATAAACCGAACTGTCTCACGACGTTCTGAACCCAGCTCGCGTACCACTTTAACCGGCGAACAGCCGGACCCTTGGAAGGTGCTCCCCCTCCAGGATGTGATGAGCCGACATCGAGGTGCCAAACCGCGCCGTCTATGTGAACTATTGGGCGCGATCAGCCTGTTATCCCCAGGGTAACTTTTATCCGTGTGCGCTGTCTTTCCCACGTAAATTGAACCGAAGTTCTGTACAGCGGGTCATTTGCTCCCACTTTCGTGTCTGATTGGGTTGTAGCCCTCACAGTCAAGCTGGCTTTTGCGCATACACTATCGCTACGATTTCCATCCGTAGCTAGCCAACCTTTGAACGCCTCCGCTACTCTTTAGGAGGCAACCGCCCCAGTTAAACTACCCGCCATGCACGGTCCTCTTGGCCGATAAGGTCAAAAGTGAGATTACTAAAACATTCAGGGTGGTATTTCACATTTCGACTCCACAAATACTAGCGTATCTGCTTCAAAGTCTTCCACCTATTCTACACAAAATGTCCCAATAATCAATGCAAAGTTGTAGTAAAGCTCCATGGGGTCTTCTCGTCCTGGCATGATCAGACGGCATCTTTACCGCCAATGCACGTTCACCGTGGCCTTCGCCGAGACAGTGCCCACATGATTACTCCATTCGTGCGGGTCTGAACTTACCAGACAAGGAATTTCGCTACCTTAGGACGATCATAGTTATCGCCGCCGTTCATCGGGGCTTCAGTTCGAACCGTAAAGCTCTCCCCTTAACCTTCCGACACCGGGCAGGAGTCAGCCCCTATACATCCGCTTTCGCGTTAGCAGAGACCTATGTTTTTGTTAAACAGTTCCGTGGGCTCTTTAGCTGCGACCCTCTCATCAAAATGACGATTGAGTTACTAGAAAAGATATCACAGGATATTTCCTGATGTGTTCTGTCTTGACGAAAAATTTGGTTAAATTATTAGGTAAATACTATTAACCTTATGTTTCCACCAAGTTTCTAGCAAATCCTCATCTTAATGAGAGGGCAGTCCTTATTCCGAAGTTACGGACGCTTTTTTGCCGAGTTCCTTAGCGAAGGTTCTCACGTAGGTCTTGGTCTACTCGACCCGAGCACCGGTGTTGGTTTGCGGTACGGTAGGTAGCAGCATAAGTTAACCAGCTTTTCTAGCCAGCGTTGTACCCAGAATCAATATTCCGAAGAATATCTTTCACTCAACTTCAATTCCTTGAAGCCTTGGACGGATAAACCATTGATCCGCTCTGGTCACTCACCGTGAACTGTTAACAACTACTACCTGTACAGGAATATTAACCTGTTGTCCATCGCCTACGCTGATACGCCTCGGCTTAGGACCGACTAACCCAGGGACAATTACTGTAGCCCTGGAAACCTTGCTCTTACGACCGACAGGATTCTCACCTGTCTTAAGGTTACTGATTCCAGCATTCTCACTTGATAACGCTCCACCAGACTTTACAATCTGACTTCGCTGCGATATCAACGCTCCTCTACCACTCCATAAAATATGAAGTCCATGTCTTCGGTTTAACACTTTAGCCCCGTTACATTTTCCACGCAAAATCTCTTGACTAGTGAGCTGTTACGCACTCTTTAAATGAATGGCTGCTTCTAAGCCAACATCCTAGCTGTTTAAGAAACTTCACTTTGTTTCCCACTTAGTGTTAATTGGGGACCTTAGACGATGATCTGGGCTGTTTCCCTTTTGAGCGACGAGCTTAGCCCCGCCGTTCTGACTGCTGTGGTTACACCACCAGTATTCGTAGTTTGATAAGGGTGGGTACCGTTGCCGGCCCCAAACCTTTTCAGAGCTCTACCCCTGGTGATTACTAACACAACGCTAGCCCTAAAGCTATTTCGAGGAGAACCAGCTATCTCCGAGTTCGATTGGCATTTCACCGCTAACCACAAGTCATCCAAACACTTTACTGCGTATCCTGGTTCGGTCCTCCACTGCATGTTACTGCAGCTTCAACCTGCTCATGGTTAGGTCACCCGGTTTCGGGTCTAATACTGCCGACTTGTCGCCCTGTTAAGGCTCGCTTTCACTGTGGCTCCATCATTTGACTTAGCCTCGCCGACAACATTAACTCGCTGGATCGTTCTACAAAAAGCACGCCGTCACAGCCGAAGCTGCTCCGACACCTTGTAGGCACTAAGTTTCAGGATCTATTTCACTCCCCTCCCGGGGTTCTTTTCACCTTTCCATCACTGTACTAGTTCGCTATCGATCAATCAATATATTTAGCCTTGGCAGGTGGTCCTGCCAGATTCAAACAGGGTTTCTCGTGCCCCGTCCTACTTGAAAAAAGATATATAATGTCTAAGACCATTTCGCATACAGGACTCTCACCTTCTTTGGTGTGCCATTCAAACACTTCCGCTATGATCTAAGTTTTATAACATTATCCACTCATTTAACGATGTTGGTTTTTATACTGAAATATCGGATTTCCAATACCTCAGCATAAAAATTATCTTATTTCGCAACCCCTTTCATAACTCTGGCCGTTAAACCGTATGGTTATGTTAAGGTTTAGGCTGCTCCAATTTCGCTCGCCACTACTTTCGGAATCATTGTTTATTCTCTTTTCCTCAACCTACTAAGATGATTCAGTTCGGTTGGTTCCCGTCTAATTACCCTATGTGTTCAGATAATTGCAATACGACATGACTCGTATTAGGTTGCCCCATTCGGAAATTCCTGGATCAAAGCTTGCTCTCAGCTCCCCAAGACTTATCGCAGAGTTCTACGTCCTTCATCGGTATTGATTGTCAAGGCATCCACTATTAGTGCCCTTATTTACCTTTTTATGCATTGACTTAACTAGTAATCGAAGATTGATTACTAATTCATGTATATACTTCCGAAACCAAGAAGGGATTTCTTCCATATATACAAATGCAAGTCTTTATTTAATTTTCATCGTTGTCCAAATTGTTAATTCAACGTGCGATTTAAATAAATCCTATGTATTAAGAATTCTCGCAGTTTCCCTTTTTCGCAGTGGTCATTTCTGACTTGCTGAACTTAGTATTTATCTTATATCAAATTTTTAATTTATGCAAGTCTTTTTTCGGACTTTTTTGAAGATTTTTGAGTTTTTCTGGTTTTTCCCTTGTTTTTAGTGGTTTTCTAAGTATTTTTCGAGTTTTTGATGTAATTTTTCAGTATTTTTAACTAGCAAAGCTAGGCGATTTTCAATTTCATATATACCAATTTTAATAATACGAAACAAAGCAGGGTCATTTTCGAAACGTTTGGCAAATTCCTGGAATAAGGCAAAATCGGATTGATTGCGAATAAAACGCGTCATAATCTTCGGGTAGATATCAAGTGATTTGCCATCAACAGCATTTTTAAGATAATCCCAGTTTTGATAAAGCCAATCGAAAGTAGCTTTTCTAGTCGAATGATTAGCTAGTAGGTCACGCACGTAGCCACTATGGTCCTGCAAGCGAATAACCTTAGTGTCCGAGAGCATATCTAATAAAGTCTGAAGATGCTCCTCGCGCTTGGCGTCCGTAATAATATCTAAGAGCAAGGATTTGATAGTAGGCGACGAGGTCTTAACGTAAAGATTTAGATATTCCTTAAAACGAGCCTCTTTGGTGTTTTTAAATTCAGCCTCTAAATACGGTAGTAGTAATTCTGGTGAAACGGCGGCAAAATTTAGAGCATCGGTTATATATATATTATATTGTTCAGTTAGATGAAGAATGGTCGGCTGATCATCTGCATAAACCGCAAGGCTCAAGATAGACTCACGAAGCTTTTTATCGTCATCGGTATCTTCGGCTTTTTCAGAAACACCAAGACGCGCGATTTGGACAGAAATCAGTTCCCTAATATAACTCTTCAAATTAGCTTCAGCAGGGGTATCAGCCGGACAATAGACTTTAAACTCACCAAGAATCGACATAATAATAGACCAAATCGCAAAGCTGGTTTCATTGCGGAAATGCATCAGGAGATCCAGACTGGCCGGCAAATCACCACGTGGAGTACGCAAAAGCAGACTCTGGTCAATTAGGAGGCGCAATTGCTGCTCTTGATTTAACTCAGAGAAACGCGCGAGCTTGGCCTGAAGCTCCTCGGAAGTGAGGCCGATAATATAATGTCCGGTCATATCATCGGAGACCCGCACTAATGGCCAAGATTCTTGGTTCTTTCGACCATCCAGATAGAAACGCTCTTGTTTTTCTCCTTCAATAATTGGGAAGCCTGGACGCGTGATCCATTGATTCATAAAGTTTGAAACGTTAAATTCTGCATAAGGTTGCAAGGCGGCCCAGAGGTCATCGCCAGTAGTGTTTTGATATTGGTGCTTTTCAAAATAATCCCGTAAACCCTTCAAAAAATTCTGCTCCCCCATCAGGCGCATTAACATAAACATCAGATGCGAACCCTTGGCATAGACAATGGCTGGATCAAAGAGAGTTTCGATCTCGGAAGGATGATTAACCGCCTGCTTGACGGCCTGAATATCTGGTGAAGTATCACGAGTCAGCGCATAATAACAATCAGAAACGAAAAATTCTTGCCAAACTTTCCACTCTGGGCGAATCGCATCGAGACAATAATATTCCATCATATTGGCGAAGCTTTCATTGAGCCAGAGATCGTCCCACCAAGCCATAGTCACGAGATTACCGAACCACTGATGCGATAATTCATGAGTAATTACCGTGGCGATTTGAATTTTATCCGACAAGGTGGCAGTTTCATCCATCAGGAGGCAGGATTCACGATAAGTTACCAAACCCCAGTTCTCCATCGCACCGGCATCAAAATCTGGCACGGCTACCTGATCGAGTTTTGGTAAAGGATATGGTACACCAAAAGCTTGGTCATAAAAATCTAAGGCTTCTCCGGCGATCTGATTTGACTCGACGAGGGATTCTTTAGCCTGATTTAATGGCGCATAGGTAGTGATTGTGACGCCGTGCTGATTCTTAGTGGTAACACTTTGAAAATGGCCGAGACAGAGCGCCAAAAGATAAGTCGACATACGTGGCGTAGTTTCGAATTCCACAATTTTACGCGTCACCTCAGTATTAAGATTCATGGCGTTTGGATCAGTTTTTGGATTGAGCTCACTATTCACTGAGGTATAAGTCAAAGTGCGCTCGGTCTTGATCGGCATATTACTGAGAATCGTGTCGGTTGGATCAGTATCGATTACCTTGAGAGAAAACTTCGCCTTAGCGGCTGGCTCATCGACGCAGGGGAACATCATGCGAGCATAGTGCGATTCAAATTGAGTAGAAACAATACGCTCAGTCTTCCCCTCATATTCATAAGTTGAAAGATAAAGCCCGGTCATACCGTGCGAAAGTTGCAAGGAATAACGGGCTTCAATAATAATTTCGGCATCTGAGACTGGCGAAGTGAAACTAATGACTTCTGCTTCAGCGTCCTCCGTAAAAGTGGTCGGGCGCTGATTGACGGTTAGCTGATTAATTTTGAGATTTTTGGCGTGGAGCTTAATGGTGAAACTTTTGGCAGTACCCTGAATCTTCACTCGACCTTGAACCTGCTCGGTATCTTTATTAATTCTTAATTCGATTTCGTATAATTCTGGCGTAAAGTATTTGGCTAATTGTTCCACCCTGTTCTCCTTAATCTAAAATTGCTTTAATACGACGAATGCCGGCGGCAGAGGATTCTTCTTTTTTAATCTTGAAATGACCGAGCACGCCAGTATGTTCGACGTGAGGTCCACCACAAAGTTCACGCGAGACGGGATTTTCTGCGGCGCCGATAGTATAAACTTTGACTACATCACCATATTTTTCCCAGAAGCTACCGTGAGCCTTCAGAACGTCACGAGCGTAAGCCTTGTCATATTCGGCGAAAGAAACCGGGTAGTCGTCCTCTATCCATTGATTGACCTGGTCTTCAATTTGCTTTTTCTCTTCATCAGTTAATTTACGATCAAGATTAAAATCGAAACGCAGACGTTCAGAGGTAATGTTAGAACCAGCTTGAGCGATATTTGGATCGACGATTTTCTGAAGCGCCGCAAGTAGCAAGTGGGTAGCGGTGTGGTATTTCACCGAGGCTTCACCGTGATCTTCGAGACCGCCCTTGAACATACCTTTGCTGGCGGTTTGGGAACGTTGGCGTTGTTCATCGAGGCTAGCTTGGAATTCGGCTTGCCAGTTTTCACTGAGATTAATTTGATTTTGCTTAGCTTCTTCGAGAGATAATTCGAGTGGGAAGCCATAGGTATCCTGCAACATAAAGAGTTCTTTACCGGTGAGGCCCTGATCTTTGAGTTTATGGAGTTCCTTAAGACCGCGATGAATGCTACGGCGGAAAGCCTGCTCTTCACGGATTAATACATTCAAGGCATCAGCGCGATTGGTGAGAATTTCACTTGAAAGATCTTGGTAATTTTCGGCGATAATTGGCACGATTTGGGCCAAAAAGTCTTGGTCGATACCGAGATTAGTAGCTTTCATCACAGCACGACGAATCAAGCGACGAAGGGCATAGCCTTGTTGTTTGTTACTTGGCACTAAACCCTGGGCGGAAAGTAGATAGGCACCACGAAGATGATCGGCAATCACACGCATCTCTTCGGTGTGGTCAGCGTAACTGAGGCCAGAAATAGCTTCGAGCTTGGTAATAATTGGCTTCAAGAGTGAAGTTTCGAAAACATCGAAAGAATCCATGGCAGCCGCAGCGATACGCTCCAGACCAGCACCGAAGTCGATATTTTTCTTGGTTAATTCCGAGAAGGTACCATCTTGATTGCGCTTATATTGCATAAAGACTTGGTTACCAATTTCCATAAAGCGCGCGCCATCAGAGGCAGGATGAGATTTACCGAATCTCGCAACATCCTGTTTATCTTCACCAAAATCATAGAAGACTTCGGAATCTGGACCACATGGATCACCAATTGGGGTAGTTTCAACACCACCACCACGACTCCACCAGTTTTCGTGATCATCATAGAAGAAAATATGCTCGTTTTCTTTAATACCGCGCTTGGCGCCATCTTCACTGGAGCCAATTTCGGCAATTTCCGCCTGCACACCCACTTCGGCAAAGACACGTTGCCAGATTTCGGCTGATTCGGTATCTTTTGGAATGCCATATTTTTCATTACCAATAAAGCAAGTGACGTAAATTTTATGTGGGTCGAGTCCGACGATTTCGGTGAGGAATTTAAAGAAAGCTGGAATTTGCTCTTGCTTAAAATAATCTCCCAGTGACCAGTTGCCGAGCATTTCGAAAACTGTAGTATGGCGTGGATCGCCAACATCTTCAATATCCTGCAGACGCAAACATGGTTGTGAATCTGCCAGACGCTGACCGGCAGGATGAGGCTCACCGAGAAGATATGGCAAAAGAGGCTGCATACCCGAACCGGTAAAGAGAGTGGTCGGATCATTTTCCAAAACCAGACGCGCTGGAGCGATTACCTGGTGGCCACGAGCAGTTTGATATTCAAGAAATTTTTGACGGATTTCACTTGCATTCATAGAGATAATTATACCATAATCTGTGGACTTGGAGTTTTACACAACTTTACAAAATGCTTATGCTATATATAATGAGTAGAGATAAAACAAAAGGACGCCATAAATGAAAAAATTAATTACCCTGTTCCTGATCGGGGTTGCGGGTATCATCCTCTTCATGATTGTAAAAAATCTGGCTAATGGCGATGGGCTGCTAACTGTTACCTGCCGTTCAGCCAAAAATACGCTCACGATTAAACTCGACCCAAAAGCAGAGAATTTCATCTCAGCTACTACGGATGACGGGGAGGATTTCGACCTGGGCAATCTGGATGAAAAAATTCAAAAAGATGGCCTAAAGAAAGCCGTCGACGATCTGAAGAGCAAACTAGAACTAACCAAAGGTTACGCCTGCTTCGATAAAAAATAAAAAATAGCCGCGAAGAGCGGTTATTTTTCTTGGTTTTTTAATTTCAGTTATGGGGTTTAGTGCTGAGGATTATTCTGCGATAATACCGCCACCGATACAAATATCACCGTCATAGAAAACCACAGATTGACCGGCTGCAGGATGCTTGATTTCTTCGTTCAGCGTCACTTCGTTAGTTTCTGGGTTAAAAGTACAAGAAATGAGTGGTGCACGATGACGCACGCGACAGGTGAGTTTAGAAAGATTTGGCTGAATATCGCCAGATTCTTGATGAATTTGACGAATCATCACATCCTTTAACTTCAAAGTCTTAGTCCAAAGATTTAAGTGATTAAGGTTTTTCGAAACATATACCAGATTTTTAGCCATATCTTTTCCCACTACATAGTAAGGTAGACCACCCCCGAGATTCAAACCGTGGCGCTGACCGATGGTATAGAAGACCGCGCCTTCGTGCGTACCGAGCGCTTCTCCAGTATCACGATCGATGATTTGGCCTGGAGTGACTTCGATATATTCTTGGAGAAAATCCTTAATCCCGACTTCACCAACAAAACAAACCCCCATGGATTCTTTCTTGTAGGCATTATCGAGACCAAATTCGGCAGCCAACTGCTTCACCTCTGGTTTTAGCATTTTACCGAGTGGAAAAAGCGTACGCAAAATAGCTTCGTCGGAAATTCGATAGAGGAAATAAGTTTGATCCTTATTCGTATCGGTAGCGAGCTTCAAATTGCCATCTTCAGACACCGCGTAATGACCCGTGGCAATAAAGTCGGCTCCCTGACTCATGGCAATATCATAGAAAAGCTTGAACTTGATTTCTTGATTACACATCACGTCAGGATTCGGGGTATTTCCCTTCCTAAATTCCTCAATCATATAATCAACTACCTTGGCGTGGTACTCGGTTTCAAAATCAAAAATACGAAAATCAATATCTAATTTCGTAGCCACACGCTTGGCGTCAGCCAAATCCTCCGCCCAAGGACATTTCATGCCTGGAAGATCCTTCGACCAGTTTTTCATGTAGACCCCGACCACGTGGTAGCCGGCATTTTTGAGTAAAACCGCGGTGACCGAAGAATCGACACCACCAGACATACCGACGAAAACGGTTTTCGGTTTGGCTATATCACTATTCATGAGTGACTCCTTGATCTGGGCTGGATGCGGTAGGATTTTCTTGGCCCAATTCAGTATCATGCGATTCTTTCAAAACTACCTCGTCTGATACTAAACCGATACGCTTAGCTTCTTGATTAGCCACTTCGGCGATAACCGAGGCAGCTTCACGAATTTGTTCTTCGGTGTTTAATTCACCAAAAGTTACGCGAAGTGACCCGGTAATTTCTGAATCAGTAAGACCTATAGCGGAAAGTACGTGGGATTTTTGCCCCTTCGAGGCAGCACAGGCGGCGCCAGTAGAAAGCAAAATACCGCGATCTTCCAGCTTAAAAATCAGGCGTTCAGCATCTAGGCCATCGAAACAGGCTGGACAGAAGTTAGCTAATTGATGCTTCTTGTTACCTAGGAATTTCGGAGTAACGAAGGATTTTTCGGTCAAAATCTGGCGGAATAATTGATTAAATTTTTCGTATTTTTTACGACTGGCGGAAATGTGAGATTTTGCACGCACGGAAGCTTCCGCGAAGCCCATGAGAAGAGGCACATTTTCCGTACCTGAACGCAAGCCCATTTCCTGGCCGCCACCATAAGAGATCGGGCTGAGCTTAACTCCACGCGAAATATAGAGGGCGCCAATTCCCTTCGGGCCATAAACTTTGGCGGAATTGAGCGTCAAAAGGTCGACCCCGAGACGCGCAACTGAAAGATCAAGGAGGCTGGCAGCCTGTGAAGCATCAGAATGAAGATAAAGTGGTGTGAGATTACCGGCGGCGAGACGCTGCTCACGAATCTCACGAATAATTTCGGCAATTTCACTGAGAGGCTGGATAGTGCCAAGTTCGTTGTTGGCAATAGCCACCGAAATTAGGACGGTTTTTTTGGTAATTTTGGCGGCTAAATCCTTCAAATCAATCAGACCAGTCTGGTCGACGGAGATTTCCCCGACGGTTTTGGCATAATGTCTGGCGGATTCTCGCACCGAGGCATGCTCGGTAGCTAAAATCAGAGCTTCGGCGTCTGGGTAATTTTCCAAGACAGTAAACGCGAGGTTGATGGACTCGGTGGCGCCGGCCGTGATAACTAAATCTGGTGATTTCGCACCGATAGTTTGAGCCAGGGCGGATTTTTTCGCTTCATATTCACCACGCAGGTGCTTGGCTGGGAGGTATGGCGCAGAGGGATTGTAAAAATTTTCACTAAAATACGGCAACATCGTCTCAAGTACCTTGGGATGGACTGGGGTGGCGGCAGCAAAATCTAAATAAATCATTTTTTGGCTCCTAAATTAAAGAGAGTTTCAGAATTTTCGGTAGTAATTTTCGCTACTTCCTCAAAATCTAGCCCGAGTTTTTCGGCTAGCCACTTAGCCACATAATAAACATTGGCCGGCTGGTTGGTTTGGCCACGCAGTGGCACGGGGGCGAGAAATGGCGCATCGGTTTCCAGGAGAATTCGCTCGATTGGCGGCATCGGCAAGGTAGAATAAGTTGCCAAGCCATTCACGCCGATATAAAAATCACGTTCGAGAGATTTACGGAGGTTTTTCTTGTTATCAGAGAACGAATGCACAACACCGCGGATTTTGGCGGTAGAAAAATTGTCCAAAATCGCGAAAAAATCATCGAAGGCTTCGCGAACATGAAAAATCAGTGGCAAATCTTCACGAATGGCGAGATCCAGCATCTCCTCCAGAAGTCTCGCCTGGTCGAGCTTGTCATTCTCACCGTAGTGGTAATCTAGGCCCACCTCACCAATTGCCACAGGACGATTATTATGTTCAAATTGAACATCTTTTCTAGGCTTGTCAAATTCATTGGGGTGGATGCCATAACTCCAGAAAAGTTTGGTAGGATTTTGCGCGGCGAATTCGGCAGCCTTGAAGGAATCCTCGTGGTCGATACCGATGCAAACCAGCTTTTCGACCCGTTTTTCGGCGCAAGCCTCTAACGCCTTAGTTTGTGCTTCCGGCGTATAAAAATCCAGGTCATGTAGATGACAATGGGAATCGATAAGATACGCCGGACGGGACATTTTAGCTCCTAGCTTCGCGTTTGCGCTTGATTGGATCTAGTTGGCGCTTGCGGAGACGAAGACTCTTCGGAGTAACTTCAAGAAGTTCATCATCGAGCAGGAAGTCGAGACATTGCTCGAGACTGAGATTGGTATATGGGGTGAGCTGAATTGCACCATCAGAGGCGTGAGTACGCATATTGGTGAGCTGCTTCTCACGACAGACATTAATATCGATATCTTCTTTCTTATTCGAAAGACCGACGATCATACCCTGATAAACAGGAACCTGTGGCGGGATGAAGAGAATGCCACGAGCCTGCACCATGTCGAGAGCATAAGCGGTAGAAGTACCAGTTTCAAAAGAGATCAAAACACCGTTACGTTCTGGCTTGTACTTACCTTCGACTGGACGGTAGCCCTTCGGAATAGAAGACATAATCACAGTACCCTTGGTATCGGTCATCAAGCTATTACGAAGACCAATCAGAGCGGCGGTAGAAATTTCATAAGTGAAACGGACGGCACCACCAGAGGTAATTTCCTGAGCAACAAGATCAGCCTTACGAATACCGAGCTCTTGTGAAACCGCACCGACATATTCTGGGGTGACTTCAATGGTAAGGTCTTCAAACGGCTCACATTTTTTACCATCAATTTCTTTATAGACCACCTCTGGACGGCCGGCTTCGAGCTCGTAACCTTCACGGCGCATAGTTTCAATCAAAACAGAGAGGTGAAGCTCACCACGACCGGAAACTTTGTAACCGAGACCGTCTTGGGTAATCTTTAAAGCAATATTAGTTTCAAGCTCTTTGTGAAGACGGTCAGAAATTTGACGAGAGGTAGTAAATTCACCCTCTTGACCCTTCAAAGGACTAGTGTTTGGACCAATATAAATACTGAGAGTAGGTGGTTCAAGCTCGATGGTCGGAAGAGCTTCTGGATTATCAAAAGCTGCAATTGTATCACCGATATTCGCACTTGGAATACCAGTCACGGCGACGATATCACCAGCAAAAGCTTCGTTCACTTCTTCCTTACCGAGACCACGATAGACAAAGATTTTATCGACTTTACCATTTTCGGTAGTAATTTCTGGCCCGCCATTAGTAAAGTGAGTCTTCACAATTTTAACGGATTGGCCATGCTTAATATTGCCACGGAAAATTTTACCGATGGCATATTTGCCGAGATAACTATCGGAAGCGAGAGAAGCCACGAGAAGCTGTAGACCCTTATCGGCAGCTTCGTCGACTTTTGGTGAAGGAATATCATTGATGATGGACTCGAAAATTACATGTAAGTCATTATCAAGATTTTCGGTCTTGCCGGCACGACCATCACGCGCGATGGCATAATAGATTGGGTAGTTAAGCTGAGATTCTTCGGTTGCAAGTTCCAAGAACAGGTCAGAAATCTCATCTTTCACTTCTTCGATACGAGCGGCAGGTTTGTCGATTTTATTAATAATCACAACCGGCTTCAATTTAAGATCAAGGGCTTTCTTCAAAACGAATTTGGTCTGTGGCATCGGACCTTCCTGGGCGTCCACCACCAAAAGTACACCGTCGGCCATATTGAGAGTACGTTCAACCTCACCAGAGAAGTCGGCGTGGCCCGGAGTATCGATGATATTAATTTTATGATCGTGGTAATAGACCGAGGTCTGCTTGGCGGTAATGGTAATACCACGTTCGTGTTCCTGGTCGCCAGAGTCCATAATGAGGGTCTGACTCATTTCGGCTTGGTTATCACGGAAAGTATTAGATTGTTTCAAAAGTGCATCCACTAGCGTCGTTTTACCGTGATCAACGTGCGCGATGATTGCAACATTACGGATATTTTCTTTATTATTCATATTGCCCTTATTTTTTACTCTGAATATTATACCATATTTTGCTTGATTTTTTTAGAGGGTAGGCATATAATAAGAGAGTACTCTGGGTCGGTAGCTCAGCAGGTTAGAGCACGGGCCTTTTAAGCCCGGTGTCGAGGGTTCGAGTCCCTCCCGACTCACCACAGAGATTTTTTAAAAAGAGCCTTTCGGGGTTCTTTTTTTGATTAGTGAGATTATTTTTAGGCAAAAAAATACCCGCCTTATATAAGACGGGACCCATAATAACTGGGATTTGAGCTCGCCTTATACAAGACGGGACCCACAGCAGGTGGGATTTTTTGGAGGGGTATCCGCAGCCTTCTGATGTCTAGAAGATTAGTTAAGCTGAGGCTGCAACTATGAAAATAAGTTGGGGGCCGAAAAGGTGGATGTTGCCAAAAACAAAAGAAAGTGAGTTTGCTCAATTTAAGAGAAATAGTGACTTCGGCCCCAACATGCCGCCAAGGTGGTGAACCTTATTTCTAACTAAAAGAAATGGCAATAACTTTTAGACTAGAAAGTCTCACGACGCGACACGCAGCGAGGTAGTAATGGTTGGTAAAACTGCATGTTTTGTTGCTTGTTCTTTTTAGAAAATTAAGAGTGGTTTTTCAAATCCTCGCTAAGGAAGTAGCAAAAACCTTGCAGCACAAAATATAATGCGTCTTTTCGTATACCCGATACGTTTAATATACTCAATCCACAAGATATCTGTGTTGCACGTTTATATTAACAAAATTCCTTAGATTTTGCAAGCATAAGCACAATAACAGGGGTTTATTTCTTTTTAGGGTCGACAATTTCCGCTTCTTCGATGTCATCTGGATTGGTTTCGGATTTTTTCGAACCAGAGAATTTCGAAACTAGATTATAACGATCGGTGAAATCATGAACGTGTTTCTTCAGAACAATAATATTGATTAAATCCGAGAGGCCATAACCAATCATAATAAAGCCGATTAGCGACAAGGCAATGGCGGAAGCATCAAATGGATAGACAATGATAGCGACGCCGGCAGTCAAGGACAAAAGGTTGGTAATAATAGAGGTGATATAAGCAGATTTGGAGACGTTTTTCAGCTCCATAGTGTAGCCAATACGGGAAATCGCCGAAATCACAATGACGAGACCGATAGTCATCGGAATAAGACTGAGAATACCTGGATAGAAGAGGAAGACGAGGCCAATGACAATAAGAAAGGCGCCGAGAAAATTACTAGAAAATAGACGGACAAAGCGCGAATAAACTCGGCTCATAATCATACTAAAACCGGCGAGCAGAAACCCGGCGGCAAGGAGTAGGCGCAAGAGATTGAGGGCGAATTCCGGAAGCAGGGCGAAAAAGAGGCCGAACAGCACCATTACTACGGTAGTGGAGATTGCGGTATTGAGATAAGCGTTAATTTTATCTTGAATTTTCATATTAACTCCAGTGCGATTAAATTAATTCTATTGTAGCATATTTAGGACATAAGGATTTTTAACGCAAAAAAGAACCCCGAAAGAATCGGGGTCTTTTGCATCAAAGATGCTAGGTAAAGAACAAAACTAGTTTGCAGTCTGTCACGATTATGCGAGAGCCTTTTTCGGTTCCCTTGCGGCTTTAATTGCCATGCTGACGCTATAATACACTAAATTTAGCACTTCGGCGGGTGAAAGGTTATCCGTGACAATATACTCTGGCACCACCATAGTGTTAACCGACTCCATGAATTGATTGCAGAAGCCATCAAAAGTCAGATGATCACTCTGTAAGATGGACTTTTCGGACTTAGTACAGTCCATCCCGGCATTAATTGCGGTCTCTGCCCGAGAAACCAAGGTCATGGCCCTATCGACATGTAGATAAAAGGACGCCGTAGGTCTAGGTAGCATGGCCTGATATTCTTTTAGCACCGGCTTGGGAACATAAGTAGAACGCGCATACTTCTTAGCTAATTCATAATACGGCTTGAATGAATCTAAAATTACATTTCCAAAATTACCATGCGCTAAGACGTAAAGCTCTTCCTTTGTTAAACTCTGACCATCCATGATCTTCCAACCTGTCCCCAAACGAGACTTTAATCCTTTTGCCAAAGTGCTTTTTCCTACATACGGTAGGCCCTCAAGATAAACGAGCATAACTTCCCCCTCCTGTTTCATTTTTTAAGTAATAAAAACTAGTTACAACATATATTATAACACAAAATGTCAAGAAACACAAAAAAACCGTATTCACTCACAACCTTTGCAACATAGATTGGTAAACTTATTGCCATCAAAAAAGGTAGATTCTATACTTAAATCAATATCACTTAATAAAAGGAGAATCTACCTATGTCATATTGTACTGGTAA
>SDRH01000012.1 GCA_007845165.1 TM7 phylum sp. oral taxon 351 | reverse complement strand
GTGCGTGTCGATTTTCTCGTAGGTGGTGAAAAAATGGATGCCCTAGCCCTGATGTGTCACCGCTCGGAGGCGGACGCGCTCGGTCGTTCCATTACGAAAAAGTTAAAAGAAGTGATTCCACGCCAAAACTTCGAAGTCGCCCTACAGGCTGCCATCGGTGCACGTATTATCGCGCGTGAAACTATCGGTGCCTTCCGCAAGGATGTGACCGTGAAGATTCACACTGGTGACCGTGATCGTAAAGCGAAGTTGCTTGAGAAGCAGAAGCGTGGTAAAGCACGTATGAAACGTTTTGGTAAGATTGATATTCCATCCGAAGCTTTCACCGTGATGCTAAAACGTGATTAATTTTTGTTTAATCTTCGCCAAAGTTTTTTCGAAAACTTCTTCTCGTGAGCCGCTTGCATCAATCTCGATCAAGAGCCCCTTTTCGCGATAATATTCTAGCACTGGTAAAGTTTTTTGGTTAAATTCATTTAACCGCCTCAAGAAAACTTTCAGGGAAGCATCATCCGCGCGTCGCTCGCGACCGGCACCCACCAGATTTAACATAAAGCGACAAATTACTTCTGCCTTGGCTAATTTTAGATAGACCACCGCCCTTGTCGGATGTCCTGATTCGATAGTTTTTCTTAAAATTTCTTTCTCTTCGCCCGACCAACGCCCCACACTCGAGAGAATGAGTGGTGAATTTTTCAGTTCCACCTTATCGAAATAGGGAAGCACGATTTCATAAAATAAATCTGTCGGCGCGAGTGAGCCGTCCGCAGTTAAAGCCTGTTGGTTTTCCGCTTCATACTGGCGAATCATCGCTCCAGAAGAAAGCAGTTTCCCATCGAAATAGGCCGCCAATTTTTCTCCTACCGTATCCTTGCCGCACATCGGTAGACCGAAGATATTGATACTGCCGGTGCCTAATTTGGTTTTTAATAAATCGCGCTCGTCCATTTTCGCCCCTTTTAAATATTTTACATATTCTATCATGAATTTATCACTTCGCCCACCACGTGTATCTCTTCGTCCACCGCACTTTTTGTCGAAAATTAGCACTCTTGAATTTTGAGTGCTAAGTGATATAATTAAATCATTAATTATGAATAACGAAATTAAACTCACAGAACGTCAAAAACTCATCCTCTTCGCCATTATCGAGGAGTATGCTGATGTTGCCACCCCTGTTGGCAGTGTTACTTTAGCTAAATTATTCAATGTTTCTTCTGCCACCATTCGTTCGGAAATGGCACGTCTCGAGGAGCTGGGTTATATCACCTCGCCCCACACTTCCGCTGGTCGTATCCCAACCGATTATGGTTACCGCTATTATGTAAACTCGCTTTCATCTAATCCTCATCTGGGAAATTGCATGGAGGCCTCCACTCAGGATTCTGCCGCCTTTGATTCTGAGTCGAAAAAGTCAGCTTCAGATTCTATCTTAACTTCTGATGAATCTGCAGAGGCTCTCGAAATTATTGATTCCATTTTTAACCATTGGCTTAATCCTTCACCTCTTAAGGCTCTCGGTAGTGGGGACGAAAATGAGGGTCGCCGCAGCCTTCACGCTTTGGAGGTTCGTATTAATGCTCAGGAACGCGCTGATTTCGCTATTCGCTCGGCCGTCGATATGTTAGTTGAGTTAACCGGTAATCTCGGTCTTGCTACCATTGGTAACCAGCTTTATTATTCTGGTATTTCCAAACTTTTTTCTCAGCCAGAATTTGTTGATTACGAACGTATCCAGGCAGTCTCGAAGCTACTTGATAATCTTGAACCATGGCTCCACGAAGCCAAGCCTGGTGAACCACTGAATATTTTCATCGGTCACGAAAATCCAATCGGCAAAAACTCAGATGCTTCACTTATTATTAGTAAATTCCGTTCACCGTACTCAGATGATAGCTATATTGGGGTCCTCGGTCCTACCCGTCAAAATTATGCTAAAATCATGAGCCTAGTCCGCCATGCCGGTCGCTATTTGGAAAACACTTTGTAAGGAGAAAATATGTCAAAACCACAAGATGATAAGTCAAATTTTAATTTCGAAAATTCTGAAGCTGAGAATCTAAATCAAGCTAGTCCAGAAGTGAATTTTTCGGATAATCTTGATCAATCTGCTGACCCCATGTCTGCAGAATTCGCCAATCTAAAGCAGCAAAATGCTGAATTTTTGCTTGACCTCCAGCGTACACGTGCAGATTTTGAAAATTTCCGCAAGCAAGTTGAAATGCAACGCGAACAAGCTAAGAAAACGGCTACTCATAGCACTATTTTAAAGCTTCTTCCTCTAATTGACGACATGGGCCGCGCTATTTCCGCTCACACCGAGGCGCTTTCTCCGGTTCAAAAAACTCTTGAAAAAACCATGAAATCCCTCGGTCTTGAAAAAATCGATGCTAATCCGGGCACAATTTTTAATCCAGAACTTCACAATGCTATTTCTATGGAAGAAGGTGAAGGTGATCAGGAAGTTATCGCTGAAGAACTGATCCCAGGCTATCTCTACCAAGGCGAAGTTTTACGTACCGCCATGGTTAAAGTCACTCACCAAGCTTAAATCGTTTAGAAAAAATATTGAGCTGTACCTTTGATCCATTTTCTTTGAGCCGCGCCTTTGATCTGTGTCTTTAAGTCGCACTTCTGCCCGGCTCAATTTTTTGCGCCAAAAAATCTTTTAACGCTTATGCTATAATATTTAATATGTATAGTGGTGAGCGCTTTATCAATTTAGATAATTTATTAGCTAGGGTCCGTTTTTGTAATTATTTGACGGTTGCCCAAATCTTCTTGCAGGATAATTTTCTCCTAGAAACTCCCTTGAAACCTGCCGATGTAAAGCCGCGTTTGCTTGGTCACTGGGGGACTTGTCCAGGGATTAATCTGGTTTACGCTGCGCTAAGGGCTTATTTTGGCCAGCGCGACTTTACCTTTGTTTTGGGTCCAGGCCATGGTTTTCCTGCGCTCCAGGCTAACCTGTTTTATGATGGGGAATTAGCTAAGGTTGACCCTACGCTTTCTCGTGACTATGCCGGCCTCAAAATTATTTCCAAGATGTTTTCCCGCATTGGTGGTTTCCCGTCTCATGCCAGCCCGGTCACCCCAGGAGTGATTTGTGAAGGTGGTGAACTCGGTTATTCGCTTGCTACCGCTTACGGCTCTGTTTTAAATCGTCCAGGACACACCACTGTCGCCCTTATTGGTGATGGTGAATTTGAAACCGCTACCATGCTCGGTAGCCTCAATCTTAATCGTCTACTTCTCAGTGAATCAAATGGTCGGGTTTTGCCAATTTTACATCTTAATGGTTACAAAATCTCTGCGCCAACCGTCGCCAGTCGCCGTTCCGAGCATGAATTAAAAGAGTTAATTAGAGGTTTCGGTTACACGCCAATTCTAGTCAAGGAAACTCTTTCCGAAACCTATGAAGAATTTGGCAAGAAGTTTAATACCTCCGCTGATTTTACCCCTGAACTCGATGAAAAATTGCAAAGAAATCTCTTAGAAAATTTACTGCAAGCGCTCTTCCAAGCGGAATCCACTGAAAATCCACCATTCATTATCTTTGCCTCCGAAAAGGGTCTCACCGGTCCTCGCCAAGCTGAAGGTATGAAAGTGCGTGATAATTTTAAATCTCATCAGGTACCACTTCCAAATGCTAAAACTGATGAAACTGAACTTAAAATGCTCGAAAAATGGCTCAAAACTTATCGTTTCAATGAACTATTTGATCAAGAGAAAGGATTTTTAATTCATGAAAACTAAATCTCCCGCCAAGGCTTTTGGGGCCTTGCTTTCTGAGAAAATGCAAAGTGACCCAGATTTTTACCTCTTTTCTCCTGATGAAACCACCAGTAATAAAATCGATGCTGTTTACAGCCAGACTACTCGCGCCTGGGGCGACCTGGCTATCGAAAAATGGGACATGCCAGAGTCTGCCACTGGCCGCATTATCGAGCTTCTTTCAGAAAATGTACTTTTTTCTACCATGGTCGGCCACTTGATGACTGGAAAAGATGCTTTGATGACTAGCTACGAAGCCTTTTTTTCGATCATTCTTTCTCAGATTGTTCAACATCTGAAATTTCTCGAACAAGCCGAAACCGTATCATGGCAAAAAGACTATCCGTCCGCCAATCTACTTAGTACTAGCACCTGTTGGCGTCAGGATCATAATGGTTTTTCTCACCAATCACCAATTTTACTTTCCGCCCTTCTAGCTCGTCCAGGCCGTCATGTTTCTTGTCTCTTTCCACTCGATGCGGAAAGTGTAAAACCGTGTTTTAACTATCTTTTCGAACGCCCAAATCAAGTTAATTTAGTTACTTTAAATAAGACCGACCAGCCAGTTTTTCTGAACGAAAAACAAGCCGAACTTTGTTTCAAGCAAGGCATCTGTTTCTTTGATACTACCAAGTTAAATGGTTCGCTTCAGGTTATTGATATCTCTGAAATTCCAGAGTATGATTATGTTTTTGTCGCGGCTGGCGATATTAGTTTTTATGAATCCTATCAGGCGGTGAAGCAGCTTCAGCAGGATTTGCCAAAGCTCAAGATTGGTCTCGCCTATATTTCTGCCCTCACTTACGCCGGTATTGGTTTTGCTGACCAGGCGCTTCCGAAATCAGAATTTAATCAGATGTTTGGTTCCAGTGCGAAAATTATTGCGAACTTTCATGGCTACCCACATGATTTAAAAAATATTTTAGCTAACTACACTAATCCGAAACGCATCTTCGCTCATGGTTACGAAGAACAGGGAAGTACAGTCACACCATTTGCTATGTTGGCTATGAATAAAACCTCTCGCTTCCATCTGATGCTCGATGTCGCTAAATCCGAAAAAGCCACCAGTCTTCTCGATAAATATCAATCCGAAATTGATCAGCGTATGGCCTATGCCCTAGAGCATGGTGAAGATCAAGAATAACCCACAAGAATTACATTAATTATTTGTAGTAACTATCGAATCACTAAAAATAGCCCACCCAGGGGCTATTTTCTTAAGACTTCTTTTTTAGAAATGGCTTACGCATCCGCTTTTGTTTTTCAGGTGCTAATTTAGCGAACATCATACGGCCAGAATTAGTCTGCAGGAATTTTTCGAACATCACATCCACTGACTCACCAATTTTATCGCTGGCATTATCGACTACCACCATCATGCCGTCTGGAAGATAACCCACACCTTGCTTTGGATTGCTACCAGTACTGGTAATCTTCAAAGTAAAACATTCACCTGGTAGATATTCAGAGCGTAGTTCCACTACAAGCTCATTAATGTTGAGAACATCAATATTCATCGTCGAAGCTACCTTGCCAAGATTGTAATCAATCGTCATAATCGAGCCGTGATTTTCTTCAGCTAGCTGCAAAAGTCTTTCGTCTACTGGAGTACGATCCAGTTCGTCCTTCAGAATTACCACATCCGTCGAAGGGATACGTTCAAGTTCTGAGACTACATCCAGTCCAAATCTCGCACGCGTGCGTTTTTCACTGTCTTTTCCGTCAGCGAGTAGTTGCATTTCATGAATTACACTACGTGGGATAATCAAAATTCCGCCTAGAAAACCCGTCTGGGCTACTTTTAATACACGTCCATCCATCAAAGCCGATGAATCGACATAAATTTTTCGTTTTTGGCCAAAATAATTAAAGCTCTTCTTGAAAGAACGGTATGCAAGAAAGCTAGTTTCAATTAAGATGAGGCCATGAATGATTAAAGAAATAATTTCCATAAAACCTTTCTTATTATGTTAAAAAATATCTAAGCACATCCCCCTCGGTATCCGAAGCTATTGTATCACCGATTAAGAAATAATACCAAAAAATCTTATGTAATTTTTACTATCCAGAAATTTCATAATTTCTGCCTAAAGGTTCTAGCTCCATAATAAATGGAGCTAGAATTTATTAAATTTAAACTCAGTTTACGAGCCTAATTTACTAGTAACGGTGCTACCAGCGCTATCTTTTAATGTTACTACGATAGAAGTTTCACTTCCAGTCATCGTATAAGTTGTAGTATTGTCGCCAGCTTGGGCGGTTCCAGAAGCGACTACGGTGCCATCTACGGAAACCGTGTAGCTGTCTAATTGTTCAGAACCTGCTTTTGCTTCAAACTTCAGTACCGAGCCACTGTTAATCGTACTATTTTTAATCCTTACCGTAGGTGCACGATAGGAACAGTCATCTGTGGTGAATGGATCATAACCGTCGGCAGATTTGGCAAAGCTCTTATTCTTCGAGATTGGATCAATCGTGAAGCTGATATCTACTTCTTCGATTAAGCTTGGGTCAGTACAATCAGAAGCTTTGTGCTTGTTGATGCGATTGAATTTCATTTTTTCAGTCTGAGCACCCGAGGTCTTATTATTGAACCAACTTGGGAAAATATCGGTAATTCCACTTACGGTAAGCGTTTGAATTCCGGCTGGTTTTTGGACCTTATCTCCAGACTTCCACTTACCGGCATTAGCATAGACATCCTTATGTACAGGCTCCATGTAATCATTGACTACGCGACGCACGATTGTGTTTGAAGAGTTCGTTAAGCCGCGACCGTCGTGGTTACCATTCCAGACCACTGTTGCCACCACTGGTGAGTAAGAGGCAATGAGAGAGTCTTTCGTGACGGTCGAAATACTAGTCGTGGTTGTACCAGTTTTGGTAGCCGTCCAAACTCCAGGCACCACAAAACCGAATGATGCACCGAGGCTACCGAAGACCATTGAACGAGCAGAGGTGTCACTGAGAATGTCGGAAATCATGTAAGCGGCTTGAGAATCAAGTACGCGATTACCAGAGGTATCTTCCCATTTTTCAAGTACATCGCCTGAACCATTTTTAACTTCCAGGATGTATGAAAGTGGTTTATAGACGCCACCGCGAGCTAGGGAAGCATAAGTATTCGCGTGTTCAATTAGCTTAACGGTACAGCCCGAACCAATTGCAATCGAGAGACCGCCAGAAGTATCTGTACAATATGACATGTCACCTAAATCATGTGCGGTTTTAATGCTATCTTCGATGCCATTGATGTAGAGGGCTTTTACAGCTGGAATATTTAAGGAGTTGGCTAGAGCTTTACGAATTGAGGTATTACCATAGAAAGCTCCGGTGTAGTTACGCAATTTACAGTTACCAGTAAAGCCAGCACAATAGAAATTGTCGATATTTTCATCTTTCAAAATCGAACCAGCACCATAGTTCGCTCCTTCACGTTGCTTGAAGAGTGGAGCGTAGTCCAAAATTGGCTTAATCGAAGAACCTGGTTCGAGTAATGAAGTGGAAGCGTTTACTTCGCCGTATACCGGTTTATTCCAGTCAGCAGAACCTACCATTGCAATCACTTGTCCGGTTTCCACATCGACAGAAGAGAGGGAGATATTGTCACTACCATTCTGGTACATCAATGCAGAACCGTTAGCTACTGCCTTTTCCGCATATTCCTGAGCTTTCAAATCTAGGCTGGTCTTGATTGTGAAACCGCCTGCGCGCATCGTCTTTACGCCATATTTTTCCTCTAGTTGGCGCTTCACTTCGAGCACGAAATGAGGAGCCTTAATGTCAGTATAACGGCTAGATTCTGGCTGGATCGACTCAAGAACTTTTTCTTCTTTGGCGGCCTTAGCTTTCTCTTCAGTGATATACCCCATCTTTACCATCACATCCAAAGTTTTGTGTTGGCGCTCAATCAGAGATTTATTATAGGCAGTATTATATGGACTAAGTAAAGTTGGGTTATTTGGGATGGAAGCCAGCAATGCTGATTCACCGAGAGTTAAATCTTTAGCTGATTTTTTGAAATAAGCCTGCGCTGCACTTTCTACACCATTACGACGACCACCATAAGGTGATTCATTGAGGTACATGGTGATAATTTGCTCTTTGGAATACATCTTCTCGACCTCAAGCGCCAAAATCATTTCCTTAATTTTACGAGGCAAACCAGATACTGTACGGTTGCCGGCTTCGTCTGCAAAATAAACCTGCTTAATTAGCTGCTGAGTTAAAGTCGAACCACCTTGCACACCGCGACCAGTCACAGTTGAAAGTGCCGCACGAATCAAGGCTGAGAAGTTCACACCTGGGTGGTTATAAAAGTCGCGGTCCTCGATCGCTACCGTTGCTTGACGCATATAGGTAGAGATATTATCGCCATCCACCACCAAGCGATAATCACCGTCGCCCTTATCTTCCCAAAGAGTCTGCCCGTTACGATCCAAATAGGTGTTTACGGTACCGGTTACTTTCATTTGGTCAAGGCGAATCTCATCTAAATCCTTCTTGAAATAGAGGAATAAACCACCTATGGCAATAATTGCAATGAGGAACATGGCCGCACCAAACTTCAAAAGCATAAACAGACCCTTCTTCGAGAAAAGGTTATGCATGACGCGTTTTGGCGCGAGTTTAGCAAAGAAGCGCTTCACGGGTTCTTTTGGTAGCTTAGCTAATTCTTCTGCTTCACGTCTTGCCTTAGCTTCCTGCTTCATTTTATTTTTATAAACCAAGCTAGAGTAGACATTCATCTTACGGTCACTCTTCATAAAAGGTGATTTTTTTGGTGCCTTTGGTTTATCCTTGCTATTTTTTGCCGAAGTTCTATTCATTTCCTTGGATTCTGTAACTAAATTAACATTATTGCTTTGTGCTTTTATTGTAGCATTTTCTGTTGGTTTTGGGGTATTCTCCTCGCGTAATTTAGTCTCGTTTTTTAGGTTGGACACCCCACCTAGTGGAAGCTTTTTCTCTCTGTTATTAGCAAAATTTTTTTCATCGCGACTCGTTAAATATTGTTTCATTGGCGTAGCTTCACGTTTCATTGGCTGACGTAGTTTTTCGCCTGGGGAAACTAATTTTACCGGCTGTTTATTCGTTACAAAGCGAGAAGAATTTTTACTCGACAAAAACTCGTGCATGGAATTAGTTTTATTCGCCGCAGTTTGTTTAGAATTATTTTTTATGTTCGCACTTTTTGAATTGGATTTTGAGTCTGTCACGCAGCCCTCCACTTATTTATTCAGAATTTAATTATAACACAAGAAAAAATGTTAAAATATACTTATGAAATTATCCGAAGAACTCATCTGGCGTGGTTTCGCCGCCGAAAATAGCTTTACTAATCCTTCCGAACTTGATGAAAAAGCAAATAAACGCTTCTATTTTGGTGCCGACCCTTCAGCTGACTCTTTAACTATTGGTAATCTAGCCGCCCTCATGATGTGTGCCTGTTTTGTGCGTCATGGCTATGAGCCAACTCTTCTGGTTGGTGGTGCTACTGGTCAAATTGGTGACCCTAAGGAAAATGGTGAACGCGAATTGAAACCTCTCGAAGAAGTTGCGCATAATAAGGAATGCATTCGTCGTCAAATGGCTAATGTAATTAGTTTTGATGGTGCTGCCGATACGCGAAATGATGGCGACCCAGATAATGACCACTATGAATTACGCCTAGTCGATAATTATGATTGGTTTAAAAACATTAATTTCTTAGATTTTTTGCGTGAAGTCGGTAAAAACTTCTCCATGACACAACTTCTCGATCGTAAATTTATCCAAAATCGTATCGGCGAAGGTGGCTCTGGTATCTCTTATGCGGAATTTTCTTACTCTTTGATTCAGGGTTATGATTTTCTTCACCTCTATCGTCATTACGGAATTGACCTGCAACTTTGTGGGGCTGACCAATTTGGTAACGCCTCCTCTGGGGTCCATCTGATTAAACGTCTTGAAGGTGGTCGTGCTGATGTTTGGTCTACTCCTCTTGTTATTGATCCGGTGACTGGTCGTAAATTTGGTAAATCTGAAGGAAATGCAGTCTGGCTCGCTAGTCAGGATAATGGTTCCGGTAATTACACCTCTATCTTTGATTTTTATCAGTTCTGGCTCAATCAGTCTGATCAGGCCGTCGAATCTTTGATTAAAATCTACACCGTTCTCTCGAAAGAAGAAATCGATCAGATTCTTGCCGAGCATCAAGCTCACCCTGAACTTCGTATCGCTCAGAAAGCCCTTGCTCGTGGTGCGACTGAGGTGGTTCACGGTAAGTCTTCTGCTGCCGCGGTGATTACTCTTACTGAATTACTCTTCGGTGGTCGCAAGGTAGAGACGCTTTCTGAATCGGAGATTGAAAGTATTGCTATGCTTCTGCCACATTTTGAGCTTAATGGCGCCGAAATTAATCTCATCGACGCACTAACTGAACTTGGTTTGGCGAGCTCTCGTTCCGAAGCTAAAACTTTGATTTTGGGTAATGCTATCTCTGTAAATAATCAGAAAATCCAAGATCCAGCTTATCAAATTTCCTCTTTCGCCATCTTGAAGCGTGGCAAAAATAAATTTGCTATTGTCAAATAATCGACAAATCTGCTTTTTCCATTGATTTTACTTCTCGACTAGCGTATTCTTAAAATAGAAAAAGTGAGGTAAAGTTTATTTTTCCGAGATGCAAGGAGAATATCATATGTATACCCATTAAATTCTCGTTCCAAGAACGATTTTACAGAGTAATTTTACAGAAATTCGATAAATAACGGAGGAATTATGGTCAAAGAAAAAGAAACTAAAAAAACTGATGCTGAAAACGGAAAATCCGAAGCCTTAAAGCTTGCTATTGCTCAAATTACTAAGCAATTTGGTGATGGCTCTATTATGAAATTGGGCGATAATCGCAATATCGATGTTGAACTTTTGAAGTCAGGTTCACTTTCGCTTGATTTAGCTCTTGGTGGTGGTTACCCTAAGGGCCGTATTATTGAAATCTACGGTCCAGAATCTTCAGGTAAGACTACCTTGGCATTGCACGCCATTGCTGAAATTCAAAAAACTGGTGGCCAGGCTGCCTTCATCGATGCGGAGCATGCTCTTGATCCATCTTATGCCAAGCGCATCGGCGTTGATGTCGATAATCTTTTGATTTCTCAGCCAGATAATGGTGAGCAGGCTCTTGAAATTTGTGAAACTCTCGTGCGCTCAAACGCGGTGGACTTAATTGTAGTCGACTCTGTTGCCGCCCTTGTGCCACAGGCTGAAATTGATGGCGATATGGGTGATGCTCAGATGGGTCTTCAAGCTCGTTTGATGTCTCAGGCTATGCGTAAGCTCACTGCCATTATCTCTAAATCTAAGGCTACCGTCATTTTCATCAACCAGATTCGTATGAAGATTGGCGTGATGTTTGGCAATCCTGAAACCACTACTGGTGGTAACGCTCTGAAGTTCTACGCTTCTGTTCGTATCGACATTCGTCGTATCGGTCAGATTAAAGATGGTGAAAATATCATTGGTAACCGTACCAAGATTAAGGTCGTGAAGAATAAGATTGCCGCCCCATTCCGCTCTGCTGAATTCGATATCATGTACAACGAAGGTGTCTCTAAGGTTGGTGACGTACTCGATCTCGCCGTCCAATATGGTGTCTTCGATAAGGCTGGTGCCTTTATTAAGTATAATGGCGAAACTATCGGCCAAGGCCGTGAAGCTGTGAAGCGCGTACTTAAAGAAAAGCCAGAATTCTTCGCTGAAATTGAGCAAAAAGTTCGCGAAAAAGCCGAAGCGAGCGAATAGTGACCGCTCTCACTCTGGAAACTTTTCAGAAAATTTCGCAACTCAAGCCAGGAGTCAAAGATCCGAATCGTATTAATATTTTTGTTAATCATAAATTTTTGTGCTCACTCAGTTTCAAAGTATTTTCTGAGCAAAACCTCAAAGTCGGCGATGTGCTCACGGAAGAATATATCGCCGAACTAGTTGCTCTGTCTTCACTCGATAAACTCTATCAATCTACCCTAGAGTATTGTCTGTCGCGTCCGCATTCTGAAAAAGAAATTCGCGACTACCTGCACCGCAAGCAACTTCGTCGTCGTCAGACACAGATAAAGTATGATAATTTCAAAAAACGCCTAGCTGAAGACGAGGAATATCACACTAAGATTCAAGAGTTACGGAAAAATGTTCGCACCCAAAATGAAAAGATTCGCGAAATTGATTTTACAGAAAATAATACCTATGAATATACCGGTCGTAAATCTCTTAATCTTCCTACCAAGCCTGGCGCAGAGATTACGGAAACTCAGATTAATCTCGTAGTCGAGCGCTTGAAGCAGGAAAAATTTCTTTCCGATTATAATTTTACGCGTTTCTATATCGATAATCGCAATCAATCTAAGGGAATTAGTCGCAAAAAATTGCTCTACGAACTTAAAAGCAAGGGAATTTCTGAATCTCTGGTGCGCGAAGTTCTCGAAAGTGATGAGCTTTTTTCTCAGCGTGAAGATGATACTGAAATCGATAAAATGATCGAGAAGAAATTACGCCGCCCGATTACTAGAGAAAAACTTATGGCCTATCTTGTCCGCCAAGGTTTTTCCTATGATCTAATTAAATCCAAACTCTCCGCAATCGACACTGAAAATCTTCAAAATTAAAATCAAATCTTTTGGTTAGTCATTTTGGCGGAATGGATTAACGAAATTCGGTACGAATTCTTCTTGCTCTAATTTTTCGCGGCCCTTTTGCTTAGCCAGCTCATCCTTTACTATGATTGCTTCGTCATTAATCTCTAGGATTTCTGAACGATTAATAATTAGTTCTGGATCGATGAATGACTTCAGAATTGGACGCTTGACGATTAGCTGCTGAATATAAAAATCGTTTACATCTACCGTGTAATCTATTACTGTCCCTACGCTATTCTTGCTTTGGGTCTTTACCTTGAAGTTGATTGGCTGAAAATTCAGTTTCACCATTTCATCGATTTTTACTACATCCCCCACGTTTAGTAGCTCTTCGTCTGAATCAATAATCATTCCGAGGTGAGAAAATTCTCGTACACTACGGACATCCAAAATCGCTCCCGAGTCAAAGCTCACAGTATTTTTATTAAGGAAAAATCCCAAAATCTTCAAATCATTCGGATCGACAATGATTGATTCAATCATACTGATCACCCCACCGGATCTTAAGCTTAAGATGCGAAATCCGATTAATTTTGAAGCATCTAAAATCATAGTACTCCCAAAATTCCTTTCAGGGCATATTCGGTATCTTCGTGATTACGCACCGTAATCGTATCGATGCCCATCTGCACGACTGGATAATCATTGCCACCCTCTTGCGTCATGTCGCCAAAATAGAGAATATCGTCTTTTTCGACATTCAATTCTTCCATCAAATGGTTCATGCCGAAAGATTTATTTAATCCGTCACGGAAGGCGTTAATACTGGTAGTTCCAGCCACCTCAAAAGAGAAGTCCGGTACCTTTTCCTTGGCGAGTTTAGCAATCAAGTTACGCTTCTTGCAATCTGGATCCCAGGCGTATTTCGCCTCAGTACCCGCTTTTTGCCCAAGCGCCGAGAAAGTTACTTGTGACAAACGATTTTCGATAATTTCGTCACCCGGCTGGAGCTTGTCTTCTTCCCAATACCCCACTTCTTTGGCCGAACTTTCCAGAGCTTCGGTGATTTTTGCCACCTCATCTTCGGTTAATGGATAATTATAAACTTGCTCCCAGTTCTTCTCATTGTAAGTTGACCCATCGTTGCCGTTGGCGGTTGGCTGGTAGCGATAGTATTGTGTGCCTTGTGCCACAAAAAGATGAAGATGTGCCAGTTGCGCTGGAGTAACATCGGCGACTTCGACTAAGCGATTCACGATTTGAATTAAAAATTGCTCAAATTTCTGACCGGAAATTGGGCAAATCTCAAATTCATTCAAGCACTCACTGAGTAAAAAAGCCATTTCATCTGGAATTGGGGTTTTGGCGATATTTAAGGTTTGGTCAATATCAAAGGATAATACTTTCTTCATCTCTATTCCTCTCTGCGGTATTTCTTTTGCTTATTATAGCAAAAACGCTCACTTTTTGTGGTTAAAATCAAAATCCACACCTCACCAAAACCTTAAAATTCTCAAACTGATTATGCTATAATAAGATTATGAAAACATATATTGTGGGCAACTGGAAGATGAATCTGACCATCGGTGAGTCTTCTATCTTTTTGCAGAAATTACTTAAAAAAATCAAACCTAGTCGTGGCCTCGAAATTGTGATTGCTCCAAGTTTTACTTCGCTTTCTAGTCTTTCACTTCAACTTGAACGTAATAAATCTAAGATTAAGCTTGCTGCTCAGAATTTTTATTACCGTGATTTTGGTGCCTATACTGGTGAGGTCTCTATCGCTCAGCTTCGCGGTCTAGTTTCTTACGCTATCATCGGCCATTCCGAGCGCCGCTTTGTCTTCGGTGAAACCAATCGTGAAATCTCTCAGAAGGTCGCTGCTGCGATTCGTAATGGTATCACCCCGATTCTTTGCGTCGGTGAGACTGAAAGTCAGCGTAATTTTGGTGAAACCGTCGATGTTTTGCGTGACGAAATTTTTGGTGGTCTTTCCGAAATTGACAGTGATGATATTAAAAAATGTATTATCGCTTATGAACCAGTTTGGGCTATCTCTAGTACCAAAGCCGCTCATATTGCCAGCCCAGATGAAATTGCTGACGCTGTGAAAATTATTCGCGATCAACTTACTTCAGTCTATGGCGCGGAAACCGTCGCTGAAATTCCCGTACTTTTTGGAGGCAGTGTCAATCCGAATAATGCCGGTGCTTATCTCACGGTGCCAGGTGTAAATGGGCTTCTAATCGGTAGTGCCGGACTAGTTTCTGAGTCGTTTACCAGTATCATTGAAACTGCAAAAAAGGTCCGTGAATAATCGGAAAATCGAGTATAATTAAACATGAATATGCAAGGAAAAAACACCCAAAATACCACTGTCAAAGGTCGCATGATGGATTTTTCTCCTGTCCGCAAAACTGCTGGCACTTTTTCTGCTGCCGCGAATCCCGCTATCGCCAGCCCTACTCGTGCTCGCACTCTTGCTTCGGCTTACACTTATTCGCTTTCCGAACGTGAACTAGAGCGCAAAAAACAGGCAAAAAAAGAGCGCAAACGTCGTGAGGAAATTCAGCGCCAGATTGAACTCCAAAATCAAACTATGGATTATAATCGTCGCCGTATCGAGGCCGCTAAGCAGGAATTAGCTCGTTCTCAGGCCGAAGAATCTTTGCGAAATCGCGAACTTAGATTGCAGCGTGAAATCGAAGAAAAACAGCAGGCTATTGCTAAAAAACAGGCTGAACAAGAAGCTCTTTTACGACGCCAGGCTATTGAACGAGAAAATCAGGCCAAGCAAAGACGCTATGAATACGAAAAACAACGTGCCAAAGAAGAATTAGCCAAGCGTAAAGTTGGTGAATTGCCGCGTGCTACTGGTCGTATTCCAGTAGGCAGTGCTAGTTTAGCCCCGAAGATGAGACCTGCTCCTACCGCAATTTCAGTTACTAACGCCGCTTCCGCTGGGTCAATTTCAGTTACTAATGCTGCAAATTCTCTTGCCGGTTCCGCCATTAATACTGTTAATTCTGCTGCCTCCGCTGCTTCTGCTGCCTCCAAATTTAAAGCGCCTTCGCCGGTTTCTCGTATTCAGATTACCGCCAGTCCAAGCCGCACACTTTTTGGTCGCATTCGTCCAGCTAAAAAAGTTGAGTCTGAAATAAATTCCGAATCTCAAACGACTCACTCAGCCAAAGCCCCAGTTCCAACTACTCTGGTTTCTCCAAGCGTGCGTGACGCCTTGCAAAATTATGATAATTATGATGAAATAGAAGACCTTGAGGCACTCTTTGATTCTGTAGATAATGATCAGCTCCATGGCGATAATCCTGCATCTACCTCTGGCAATCCATCTGCTACCATGTATTATCCGACCGCCGGCCGCTCGAATACTATTTCTACTCTGCCAAAAAACCAGGGAAGCACGCTCACGCCTGATTCTATCGATTCTGCCTTCGCTTCAGATGATCAGGAAGATCGATCCGAGGTTATAGCTACGGTTACTCCAGCTCGTTCACCATACTCCTTCTCGGATAATGAAAAGCCAAAAACTACTTCGCTTTATGCTGAGTCCGACATCGCGAATAATAATTCCAACTATGTCCTCGGTGGTCGCAGTCCATTTATTAATACCGACAAGGTACAAAAACGTCCGCTTGCTGCTGGGCAAGATAATTTTACTTCTTCAGAATTTTCTTCTGAACTCCTCGGTCCAGGCTCCAAGATCAAGGATTACACCTTCGAGGAAGATAATAATTCTCGTAAAACTATTTATGCGAAAAATAAATCTGAAAAGACCAAGGCCAAGCAACAGGCTGTCATTATCGACGATCCTTCAATGCGCAAGACCAACCTTTCGCTAGTCTTTGCCCTCATCGCCATGAGTATCTTCGGTGCACTGGTCGGCGCCATCGTCTATTTCGCTTTCTTCCAATAAAGAAAAAGAGGTTAAAGACCTCTTTTTTATAACTTGGTATGTGTAGTTTTACTCCGTAAATTTTCTCGTACAAACAATAATAAAAAATAAGAGCATAAATGCTCTTCTTTTTATAACCTGGTGCGAGTAATCCCACTACGTGGTCTTTCTCGTACGGGCAATTAAAAAAAGAACGTAAACGTCCTTATTTTTTAATTTGGTGCGAGTGGAGAGAATCGAACTCTCATCCCAAGTTTGGAAAACTTGTATACTAACCGCTGTACTACACTCGCTAATGGGGTGGGTGATCGGAATTGAACCGACGACCTTCTGGACCACAATCAGACGCTCTAACCGACTGAGCTACACCCACCAAATTTTCAAAATGCGCTGTACGCTTCCTAGATTATAACAAACCCAGTTTCTTTTTTCAATCAGAGATTCACTTTTCTTTCCGCTTGTGTTAAAATGAGCAAAAGCATCCAAATAAAAAGGCATATTATGAAAAACCACATCTCCACACCTTGGTTCTTTCTGCTAGCCATAGCTGCTAGTGTGAGCGCCACACTTTCTTTCCAACAAAACACCCATGCTCTCGTCAAGCCAACTCTTTCCGCCTCTGTCGACAGTGCAAATATCCAGGTTAACGGCACTGATGTAATCGAGAGCGCATCTGGCACTACCGACACACCAATAAATGTTTCAGTCAAGACAAATAATCGCAGTGGCTATACCGTCACCGTTTCTTCCACCTCTGAAGAAACCGCTCTTGCCGACGCCAATCCTCTGAATGATACGAAAATTTCTTCCATTGGTTCTAATTACACTCTAGCCGACCTTCCAGCTAATCAATGGGGTATGCGTCTAGATTCTGAGGCACTCTATTCGCCAATTCAACCGCGCGGTCATGCCAAGGTTATCGCCACCACTACCGCCAAAAACGACACCGAGGAAACCAATACTTTTCATGTCGGTATGAAGTTAAACTCTAGCCTCCGTACCGGCAATTATCAAAACAAACTCCTCGTTTCGATCACCACAAATCCTGTCGAAAATTATGCTGAATTAAATGGTGGATATTATTTTCATGATGCTATGTCCACATTGACGGGTGGGCAATTGGAGAATATTAAACACGTTAAATATAGTCACGATGCGCCAAGTAGTGATATTAGTACTGTTAATATTCAGAACGAAGATGTATCGGATGTGCCTGTTTTAATGTGGTATGAAAATTCATCAAATACTATATATTATTATGCCGACGCATCAAAAATATATTTTGGCCGAAGTACTCAATTTATGTTTAGAAATTGTTTTAACATCGAAGATATTGATCTATCTCCAATGGATACGAGTAAGGTTGTAAAGTTTGGGCATATGTTTGAAGACTTGAGGAAGCTTAAGAAAATAGATCTTTCGAATTTTAATACATCAAATGCAGTCGATATGAGTTATATGTTTACTGATTGCGAATCCTTAACCGAGTTAGACCTATCAAGCTTTAATACTGAAAAAGTAAAAGATATGACTGCTATGTTTGCCGGAGCAAAATCTTTAGAAAAACTTAATGTAACTAGCTTTAATACGAGTAATGTAACGGATCTTCAGGTAATGTTTTCTGAAACTTTAAGTCTAAAAACACTAGATTTAACCAGTTTTAATACTTCAAAAGTATCAATCTTTTTTGATATGTTTGGTGGCAGTAAAGAATATACTTCAATCCGTAATGATCTCAAAACAATTTATGTTTCTGAGGACTTTGACGTTTCTTCTGTCAGTGCTAATAGTAAAACGTCATCCGTATTTGGTAATCGTTACGGTCTCTGTGGTGGCAACGGTACCTGTTATCCAAATGGTCGATATGATTATGAATACCTACGCATCGATCGCCCAGGTGCGCCAGGTTATTTTACCTACAAGGCGAAATCATAGTTAAATAAAAACGGCCAGACATCTGGTCGTTTTTTAGTGCAACTCACTTTGATTGGTAAAACACGATACGTAAGAATTGAATCAAAAACTCTAGTTTAATCAGAAATTCGGCTTAATCACCGGCCTGATATTCCCACCGGAAGGCCTACTACCACCAGAAAAACCAGCTCCACTAGCAGGTCCGCCGCCCATGCCCATCATCTTGTCACGCTGCATGGTTTCACTTGGGGCTCGTCTCGCACTAGATGCCCCACCGCTAGAACCAGCTCCGCCCAGTCTTCCATATCCACGCTTATATCCGTCCCCGGGGGTCACACCATATCCGCGCCTTTCGCCTCCACTACTTAGTACACCATAGCCACGAGCTTTTTCTTGCTCTCCCACCACGCCATAACCACGCTTCAATTCCTCTGAGTTTTTCACATAACCATAACCATGATTAGTCTCTTGGTCATTCACCCGGCCAAAACCATCATTCTGGCTAGGCTCTGAACTGCCACCACGAACATCGAAGCTACCTTCCATCCCATTTTGTCCGCGCGACCTCTGGTATAGGTCGCCTGCCTCCTGTTGCTTGCCAGAATTTCCTCGCATCAGATCACTTTGTCCGTAACTACCAATTATACCGCCCATTCTGCCTCCATTTTCTTCTATTATAGCAAATTTCACCCCATCCTCTTACTGTAAAACCATGCGTTTAGTCTTATAAAATTCACCGTACTTGCTTTCAAAAAATCTAAAACACTTATGATTATTTTCTAACTATTGAAACTCACACGTCTAAAACGCTAATGTTTGTGATATAACCATT
>SDRH01000011.1 GCA_007845165.1 TM7 phylum sp. oral taxon 351 | reverse complement strand
GCGTTTTAATTCCCCCTCCACTTTTCCCATCCATACGTTCAATTGTAAAATTTTCATGCTTATATTGTACACCAAAAATCCCCTCATCGAGGGGATTTTAAAACTAGTGAAATTATTCAGCATGAGATTCCGAAGTATTTTTATTTTTCTTTCTCCTCTTCGGGCTCACATTCTTCCTGTTCTTCATAGAATTGGAAGTCGTCATCATCTGAAACCAACGGCCAAACCCCCATTGAAAATAACGTTATGTTTATCGCTATACACACTAAAAGTTCTGCCAAATTTCGACAAGCCATAATCGTTAATCCCCATAATGGAATTAACATCATCGAAAAAAACCAAACATTCGAAAGACTCTTCCGCATTTGCTCCGAATATTTGTCATGTGTAAAAACCCAAATAATCAGACAATAACAGAATAAAAATCCTACCATGAAAAATACAATTGTTGGTATTGAGTTTCCACATACATAAAAGACCATGAGCATTATCAAAATTCCATAAACAAAATCGGCTAATGATACTCGACCTTCGAGTAGTGTCTCTCCTAGCATCCAAAAATCACATTCCTGTTTCCTGAAAATTGCCTGCCGAAAATAGTCTATCATTACAACCGCAAATCCTAATATGCTAATACCGACTCCTACCTGAGGATCACTCAAACAGATAATCGTCGAAATTAAACATAACAGAATTCTCATTAAATTTCTATTGCTAAGTTTAAACAATTGTTTCATTTTCCCCCTCCATTTTTTCACACTCTCTGTGTTTTTAGTGGTTTAATGCCCCTACACAGGCCAAATAAGTCAAAACCGCAGCCATAATTAAAACATAGCTCAAGATCAAATAAATCGCACTTGATAGAATTCGATTCAGTTTCAAAAAACTTTTCTCAAATTCCGCCGGCCAAAAAATCTGCAAACCATAAAAAGCTGTCGCTAGACTCACCAACATTAGTGCAAAAATCGTCGCCAACTTCTCCGTTCCCGGAATAAAAATATACACGCTATAGGTTAAAAAAATCCATGCATGCATATTATTACAGAATTTTCGATTCAAGCTCAGCTCTTCTGACAGGAATTTCACCCACTTGTTATTTACTCGCATATATGGGTCTAACCAATACGCATTCGTAAGCAGGCTCGGCAAAACCATCACCGGAAGTCCGATCATCAAAATCGCCATCTTATAGCCATTTGTCACCGAAAATCCAAAAAATAACACCATTAAACTAATTGCCACCTCTAGCAGCATAATTCCGTTTAACACTCTAGTTCGTCGATTTTTCTCTTGCATTGCTAAGGCGATTTTTTCATCTTCAAAGTCATCCACTGCCTTACTTAATTTAATCAATTCCACGAAATTTCCCTCCATTTTTCCCTCCTTGTCGTATCACCGAAGTGACCCAAAAATAGTTTCAATTTTCCAAATTCAATTAAAATTAATTAGGATCTAAGTTTGCATAATTTCACCTCATTTCTAAAGAACTATTTTGGGACAAAATTGTCCGAACACAAAATTACACCAATATTATAATACAAACAGTCATTTTTGTCAATATTTCACCCCTGTCACACCGCGCCATGAACCTTTCTCTTTTACTATTACGTCTAGCTTAAAATTCCACTCACATCATTCCACTCTGCTTAATTTCATCCGCCCCTTCCTCTTTTTTCATACCTCTCAGCTTATTTTTGCGGTATAATATAAGCATTATGGAGCACGAAACACGCAAGAATTTTAATCAATTTCAACAGGAACCAGAACTTCACGTCCAAAATCGTAATCAAGGTCCTGAAATTCCTCAATTAAGTCGCTCCGCCGCTTATCAGGAACGTCAATTCCAGAGGCATCTCCAATCTGAACTTAATAAAAAACGCGAAAATGAACCCGCCCTCGATACTGTTGGCGAAAAACTCACTTATCTTGCTGCCATGACCGCTCCTACTCTTGGCCGCGCTGCCCTGCTTGCTATCGGTGCTACTCTTGTATTTAAGGGCGCTTCCATGCTCGCCAACCACCTCTCTAATCAATCCATTGAGCAACACCAAAAAGACATGGAAGAACTCGGCGTCCCCCTCGAAGATGACGAAGAAGACGATTATAATCGCACCTTCACTGGTTATGAAGATTACATGAATCATCACAATGCTCTTCGCGCCCAAAAAGGCCTCGAACCAGATTACACTCCCGAAAATGGCCCAATTGAATACCAAAATCAATTCAATCCACTAATTGAAACCTCGCAAGCTTCTAGTGACACCGAAAATTTCGCATACTCTATCCAGCTAGATAATGACGCACAGAAATTCACCCCTGATAATAACCTCAGTATTCCAGAAGAAAAAATAGCTGACGATACCACTTCCATAAATACTAACGCCACCCCAATTGAACATCGCACCGCTACCACCTTGCAAGACGAAAAACTTACTCATACCGCCGAAAAAACCGTCCTAAAAACGGTTAATTTCCCTGCCGGCATCGGTCAGTTCAAGTCCTTCATGGATTACAAAGCCATCACCGACAAAACTACCCCGAATTATAATTTCACTCACGAAAATGCCAATTTCCATGTCGGAAAATCCGGCCTCACCTATTATCAAGATGGCGAAAATACCTACCCAGTCGTCGCGGTCGGTAGTGGCATCTCTGACAAAATCGGCCAACTCATCGAAGTCACTCTTGATAATCAAGGCCATCCAAACATCTTACGCTGCGTAGTTGGCGATCAAAAAGATGACGGCGATACCGATCCGACCACTCATACCATTCACAAAAACGACCATAGTGTCGTCGAATTCCTTGTCGATTATGACCGTCTAAAGGAAGCTAATCCTACCGCTGTTAGCATGGGCGACCTCACCTACCTCGATAATTCCCAGTTCAATCTCAAAGGCAGCGTCACCAAGGTTCAGGTTCTTGACCAAAACTTCCAATCAAACGAAAATCAATAATAAAAAATAAGCCCTCGCGGGGCTTATTTTTAACTTCTGTCTTATTTTGCGACAGAGAGTGAGATCTTGCGACCTTCACGATCAATATCTAGAACCTTGAAGTTCTTGCGTTCATTCAAAGTAAAGATTTTTTCTGGATCGACATCGTTACCTTCACCAAGTTCAGAAACGTGGACCAAAGCTTCGACAGCTGGAGAAATCTGAACAAAAGCACCAAATGGGGTAATACGAGTAACCGTACCTTCCACCTTGGAACCCTTCTTCAAGTTTTCTACCTCTGATAGCCATGGATCGGCCACGAGTTGCTTGATGGAGAGGCTGAGGCGTTCCTTATCAATCGCAATAATTTTTGCCTTGATCGTATCGCCAACCTTAACGTAGTCAGATGGGTTATTGACACGCTCCCAAGAAATTTCTGAGATGTGTACCAAACCTTCGATACCTTCCACGTTCACGAATACACCGAAGTCTACCACACCGGTTACTACACCTTCGACAGTATCACCGACGTGAAGTTCAGCAAAACGAGCAGCGAGGCCGTCTTTGACCGCTTCTTTTTCAGAGAAGATAAGCTTGTTATCTTTCTTGCTTGCATCAAGAATGCGAACTTTGATTCCCTTACCTACGAGAGAATTGAGGCGTTGCAAGATTTCGTCCTTATCAGCAGAACCTACGCGTGGGTAGTGTTCAGCAGAAAGTTGTGAAACTGGCAAGAAACCACGAATTCCTTCGTATTCCACGAGAAGACCACCACGATTTGCATCAAATGGGGTAACTTCCACGATTTCAGAAGCATCGAGCTTAGCTTGGATTTCATCCCAACCCTTATCCTTCACAGCCTTGCGGAGTGAAAGAAGCACCATGCCGTCTTCCATCTCAGAATCGATTACAGAAGCGGTAACTTCTGCACCTTCCTCGAGGTTACGTGCGAAAGAAGCTTCGCGGCGAGGCACCAAGCCTACACCTTGTGCACCGAGATCAATTAAGATTTCGTGCTTTTTTACTGATAAAACAGTACCTGAGACCACGTCTCCAGTTGCTGCTTTTTTGATAGAGTCACCAGCGTTAGCTAGCAATTCATCCATTGTTACTTTTTTGGCATCAGCCATTCTTATATTTTTCCTTCCTTCAGGTCCGTTCAGCTGATTTTTCTTCCACAAAAAATCACTTGAACGAACCCGAATCTATTCCCTAATATATCAAAATCACCTCTGTTTGTAAAGTGTTACCCCTCTCCGCTTCTGCTTTCTTTTTTTTCTCACTCAAACTACAATAACCTTATGAAAAGCGAGGTTAATCATAAAAAACAGCAATTTCTCGATTTTTTGCGCTCCGAGTACTCTGATTACCATTTTTACCTCAAATCCCGCTTCTCTTTTCGTTATCCTAAAATGATTAATCTTGACCAATCCGCTCTCATAGGTGACACACCTTTTGCTGACTTCGCCCTTCAAACCCTCCACGAACTCGGCCACGCCCTTAATGAACACCAAAATTATGACACCGCCATCGATCGCCTTAAACTCGAATCTGAAGCCTGGCAAACCGCCAAATCCCTCATTGAAAAACATCAGCATTTCAAGAATATTGAATACTTAAATTATGATTCCGAATACGTCGAAGCTCATCTTGACACTTACCGCGATTGGCTTCATGCTCAGTCTCTCTGTAAAAAATGTACTCTCACCCGTTTTCAAGATGATCACGGCCGCTGGCATTGCCCGCACTGTGATCACTTATTTTAAACAATTCCCCATTAATCAGACTTTAGTCACACAAAAAATAAACCCGCTGAAGCGGATTTATTTTTCTTAATTCTAGGTGAATAAATAAATTATTCAGTTACAGTTTTTGCTTTTGCAGGACCGCGTTTTGACAAACGACCACCTTTAGCACCAGCAATTTTCGCAAGAGCAGGGTTAGCTGCAAAGCCACCGGTACGACCTAAGCGTCCACCTTTTTGACCAATGCGAGCGTAAAACTCCTTACCATATTTTGCGCGATTTGTTGCAGCAGCTTTCAAACCACCAGCTTTAGTTCCAGCCATTTAAAATCCTTCTGCCCACCATTTTTTAATTCTCTTATTTACCTTAAGCCTCCCGCTCAAAGGTTAATGATTAGCATTATATAATAACAGAAGCATTTTGTCAATACGCTAAAGTTAAAAAATATGTCATAATATATATTCCGCTCACATCGTTCATATTCATCCCATGATATACTTCCAAGTCACGATATTTATCTCATGATATATTCTCTCTATAAAATACTCCTAATGGCGCACATCTCGCTTCCTCACCTCTTCGAATCCCCTTTAATTTTATTGACATTTTTTCTGCTTTTTGTTAAAATTCTTGCGTATGGGGCAATAGCTCAGCTGATTAGAGCGCTGCCTTTGCAAGGCAGAGGTCCAGGGTTTGAATCCCTGTTGCTCCACCATACATGGGGTGTTTAGCGTCCCCCCGCTGAACACTCCACCAAAATACCCTCGCGGGTCTTTTTTATGCTCTATTTTCCTTTTATCTTAATTCCTTTTGTCCTTAGCTCAATCTAGCCACCCCCATTAAAATCCATCTCTCAATTCTTTTTTTTAAACTCCACCCCTATTAAACACAAAAAATTGGCCTTACGCCAAATTCATCATTTCCAATTTGGTGGGGATATGTGGACTTGAACCACAGACCTCGTCATTATCAGTGACGCGCTCTAACCAGCTGAGCTATATCCCCAATATCACTTATTTTACCCCATAAAATTCAAAAAAGCAATAAAAATCCCCGTTAATTCTGTTATAATTATTGCATATGGATTGGAATTTTAGCTTTTCTTGGGTTTTTATCGGGCTTATTATCGTCATTGTCGGCGGTATTATGGTCGCCAAATACCAAGAAATTTCCAATAATTTCTTAAGTGGCGTTTCTTCTTATGAACGCGTTAAATTTTGGGGACTCATTGCCATCCTGCTTGGGCTCGTCGTAATGTCGAATCTCCACATTTTTCTCCTTACCCTCTTAGTTCAAGCAATTTTTAAGCGTTAATCACTAACCCTCCAAGGCCAGCTCGAAGACTAAATACTCTTAAGATTAACTTCGAGATAAAAAATTTTTAATCAAATCGAGAAACATAAGCTCCAATCAAAAAAACGCCTCATTCGGCGTTTTTATTTTAAGCATTTATCACATTTTGACGCACCCATTCATACATCGCAATCCCGGCTGCCACCCCCACATTCACCGAACGCGTCGAGCCAAAAGATTCAATATATCGCACGTCATCTGCCGCATTTACCAATTCTAGACTAATTCCATTACCCTCACTACCGAAAACTAGCGTAGAATGGCTCTCAAAGCGTTTAAGACCCAAAGGTTTGGCACGTTCCACGTTGTTTTCAATTGCCACCACTTCCCTTTTACGCGCCCTTTGATCCGCCATAAATTCTTCCATTGAAGGCCAATATACAATTTCCAAATATTTATCTGTACACATCGCACCCCGGCGGTTATATTTTCGTCGCCCCACAATATGCACCTTACTCACGTTAAAGTTATTTGCTGAGCGCACAATCGTTCCCGCATTAAAATCGTGATCCACATTTTCAATCGCAATTTCCAAACTATTTCGCTTCTCTGCCAATCTATCTTTTACCTCTTCATTCGGCAACCCCTTATATTCATCCACCAAATTACGAGTATCCATTTTCGCATCCAAAATCACATCGCCTACGAGTAAATTCCGAGTATCCATCTTCGCGTCCAAAATCTCATCGACTAAAGATTCGTTGCTCAAGTTTTTGCTCAAATTTTCGTTTTCCAAATTATCCATTACCTCTATTATAGCCTATTTTTAGGCTTCAATTTTACAAAAGCCCAGAAAAAAGGCTGGATAATCCAGCCTCCGGAATTGTTTTATGTTGATCAAATTATGTCTCGTTAATTCCTTGGAAAATTTGATTTATTCGTCTTAAAATCTTTCAAATAGCTTAAAAATAGCCCTAAATTAGAAATTGAAATTAAAAATTAAATTCTAGAATGAGTAAAATTAGACCACGAATTTCAAAATTTTATCTCTAAAATTAATTTGCGCTTCCGCTTCCATTTGCAACTTCACCTTACTATCCAACGTTAAAATCTTCCGAAGCATTAATACATTTTTCAATAACAAGCATTTTTTATCTCTTGTATGTAATAAAATTTGCTCCGTCTTCCGTAACTCCGGTCTTTCCCGCATGAAAAAACTGAATAGTTTATCCGCCGGAATTGAATCCGTTAAAATTATCGCCGAATCATCATTTACTTCTTCGATTTTGCGTTTTTCTATCCTAGCAGTTATCTTCGATTCCACTAAACTAATTTCGCCACTATGCATATCATAGTCATAGTAGGCCATAAATAAGCAAAAATCTCCGTTCGCAAGTTTAACTTTACCAGTTAATTCCAAATCCATCGAACCCCTTACTCCTTGAATAGAGTCTATCTGTTCTAAATAAATCTGAAAATCCTGGTTCATTGAACTACGTTGCAGCAAAATAGGAATTTTCTTCGTATCACTACAAAAAGCCTCAAAAAAATCCTCTTTTCGAACTGCTCTTGCGGTGGTAAAAATATAACATCTCTCCTTATAATCTAATTCAAGGCAGAAATCTTTACCATTCCTCTCGTCTACTAATTTAATTTTCGACATGACGCTCATAAAACCCTCCTTTTAAATAACCACTGCGTTCACTTATCTCTCTTTGTTCGCAGTCCACAAAAAGACATTCTCATTTTACCACAAAACGCTTAAGTTGTCAAAAAGCACCTCTGTTAAAAGGTGCTTTAATTCCCCATATTCTATTCGTTTATTTTATCTGAAACTGTTTATGCCCCACAATTTCACAATTTCATCAGTTTATTTTACGCAAAACTACTTACAATCACATAGCCATAATAAATCACGAACAGGACCAAAAACGCCAAGCCTTCTTTGAAACTAATTCTCTGGTCATTCTTCGCAAAAATAAATAACACAATTGGTGAAATAACCAGAGCCACCACATCCACAATCGAAAAAGCCCCACCTGCTACCCCACCGAGAATCGCCACCGGCAAACCTGCCACAATGCCAATATTAAAGATATTTGACCCCACAATATTCCCAATCGCAATATCATATTCCCCCTTTTTTGTGGCAATCACCGAAGTCACCAATTCCGGAAGAGAGGTACCGAGCGCCACAATCGTCAAAGAAATTAGCCTCTGACTCACCCCAAAATTTGCCGCAATATCCGAAGCTCCCCGCACCACTAAATCACTACCGAGAACTACAGCGAGTAAACCAAACACAATCATCGCAATTGATTTAGCTAGATTTACTGGTTCCCCCTCGTCTTCCTCTTCCACCTTATTCGACTTACGATTCAGCATACCGAAAAGATAATAGATAAAAATTCCGAAGAATAATAGTAAAATTACGCCATCCTGTCTAGTGAACAAATTTTCTGACAATCCGAACATTTTATCTGACAAAACCGCAGCAAATCCCAAAGTCATCAAGACCAAAACTGGGATTTCTTTTCGCACAGTCGCCGTCTTCACATGAAGCGCCCCCACCATCGCTGATACACCTAGAATCAGTAAAATATTCAAAATATTACTACCAATCACGTTACCGAGCAAAATATCGCCCTTCCCCGCCAAGATTGATTGAATACTCACCGCCAATTCCGGTGCACTCGTACCAAAAGAAACAATTGTCAGACCAATCAACATCTTCGGCACCTTAAATTTTCTCGCCGTGTCGCTTGACCCATCGACAAATACATCTGCACCCTTAATCAGTAAGACAAATCCCACTAACAATAAAAATGCACTAAAAATTAATCCCATTTTTATTTATTCTCCGTTAAACTCTTAATATTTTACCATGAGAATCTTACTCTAACCATCTTTTTTTGATATTCGCCTGCATAATTTCTGCTGCAACAGGCAAATATTCATTAACTGCCAAATTTAATTTAAGGTCATACGCCTCAAATTCTTCATTTTCATATCTCGCACTATGCATGTAATAATAATTTCGTTCCATCCTAAATCGGTAGTTATTGTCCTTCTTCACATTTTCAATCTGCATTCTAATATATTCTGAAGTCGCCGTTTCCGGATAGCCTAATATCTTCCCTATCTGATAATTCGCCTCGATCCACTCTTTCTTATCTAAAATTTCTCCCGTCTCCGACACGCTATTAAAAAATTCTCTGTGCCATTTCTGAAGTTCCAAGCACACTCGGGCAGTTTTCGCCAAATACAAATATTCAATTTCCTCATTACTAAATTTGTTCAACTTTTCTCGAACTAAATCCACCCCTAATTTGTTCAAAATTTCAAGAATCCTCTTATTATCCAACAATTTACTCTCGTTTAATTTATCATTAATCAATAATGCTGCTGGCTTGAGATCTATTAATACTCCTAAAACTCCTGTCAAAAAAGAAACTCCCATCATTTTCTTCTTCTGATAAAAATTCAAAACCTCCCCCTCTAATTCCCGCAAAAGATCGATATTCATGTCAGCAGTATAACATAAAAGCCACAAAAAAATCTCCTTTCGGAGATTTTCCTTAACAACTCAGCTGTGCAATTCATCGTCTGTTTTAGTAAGCTGTAAATCGTATCTTACTTACGTAAGCTATATTGTGTCTTAAGCTTATAAACACAATTACGACCGACCTAGATACATTAAACCTTAGTTTAATGCTCATCAAATCCTTCTCTAGAAAGGAGGTAATCCATCGACACGTTCTCGTACCGATGCCTTGTTACGACTTAACCCCAATCATCTCCCCCACCTTAGGCCGCCGAGGCGGACTTCGGGTGTTGGTGACTCTCATGGTTTGACGGGCGGTGTGTACAAGACCCGGGAACGTATTCACCGCAACATGCTGATCTGCGATTACTAGCGATTCCGACTTCAAAAAGGCGAGTTTCAGCCTTTTATCCGAACTGGGACCGGCTTTGGTGCGATTTGCTTCACATCACTGCTTCGCTTCGCATTGTACCGGCCATTGTAGCGCGATTCTAGCCCAAGGCGTAAGGGAAATACTGACCTGACATCATCCCCTCCTTCCTCCCCGTTACCGGGGCAGTCCTACCAGAAAAATACAACTGGTTGCAAGGGTTGCGCTCGTTGATGGACTTAACCAAACATCTCACGACACGAGCTGACGACGGCCATGCATCACCTGTCTCGATGTTCCCGAAGGCACAGTTCTCTTTCGAGAGCCTACATCGGATGTCAAGCCTTGGTAAGGTTTATCGTTTACCATCGAATTAAAGATCACGCTCCACCGCTTGTGCGGGTCCCCGTCAATTCCTTTATGTTTTAATCTTGCGATCGTACTACACAGGTGGGATACTTAACGCGTTAGCTTCGCAACTCCGGGGGTCGATACCCAAAACTGCTAGTATCCATCGTTTACGGCGTAGACTACCGGGGTATCTAATCCCGTTTGCTCCCTACGCTTTCGTGCCTTAGTGTCAGAACTGTCCCAGTAACCTGCCTACGCTATCGGTGTTCCTTCTAATATCTACGGATTTCACTCCTACACTAGAAATTCCAGTTACCCATAACAGTCTCGAGCTAGATAGTTTAGATAATAGTCTGAATGGTTGAGCCACCAGATTTCACTATCTACTTACCTTGCCACCTACGCAACTCTTTACACCCAGTCACTCCGGATAATGCTCGGATCCTACGTATGACCGCGGCTGCTGGCACGTAGTTAGCCGATCCTTATTCATAAGTTACCATCATATTTCTCGCTTATAAAAGCAGTTTACAACCCGAAGGCCTTCATCCTGCACGCGGCATTGCTCCATCAGGCTTTCGCCCATTGTGAAAGATTCCCTACTGCTGCCTCCCGTAGGAGTCTGGGCCGTGTCTCAGTCCCAGTCTGGATGATCATCCTCTCAAACCATCTAACGATCGTCGACTTGGTGAGCCTTTACCTCACCAACTATCTAATCGTACGCAAGCCATTCCCAAAGCGCATAAATGCTTTAATCCAAAGATCACATGCGGTATTAGCTAATCTTTCGACTAGTTATCCCTCACTTTGGGGTATGTTCTCACGCGTTACTCAGCCGTCCGCCGCTCGTCATCAGCTTCACGGTTCCCTCGAATCTTTCCACTCGCATAAGGCCAAGTGTGTCAAGGAAACGGTGAAGCCATGCTACCGCTCGACTTGCATGTATTAGGCATGCCGCCAGCATTCATCCTGAGCCAGGATCAAACTCTCCATTAAAGGTCCTAAGACCTTGAATTTTAAATTTGAAAACTCAAATATATATAAATTAACTGACGATGATAAAAATAGAAATAAATCTATTTTAATAATTGCACAACTGAATTGTTAAAATTCGTCCCTCATGTTCATTTGGTTTCCCGTTTGCTCATGAGGATGTTTCTATAATAGATGAGAAAATTAGAAATGTCAACACAATTTTGCAAGATTTTTTAAGATTTTTTAATTTTCCGACAATTTTCCGCTTTTTTCGTACTTTCCTTACGTTATTTGCTCGATTTTGCCCGTCAATTCCCTTTTATTTTATGACTAGAAAATTGATTGCAATAGAAATTAATATACCTAAAATTAATCCGGCCACCACTTCCGGCACCGTATGCCCCTCCACCACGCGTAGATGCGCGGTTTTTTCCGCCTCACTTGACTTCAAATTCTTCTCATCAATCAGCTGATTAATAATTTCTCCGTGTTCCCCTACCGAATGACGCACGTTAGTCGCATCATAAATCAAAATCGAAGTCATACAGACCGCGAGCGCAAACACCGTCGAATTGAATCCAGACAAAAAACCAATCGTTCCAGTCACCGCCGAAAAACTCGCTGTATGACCAGACGGCATTCCACCAGATTTCATCATATAATATAGTACTTCCGAGAATTCCGCCTTACCACGAGTTTTAATCACAAACACAATTAGTTTGAAAAACTGTGCGATAAACCAGCCGCAGACGAATGCTAAAAAAACATAACAGCTTTCCATACTCCTATCTTACCACACCCAAGGAAAAACAAGAATACCCGAGTTCCGAGTATTCTTGTCCAAGATTAGTTATTTTTAAGGTACACTTTCTTCGTTTCACCACTCATTTTGAGAGAAAAAATGAGAATTTATTTTGCGAGAAATAATTACTATTGTAAGTGGTGAATATTTCGTTTTCCTTTCTTTTTGATAAATAAGAAGACTAGAAGAAAGCTAATTAATCCCCCTAAAATTGCCAGAATCCACCAAAAATCCTTCAAAGTTTGACCGACCTGACCTAACACTGGTACTTCTGAAATTTCCTTTTCATCTAATTCCCCCTCATTCGCATCGGTTCCTTCGAGTTCACCTTCTGAGACTTCACCTTCTAAAACTCCTTCTTCCGAGGTTGCATTTTTCGAATTTCCACCATCAGAATTTTTACCTTCAGAATTTTCATCCCCCACCGTATTTTCGCTACTCTCCACTCCGGAATCCTGCTCAGATTTTTCTTTTACGATCCCCGAAAGCACGATATTTCTATCAATTAATTCAGTTTTTCCCAATGTCGCAAAAACTGCTGAGTTCGCCCCAAGCCCCAGTCCAAGTGTCAACACACTGAAACCTAAAATTCCTAGCACTGTCTTTTTTATTTTCTTTGTTTGCTGATTTTTCATATTACCTCACTGTTTTATTTATCTGCACCATAGCGAAAAATCTCAAAAATCACAACCATAAGCATTTTCAAAAATAATTTAATAGAGGTAAAATTCCCCAAAAATTTTTTAGCATATGCAAGTTATCAATTATCATAAGCAAGTTATGCCCCACAAAAAATCTAAAAAATCTATCCAAATTTTACCCAAAATCCACTCAAAAATCCCCTTCACTAGCGCAAAAATCCACCCAAACCCCACCACAAAAAAGTACGCTAGACGCGTACTTTTTTCTAAAGACCTAATTATTCATTAGCCTCTTCTTCATCTTTTTCTTCTGGTAAGACGATACCGATTGAGGCCACCGTGTCACCTTCTGCCATTCGCATAATGCGTACACCTTGCGTGGCGCGACCGAGGGTTGGAATATCTTTCACCGCCACACGAATCGCCTGACCGTTTGATGACATCATAATCACCTCGCTCGCCTCTGGATCTAAGGTGTGCACCGCCACGATTGGACCAGTCTTCGCCGTCACTGCCGCCACCTTGATACCCACACCACCACGCTTATGAGTTGGGAAATTGGCTACCAGAGTAGATTTACCGTAACCATTGGCGGAAACTGCAATCAATTTCTGTTTTGGATCAGTCACGATATCCATACCCACGACTTCATCTTTCGGACGGAGACGCATTCCACGTACACCCATTGCCGAGCGGCCCATCGCACGTACATCAGCTTCATTAAAGCGAATTGCTTGACCAGCCGAGGTAGAAATAATAATATCATTCTTCCCTGTAGTTGGCTTCACCCACTTCAATTCATCTCCTGGGTCCAATTTAATCGTAATTAGACCATTCGAGCGCACATTCGCGTAATTTTTCATCGCAGTCTTCTTAATCGTACCATTCTTGGTCGCCATAAAGAGGTATTCATCCGCCTCGTCATCACTCTTATCATCCGACTGCTGATTATCTTCGTTATATTTAATAATCTCCGTAATCTTTTCATCTGGATGCATGTTCAACAGATTCACTGCTGCCGTACCCTTCGCCGTCAAAGAAGCCTGTGGCACTTCGTAGGCCTTCATCTTAAACATACGGCCCTGTGAGGTGAAAATATAAAGATAATCATGCGAATTTGTCGTCAAAATCTGCGAAATTACATCTTCTTCCTTCGTGGTCATCCCCCTCTTTCCCTTACCACCACGGTTTTGACGGCGAAAATCAGTCTGTGATACGCGCTTAATGTAATTCTCTGCTGTCAGCAAAATCACACTTTCTTCTTCTGGAATCAGTTCTTCTTCCGAGAATTTACCAAGTTCATGATTGAAAATCTTCGAACGACGCTTGTCGCCGTATTTTTCTTTCATAACTAGAAGTTCTTCTTTCACTACGTTCAAAATCTTCGCTTCATCTGCCAAAATTTCTTCATACTTCGCGATCAAAGCCATCAATTCTTGTAATTCTGCCTCAATCTTATCGCGTTCCAAGCCCTGCAAACGACGTAATTGCATTGCCAAGATTGCCGCAGCCTGAATTTCCGAAAGCCCAAAGCGTTCCATTAAGCGCTTATCGGCGTCATCATACGATTCACGAATCGTTTTAATCACTTCATCGATGTTATCCAGGGCAATTTTCAAACCTTCAAGAATATGGGCGCGTTCCTTAGCCTTACGTAAGTCATACTCGGTACGACGACGAATCACTTTTTGACGGTGCTTAATAAATTCCACCAAAATTTCCTTTAAGCCCATAATGCGTGGCTGAATTCCGTTCACCAAAGCCAGCACATTATAGTGGAAATTAGTCTGCAAATCCGTCATCTTGTAGAGCTGGTTCAAAATCTTCTTTGGATAAGCATCTTTTTTCAGTTCTACCACTACACGAATCTTACCACGCGCCGATTCATCACGTGCGTCCGCAATGTGAGTCAATTTTTTATCCAAGACTAATTGACGAACCTTCTCGATAAAACCTTCCTTACTCATTCCGTAAGGTACTTCGGTAATCACGATATTAAAGCGGCCATTCTTGCGTTCTTCAATATTGGCCACCGCCCGAATGGTCACCGAACCTTTACCAGTCGCATAGGCCTGTTTCATTGGCGCGCCACCATAAACTTCGGCACCCGTTGGAAAATCTGGCCCTTTTACGTGCTTCATTAAATCTTCTAGGCTGGCTTCAGGATTCTCAATCAAAGCCACCGTCGCATCCACTACTTCACCGAGGTTATGTGGTGGAATATTAGTTGCCATACCGACCGCAATACCCATCTGGCCGTTCAAAAGAATATTTGGCAAAGCGGCTGGCAAAACTACTGGCTCTTTCTCTGTGCCATCGAAGTTATCACGAAAATCTACGGTTTCCTTCTCGATGTCTGCCAGAAGCTCAGCCCCCACCTTATCCATTCTGGCCTCGGTATAACGTGAAGCCGCTGGATCATCACCGTCCATCGAACCGAAGTTACCTTGACCTTCTACCAAGGTGTAGCGCATCTTCCAAGGCTGCGCCAAGTTCACCATCGCGTCATAAATTGAAGAGTCACCGTGTGGGTGATATTTACCCATTACTTCACCAACGATACGTGCTGACTTCACTGTCGCATGTGGCGCACGCCAACCGTTTTTATACATTGCATATAGAATACGGCGATGCACTGGCTTCAGACCGTCACGCACATCTGGTAAGGCGCGGTCAATAATCACCGACATCGAATAACGCAGGAAGGAATCTTCCATCACGTTCTCGACCGTCAATTCCTCGACCCCATCCACAGCACGGTGTGCGGTTAGTCCGCCCAGATGAGCATCTTCCATCTCTTCTGCAGCTTCTTCAATCATTTCTTCTGCGACATTTTCTGCCGCATTCATCTCAGCATTGATTTTTTCGTCATTTGGCTCTTGTGGAACTTTTTTATCGTTTTTCGTCATTTCTCATCCTTTCCTTAGAAGTCCAAATCATCAATATTAACTGAGGCAGCACGCGACTGAATAAAGTTTTTACGTAGTTCAACTTCCGTACCCATCAATTTAGTAAAAATTGCATCCGCTTTTTCCGCATCCTCGATATTTACCCGAATCAAAACACGGTTCTCTGGGTTCATCGTGGTATCCCAAAGTTGCTGCGCGTTCATTTCACCAAGACCCTTAAAGCGCTGCTGTGCAGTATAACCAGCCTGCTTGAAACGTTCGTCCTCTGGATTAATCTTCAAGCCTTCCTTCACGCGCTCTTCGATACGCTGGGTCAATTTCTCTTCCAAGGCTGCTTCATCGTAAATATAATCAATTTTACGGTTCGCACCCGTACCCTTAATCAGGCCGAACAGAGGTGGTTTCGCCAAATAGACATGTCCACCCTTCACCACCTCTGGCATATAACGGAAGAAGAAAGTCAGAAGCAACGTCGAAATATGCGCACCATCCACATCGGCATCGGTCATAAACACAATCTTAAAGTAACGCAGTCCAGAGATATCGAACTGATCACCAATCCCTACACCTAGAGCCTTAATCAAAGACACCAGCTCCGCGTTCGCATACATCTTATCTAATCTCGCGCGCTCGGTGTTTAACACCTTACCACGTAGTGGCAAAATCGCCTGAATCTTCGAGTTACGACCTTCCTTTGCGGAACCCGCCGCCGAGTTACCCTCTACAATGAAGAGTTCACACTCTGAACGGTCTCTAGAAGAACAGTCCGCCAATTTCGAAGGCAAATTCAAACCTTCAAAGGCACCCTTACGGATCACGTTATCACGCGCCGCTCTTGCCGCCTTACGCGCACGCGCCGCCAAGGTCGCCTTACCGACAATCTTTTTCGCAATCGCTGGGTTTTCTTCGAGGAAGTAGCCAAAATATTCGCTCATTACCTTATCGACATAGCCGCGCACCTCTGGATTACCCAACTTATTCTTGGTCTGGCCTTCGAATTCTGGGTTAGGTAATTTCACCGAAATCACCGCTGTCAAACCTTCACGAATATCATCACCAGTTAGATTGTCTTCTTTTTCTTTCAAAAGATTATTCTTACGCGCATAATCATTCAATACACGGTTCAAAGCCGTACGGAAGCCTACCACATGTGAACCACCTTCAGGGGTCAAAACGTTATTGGCAAATGGCTTCATAGTTTCCGCATAGGTATCATTGTACTGAACCGCAATTTCTACTTCCGAATCTTCAATCTGTTTATCAACATAGAAAATCGTATCCGAAAGCACTTCTTTGCCATTATTTAAGCGCTTCACGTAGCTCTTAATCCCACCTTCGAAGTAGAAAGCTTCTTTCGCACCCGTGCGTTCATCAAAGACCGAAATTAAAATTCCCTTCGTGAGGTAGGCCTGGTGTCTCGCGTAATGTGACACCCAGTTGTAATCAAAAGTCGTGGTTTCCTTAAAAATGGTTGGATCTGGATAGAAAACAATACAGGTTCCTTGCTTCGTAGTACCACCTTCAATTTTCAAAGGTGCTACGGTCTTACCAGTTTCAAATTCGATATGGTGGACTTTTTTCTCGCGATAAACTTCGGCAATCATCTTGGTTGAAAGTGCGTTCACAACAGAGGAACCCACCCCGTGGAGACCAGATGAAACCTTATAACCGCCGCCACCGAACTTACCACCGGCGTGTAGCACGGTCAAAACCGTTTCCAGTGTCGATTTATGGGTCTTTGGGTGAAGATCTACCGGAATACCACGTCCGTTATCTTCCACCTTTACACCCCCGTCAGCCAGCAATGTAATTTCGACTTTATTAGCGTAACCCGCAATCGCTTCATCGATCGAGTTATCCGCAATTTCTTTAATTAAATGATGCAAACCATCGTAACCGGTCGAACCGATATACATACCTGGACGCACACGAACAGGTTCAAGCCCCTCTAGAACTTGAATTTCTGAGCTGTCGTATTCTTCAACTTTTTGTTTTCCAGCCATCAAGAAAATACCTCTTTTAAGTTAACTTGATACCTCTCTGGCTCACCACCCACGTCTTTCCAAATGATTCTTCTAGAATCCCTTTTTCCAGTCGTTTTAACCTCACTTGATATCTACTTTAGTGTAACCATTTTTGGTTTAGCTGTCAAGGTAAAATAGTGATATTTCGCGTTCTAAGCCGTTTTAAGGCCCTTGTTTCAATTTTTTGAGTACTTATAGCCTTTTTGATTTTTAGCGAATTTTAATCACCGTACCGTCTTTTAGGCGCCCATCTTCCTGATTCGCCTCAGATACGGCTTCCATCGGCACATTCACCACCTCTGGCTCCGCAACCACAGCACTCTTTCCCGACATCAAATCATCCGCAACCACAGCACTCTTTCCCGCCATCAAATCATCTAGCTCTGCATTAATATCATCCAAGGTAAATTCCGCACGGCCTTCCTTACTAGCCCCTGCGTCAGACCCCTCAGATTCACCCCTTCCAGCCACTACTTCGGTCATATCACTAGTCGCTCTCTCGGCCTTTTTCGCGCCACCCTCCTCGGCTTTCATTTTCTCTAAGAATTCCGCCATCTCTGGACTTCCCGCCTTTGCCTCGCTGGCCGGCACTTTCTTCACCCCTAATGGAATACCCTTTTCGTCTCGATCAAAATTATCTAAACCAAGCGCCGCGTCCATCGCTCCATCCCAAGGTTCATTGCTCGCAAAATTCCCATTTTCAATATTTGAAACAGCATCTTCACCATCACTAATTCTCAAGCGATCTTCAATTTCCTTTTCTACTTCTTCCCCTGGACGGCCGTATTTCTTCGCTGAATAATCTTTTAGCGCGGCAAAAATATTCCGGTCTTCCTTACCCCTCGGTGGCAAAAGCCTCATCGTAAATGGCGCCGACGGCATACCATGCATCAAAACCGTCGCAATCGCGTGATGGTTTGGTTGCTTATGCAAATCTTCCGCCTTAAAAGTCGGCGTAAAGACTTTTTCCATCATTTCCGCATCTGTTACGCCCAGACGACCCGCAATAATCGTACCTACGTTACCCAGTACACCCTCACGAATCTTATCTGTTAACTGCGTCATAAACTGATTTGCCACAATCAAATTCAAACGAAACTTACGAGCTTCCGACAAAATCGATTCAAAAGATTCTGTCGAAAAATTCTGAAACTCATCCACGAACAGACAGAAATCCTTACGTTCATGCTCTGGCGTATCTACCCTCGACATCGCCGCCGTCTGGAATTTCATTACGAAAATCATACCCAGAAGCTTCGAGTTTAGTTCTCCGAGCTTACCTTTCGAAAGGTTCACCAATAAAATTTTTTGCTGATCCATAATTTCACGGATATTAAAGCCCGATTTAGTCTGACCAAGCACCCGCTTCATCATCGTATTTTGCTTAAATGGACTCCATTTTGAAGCAAACCAAGTCACCACCTCACCTGCATCGTTTGATTTCTGAGAAGCCGGAAATTCCTTCGTCCAATAATCAAAGAGGTCACGATCTGTCACATATTTTAGCTTATCTGCCACCAAATCTGGGTTAATGAATGGGCTCGGAATATCCAGAAAAGTTGCACCTCTCGGATCACTCATCAAAAGCAACGCCGCATTCCTAAACATCTGCTCACCGCGTGGACCAAAAATACCTGTATGTCCCGGATCGTACAGCGAATACAGCATATTAATCCCCTCTTGTACGATAAAATCTTTCTGTTCTGTAGTGGCAAATTCCAACATGTTCATACCAATTGGAAAATCTGTATCTGATGGATCAAAATAAATCACATCATCAATACGATTTTCTGGCACCATCGAAAGCAACTCCTCTGTTACATCACCGTGCGGATCAATAAAACAGAAGCCCCTACCTGCCAACATATCTTGATAGGCCAAATTCTTCAAAAGTACCGACTTACCCATACCAGAGGCACCGATAATATAGGTATGGCGCCTACGGTCATCTTCACTTAGCTTAATCATCTTCGTATTGCCACGATATTCGTTGACCCCGAGCTCCAAACCCTCTTCTACTAATACGGTTTTGACGGCGAAAATCAG
>SDRH01000010.1 GCA_007845165.1 TM7 phylum sp. oral taxon 351 | reverse complement strand
TGGATTCCCCAGTTTGGCGAACCTTGTTAATCCAACCTTCTGCCTTCTTTTCGATGCGTTCCATGCGTTGGTGTTTATAATCAGCAATATCGATATTGACGCGAGTAATTTCGGCATTTTTCATAGTGAGCCCCATCGAAACAATGTGTTGTAAGGCGCGAAGATTGCCAGCATTTTTACCAATTAAAAGTGAATTTAAACTGGTACTAGGGACACTTAATTGAATAACTTGGTCATCAATAGTCGACCAGACAGCAACGTTAATTCCGAAGAAAGAAAGTAGATCTTCGAGATATTTTGTAGCAAAGCGAACCGATTCATCACGATTCATAAAAAACTCCTTCTCCTAGCTTTTTGAATCTAGGGATGAGTTTTGATGTTTCTGTTTATTTTGAGATTTTGAATCACGAGCCTTAATACGAGTAATTTTAGTACCAGTTTTCTTATTTTCAATAATTTCGGCCTCTTGGAGCTTCTTATTGGCAGATTTTAGTTCACGAAGAATCGCACGATCAGTATTATCATCCATTTCGTCGTCGACATGAGCGAAAACGATTTTTTGCTGAATTACTGAGATGAGATTAGATAAGAAATAATAGAGGACGAGAGCGCCCGGGAGATTCATAGTAAAAAACAGCATCATTAAAGGCATCATGAAGCTCATTTGCTTGGAAACCATACTATTGATATCAGCCTGATCCGGATCTTTACCAGCCTTAGCATCTTCCATCATTTTTTTCCAAGTGCTCTGCTTTTTCTTACCGGAGCGAGCAATCTGCATATTAGCCATATAATAACTAGTTACAGCCACGAGTAGGACGAGAGCCATGACGAAAAGGCCGCTCTTAGTCTTCAGATCGGCACGAGTAGAGAGATCAATAGTGCCGAAGAGCTGAGGCTTAAAATCGTAGGATTTCTCCCCAGTATTTTCGAGATAGGATTTTTGAAGCTCAATTACCTCATCAATACGTTCGAGTTTAGCGACTACCGGATAGGCACGCTTTTTCACATTATCAGAAGTTGAAGGCAAAACCATCACGCGAACAGCGAAAAATAGTGCAAAGAAAATTGGTAATTGAATCAGAAGTGACCAAATCGAAGCCATCGGCTTAATATTGTGCTTCTTGTAAAGATTCATCATCTCGAGAGATTCGAGCTGCTTATTACCATTGGCACGCTTACGAATTTCGACGAGCTCTGGCTGAATTTTCTTCATCAGTTTAGTCTGGTGATATTGTTTTTTGACTAGTGGCCAGGTGGCTAACTTGATTACAACAGTGAAAATAATCACAGCAAGACCAAAATCACCGATGTAGTTATAAACTACAAAAAGGATATTAATAATAGGATTAACAATTAAAAAATCAATTAACTCAAACATTTGATTAATTATATCATGAAAGATATTTTATTTCTTGGCAATCTTCGCCTGTTCGGCAAGCTTCAAGACTAATTTCTCGATTTCAGTGAAATCCATGGTTTTAAGATCTTTAGAAAAGACAATAAAAATATAGTCATTCGATTCTGGGATTTCGGTAAGATTTAAACGAATCGCTTCATAAATACGACGGCGTACACGATTGCGACCGACGGCAGATTTGATAACTTTTTTTGAAATAACTACAGCAAAACGTTGTTTTCCACGTTGATTTGGTGCAAAAACCAGGGAGAACTTCGGGGTACGAATAGTCTTTCCCTTTTGATAAGTATATTTAACGCCACCTCTGGAATGAAAACGATATTTACTGGCTAACATTACTTTATTTTATCATAGAATTAGAGATGGAATCGAGCGGAATAATATCGGAAGAGCGATCGCTTTTTTCGAATTCTTTCTCATCATCGGAATTTTCCACAAAAGTAGCGGTACGAAGAGTACGATAAAGGGCGGATTTCGAAAGTACATCTTTATTTTTACCTTTAGAGATAATCTTTCCTTCTTTTAAAACAATCACTTGATCGGCAATTTTCATCATTTCTGGACGATGCGTAACGATAATAATGGTATGATCCTGCTTCAAATCTTCAAGAATTTCCACAATTTCCTTAATGGTTTCAGGATCAGCATGAGAAGTCACTTCATCAAAAATTAAAATTTCGGCATTAGTTAAAATAGCGCGAGCAATGGCAAGTTTTTGAAGATCGCCATCGGTTAAAACTTTCGATTCGAGATCTATTTTAGTATTAAATTGGTTCTTGAGGCTGGTGATTTTTTGATAAATCCGCGCACGCTTCAGAGCTTTATTTTGCTCCTTAATGTTGGGATTGATAATATTGAGGTTTTCTCGAATTGAGGCAGAAAAAACAAAGGGATTTTGAAAAACACCAGAGACATTTGAGGCATAAACTTTTTTCGAATAATGATAAATCGATTCATTATCGATGAGAATTTTACCGGAATTTGCCGCGTAGAGACGATAAAGTAAATTAATGATTGTGGTCTTACCGGAACCTGGACGGCCAACAATGGTAGTGATTTCATTAGGGCGGGCGCGAAAAGAAATATTATCGAGAATTTTCTTATTTTTTAATTTAAAGGTAACATGATCAAAAACTACTTCACCTTCGATATAATCATTATCTAGATCACCATAATCAATCTGATTATCACTCTTAAACTTCAAAATATTATCGATACGCTTAATACGAATACTATAATTACTAAGATTTAAAAGTTCCTCGAGTACACTATCGGTATTTCGAATCACCATTTCATAATATCCAACGAGGAGCACTAATTTATCGATAGTGAGTTGATTATTAAAAACTAAGTAACCTAAGAAAACATAGATGGAGATCTTACCAATCTGAGTAATTAGCGGAATTTTACAGTAACGAGTACTGAGAATTTTATAGCGCTTGGAATTTTGAATATCAAAAACTTCATTATTCGAAACAATCTTAGAAGTGAGACTCGGCATGAGACTGAGACTCGTGATTTGCTTTAAATTATTGAGAATCTGAAAAAGTAGATCCCAGTTTTTATCCTGGCTCTTACGAATACCATCAAAACGTACGGCGGCGGCTTTAGAATTTTGATTCATTAAATAGATATAAATAGCATCGACAACGAGAGCGAGGAGACCGAGAAAAATATTATTGGCACTAAAAATGAGAAAAATTAAAAAGAGCTGAAAGAAACTAGTTAAGGCATAAACTCCAGAGCGCACGGTGCTATACATATAACTGACATCCTCAGTAAAAGTATCAGTGATACGACCCTTAGAAATCGATTCGAGAATGAGAGGGTTTTTCGCAATATGGTTAAAAAGAAGATGCTGAGTGGTGGAATAATAATAGCGAACCAATCCAGTTTCCAGATAATAACTCCAGGAATTCACCGAATAATAAAGAATTGTGAATAAAATAAATAGAATCACATAAAACCAGATGGCGTTAAAATTCGAAGCCCTAGTGACTACCGAAATAATACCGGCAGTGGCAATCGGTGGGAGGAGTTTAATAATATTACTAATGGTGTAACTAATAATTAACTGAAAAACTTGCAGACGCCTACCAGGGGCAATCCGCATCACGGTTTTAAAAACATTAATATAAGTTTTCACTAAAATAATTATAGCATAAGAGGTTTTTGTGATTTCCAATAAAAAAACACCAGACTAGCTGGTGAATTTTTTAGTAAGTTAAACGAGCGCGGCCTTTAATGCGACGACGCTTGAGTACCTTTTGACCGTTCTTGGTCGCGTTACGCTTCATGAAACCATGTTCTTGTTTGCGTTGGCGCTTGTGTGGTTGATATGTACGCTTTGGCATTATTTTTCCTTAAAACTAATAAAACTATATTACAGAGTTTTATCTGATTTGTAAACTTTGTATAATTATACCTTAGTTTTCCACTTTTTTCAATAAGTTTTCCACATGGGTATATCTATTAGGCGAAAATTGTGGAAAACTCCTTCCCTGTTAATTTTTGTATAGCTATATAATAAAAAATATTTTTTTAAACCTGTGGAAAAGTCTGAAGGTCTGTTATAATAGAGGTAATCAAGGTTAGTTAATGTGGAGGTAGCGTCGGTGTTTGATGTGTGGAATAATGTGCTTGCTGAATTAGAAAAGAAACTGCCAGAATCACATTACTTAACATTCTTTAAGGACTCGAACACCTCCTTAATTTCCAATAAGGATGGTCATATCCAAATTAGTGTGCCTAACACTTTTATGCAGACTAATATCTGTAAAAAATTTGACGCCGATATTCGAGTGGCTCTAAAAAATAATGGGGTGGAGGTTTTAACTACTGAATATCTAATCGTAACCAATAAAAATAATCGATCACGCGAAACTACAAATTCTCGTGGTAGTAATTTTAAGAATCTTTCTGATCGTGTGGGGACGGTGCAGCGGATTGATTTAGAGAGACACTCCTCTTTGAATGCGCGCAGCCAAAATCGGACCGGTCTTAGTGAAAAATTTACCATGGACAATTTCATCATCGGTACGAATAATGACCTCGCAGTTTCGGTGGCGAAAAATATCATTGAAAACCCAGGAATGAAATACAACCCATTCTTTCTTTACGGCGGAGCGGGCCTCGGTAAAACTCACTTAGTGGAAGCCATCGGTAACGAACTAGCGAGAAGACACCCAGAATTTAAGATTTTATATATTCCGATTAACCATTTTTATAATGATTTCATTCAATCGGTGCGTAATGGTAAGATGGATGATTTTCGTCGACGTTTTTCGGAACTTGATGTTTTAATCGTGGATGATTTTCAATTTATCGTGGGTAAGGAAAAAAGTCAGGAAGAATTCTTCAATATTTTTAATGACATGCAACAATTAAATCGCCAAGTGATTATTACTTCCGACCGTTTACCAAGTCAATTAAAGACGGTGGATGAGCGACTAGCTTCACGTCTGACGCAGACCGGAGCTTACGATATTCAATTCCCTTCTTTCGAGGATCGCTGTGCGATTTTACACGCAAAGGCAGAATTTAATGGCGTGGAAATTGAAGATAAAGCAATTGAATATATTGCAAAAAGTGTAGAAACTAATATTCGCGACCTAGAAAGTATGTATAGTAAGGTCATCGCGATGGCGGACGTGAAGTGTATTTCCCCACTAATGGTAATTAACGAGGGGATGGTGGGGGTGGTCGGCAATACGACGCGCTCGAAAGTATTTTCACCAAGCACGGTAATTGAAACGGTGGCAAATTTCTTTAATATTTCTCCAGAAGAAATCTGTGGGCGCAGCCGGGTGGCACATATCAAAACCGCGAGACAGATCGCCATGTTTATTATGTCGCGTGATTTACAGATGAGTACAACGAAAATCGCCAACGAAGTAGGTCTAAAAGATCATACGACGGCGATGCATGGAATTAAAAAGATTGAGACTGACACGAAGACAGATTTTGTACTACGTGATCAGCTAAATGAAATTCGTGATCTATTAAATAATGGCATCATTTAAGTAATTGTGGAAAAGTGGTGAAAAACAATGTGGAATAAAATGGAAAAGGTTGCTAAAAAGTCAGTTTGGTTTGAGGAAAAGTCCAGGTTTTACACAGTGAGTGGAAAACAAAATCGAGTTTTCCATAAAGTTTTCCAAGTTTTTCCCACAGTTTTACACAAGCAAATTTTAAAAATTACCCCTATAAAAGGATCAGTTTTCAACTTTTACACATAGCCTACTAATACTACTAATAAATATATAAGAAAGGAGAGTTATGGAAATCAATGTTGAACAAAGTAAGTTAGCCAAAGCATTAAGTATTGTCAGTCGAATTACAGGAGGAAGTCGTACGACTTTACCGATTCTGAATAATGTTTTAATGGAAGCTAAAGATAATAAAGTAACTTTAGTGACAACCAATTTAGATATGGCAATTAATTATTACTTGCCGACTACTTTAGCCAAAGATGGAAAAATTACCGTACCAGCCAAACTTTTAGCGGATTTTGTAAGTAATTTACCAAAAGGTGAAGTGAAAATTCAGGTGAATCAGGAAAAATTAACGGTTAGTGAAGGAAAATATAAATCGGTATTTAATGGAAATGCGGCGGAAGATTTTCCGGAATTACCAGAGTTTGATGAAAAATCAGCAATTTCCTTCCAGATGGGGATTGATGATTTTCGTTTGGGGATGAATGCAGTAAAAATTGCCTGCTCATCAGACACGACGCGTCCGACATTAACGGGAATTTACTTTAATAGTTTCGAGGGTGGACTATATGTGGCAGCTACCGACGGTTATCGTTTAGCGGAAAAGAAGTTGATTAATAAAATCGAGAGCGAGATTAAAGCGATCGTGCCGGTGCAGTGTATTGTGGATGTACTAGGGGCGATTTCAGATAATATGGAAAATATTGAAATTTTATTTGATGAATTTCAAGTGCGTTTTCGTCTAGGTGAAATTGAAATTATTTCAAAATTAATTGACGGGGCTTTTCCGGATTATCGTAAATTAATTCCAGAAAAATCTCAGGTGGAAATCTTACTGAATAAGGCGGAATTATTACGTGGCGTGAAACTTGCGGCGCTATTTTCACGTGCGACAAGTGGATCGATTGTCTGTGAGTCGAAGAAAGATGAACAAGTTTTCGTGGTGTCTTCGGTCTTAAATGAATTTGGCGAGAATAAATCAGAAATTGAGGCAGAAATTTCGAATGATGCAAAGGTGGTTCTAAATTCAAAATATTTGAATGATGTTTTATTGGTATTAGATGAGGATGAATTAAAATTTGGAATTTCTGGAAAACTTTCACCGGTGTTAATTCAGAATAAAAATAGTTTCGATTATACACATATTATTATGCCTTTGAAGAGTTAGATGTTAATTGATTATGTAAAATTAAATAATTTTCGGATTCATAAAGATTATTATTTAAAAATTAAACCAGATACGACGCTAATTTTGGGGGCGAATGGCATTGGTAAAACCTCGGTGATTGAGGCGATTTATTTGGTATTACGGGGGAAATCTTTTAAGGCGACGGACAAAGAAATTTTAAATCGCGAGAGTGAATTTTATCGTGTCGAACTAGGTAAAACCGATGGTGAAAAAATCGTAGCAACTTTTGATGGTAATAAAAAACAATTTTTAGTGCAAGATAAAAAAAGTGCGAGGTTGCCAAAGAAGAATAAATATCCGGTAATTCTCTTTTTGCCGGAAGATATGCACCTGATTTCCACAAGTCCAACGAAGCGACGAAATTATTTTGACCGAATCTTGGAGGAATTTGACTTAAATTATCATCATAATTTATTGATGTATGAAAAAACTTTGAAACAGCGGAATGATTTATTGAAAAAGATTGCGATCTCGGAGCAAGAATTCGGTCTGGAGAGTGAAAGTGTGTTTTTTTCGCTGAATATTATGCTGAGTAAATATGGTACGGCGATTAATCAAACCAGGAAGCGGTATATTGGAAAAATTAACGAAAAAATGACGACACTATATCGTTCGATTGCACAAAATTTAGACGAGATCGAGATTTATTATGACTCTTTATGCGGATTAAGTCAAAACGACTACTACAAGCGCTTAGATGCGGAATTTCGCATAGATTTGATGCGGGGTGCAACAAAGTTTGGCGTGCATCGGGATGATTTTTTATTTAAGTTTAATGGCGTGCTCGCGGATGGAACGGCGAGTCGGGGAGAAACACGGTCGATTATTTTGGCTTTAAAATTTAATGAGGCGGAGTTAATCGAAACAGAGACGCGAAAAAAGCCGGTGATTCTACTCGATGATGTTTTTTCAGAATTAGACAAGGGGCGACAAACTGCCTTGGTGGAAAAATTCAAAAACCATCAGGTAATATTGACGTCGGTGGAATAAATGATGGAAAAGTAAGGCTAGGTAAAATAATTTGATAATTAATTACTTGTAGTTATTATTATTAGTCTTCGGAGTCGTGTTTAAAATCTGGATCAGATTCTTGATTGGAATCACAGTGAGTGTATTTTACTTGATATTTAGAGAAATTAATTCCCTTTTGTTTGAAATAACTTTCGGCAACTTTTTTCAGATTTTCTACTTGATTGTCACGGCAAGTCATTAAATCAATAGTTAAGGTAATTTTATTAAAATCTTTTTCGTCACGAGAAGCAGAGGCGGAGAAACCAAGTTTAAAATTTCGAACTGGAGTGATTTTAAAAATTGGATCATTGTTATATTTTTCGCCTTCAAGGACAGTTCCTTGTTGAGCAATCGTTTCGACTAAATCTTGTTCATCGGCATGTTCTTTGTAATAGTTTTTATTTTCTTCTGTTGGATCTAGCCAAGTATAAATATAATTAGTAGTTTCTTTTGTAAAATTTTTTTTCTGTTTGTACTCTTGAAAGCCATTAGCTTTGATAATAACCTCTTTTTCACCTGGAGATACTGAAAAAACACCATTATTACTGTATTTTTTTCCATCGATGTAGAGTTCGGCTGATTTTGGTGCAATTAATACTTCAACTTTTGCGGAATAAATAGTGGTAAAAAGATAGGTAGTAAATATAATGAAAATTAAAGAAATAGGAATAAGAAAAACAAGTACTTTTTGGAATTTTGTAAGATCTCGAAATTTAGTTACCCACATTTTTATTAAAATCCAATTATTTTTTATTATTGACTAGTTGGTGTATTTACAGTGTTATTGGTAGATTTATTATTATCGGGTTTAATAGTTTTATCCTCGGTGGTATTTACTGGTTTGTCACCAACATAACGCCAGACTTCAAATGGACGCCCGTAAACATTACCAACCCATCCGGTGCGATCACCTTTAGATGCGTGAATAAGATGTGCGGTGCCATTTTGCTCACGATAGAAGATGGCCATATGCCCAGATCTAAATTCGCTACTTGAAGTGTACATGAGAATGTCCCCGTTTTGAATGATTGGATCATTGTAATTTTTTACGTCGCGCAGAAAATTAATATCTACTGGGACGCGTTCATAGAGGCTTGATTTATGAATATGCTGGTAAGGAGGGCCGGATCCCGAAATTTGGCAGCAATTACCGTGCTTTTCGTCAAATTCGGGATCTAGTCCAGAATATGTCATAACACTGCCAACAAAAACATCACAGGAAGCTCCACCATAAACATGTGTCATTCCATTTTGTTGGAGTGCAAGTTTATAATCATCAGTTAAGTGCTTAGCTAATGCTTCTTGGTGTTTTTCGTAAGGCCAAGCAAGTTTTAGGGCGGTATCTGAAATCAAATTACCACTAGTCCCAATGGGAGAACTGCCACTACAGCTTATTCCGGATGTAGTGAATGATCCACCACCACCGAGCGCTTTATATTGAATAAAAGTTCCGGCGCGAATAGAGGCTGGACCAAAAACTTTACAGCCATCTTTTTTACATTCAACCCAGTTTTTATTATTACGAGAATCACGGTTGGCGTCGGCTAAATTCATGACATATGGAGAACCTTCACCAAGTTGACTAGCCTGTGTGTCATTAAAACCTAGATCTCTGCCCTGATTAACGTATATTTTGGCGCGACCATTATACTTGAACCACATAGCCTTAACTCCATCATCGGTGGTTAAATCAAGACCTTTACCATAATTAGAAATAATTTGCTGGCCAAGTTCATCGGTTTGTTTTTGAAATTCTTCTAAGGTGACTGGTCCAGGTGGATAACGATTAGTATTACGAGCTTCATAAAATTGATAGATACCCTGATGATTATCTGGGTTTCTAGTACTATTTAAGCTGGACTCCATATTATGGATTACAGCAAACATTTGCCAAGGAAGATTGTATTTGGCGGCGGATTGTTCGTAAACTGGTTTATTTTTTTCAATTAATGCTAATTGACCTTCAGTTAAGACTGGGTCACCGTTATATAATTTATTACCGGATAAATCTAAAGGCGTGGAGGAAACACAATTACTAGCTTTACCATCATAGTAGAAAATCCCATTTGCATCATAGAAGTCTAGGGTAGATTCGTCAATATCGGCATGAACATAAGTGGCGTTAATGATAGTAAAGATGAAAAGAATGAAAAACGAAACTAAAAAACGTGGGTTCAAAAAGAAGTTTTTAAGAATTTCGGAAAGATTTTTGACCTTATTCATGTGATTTAATTATAGCATTAAACGAGAGAAGTTTGGAAACGGAACTTGTAATCGAGACTGTATTTAGTTCCCTTTTCTTGATTAGATTTAGAATCAATATCTTTTTTAAGATGAGTGATTTGGGATGCGAGTGTTTTACGATAGAGTGATTCGCCGGTAACGAAAGTTTTAACTGGCTTCATCAGAATATCGGCGAGAGTTTGTGGTGGTTGATGTTTGGCAAGATATTTATAATAATCTATAACCGCGAGACCAAACTCTGCATCGGATTTTCTAAGACCAGAATAAACGGCTAGTTGCCCGGATAGGCTTTTATCGGATTGCTGTTTCTTCTGGTATCTTTCGGCAACTGCAAGAATTGGATCTTGAAGATTTCCAGTGCTATCTAAATTATCTTCGCATTTAGTTTGAGTACAAATGCGATTACGTTCGGTATATTTTTGGAGATAGCGAATTTTTTGATACATTGGGTTACTTTCGTCCATCACGCAGTTTTTACCAGTAGCCCAGTTTTTGGCTTCTGGCAATAACGCTTGATAACCAGAATTAATCATACCGAGGAAGCTACCAATGACTGGAATGGAATCAATAACTGGGTTGGTATTAACAGGTGATTCGGCGTCCAAAATATTTTGATCAAATACACCAAAAGGAGATTTACGATTATCGCAATATTTGATTTTTTTATCTAGGATAGAATCTTCTTTTACGGTTCTTTTACCGTCTTTCTTAGAGGTGTTTTCGGAAAGAATGCTTTGATAGGTGGAGTCATTTTCATCGAGATTTTTTAGACTTGGGTCAGAGGCGGTAATATGGGCGCCATACATATTACAGGCACCACCGATACTACTGAGACGTTCACAAACCTTAGGATCTTGTTGTTGATCATAGAAATTTTTAGCATCTTTATTAGAGTCATAGACAGTACTAACTACTTGGGTCGATGAGGCAAAGGTTTTTGCGGAAGCAATATCGGATAATGTGCTGGCACTTCTAGAAGTACTAGAAGAAAAAGTCGAAAGAGTTTTTAGAAAATTATTATTAAAATGTAGGTAGCTAAATTTGGTGGCGAGATTACCAAGAAAAGTGTTTGAATTGGATGCATCAAATGGACTGTGATTATAGCGGTCTAATTTAGCCTCTTCATTGGCGGCGAGAACTAATTCTTGACTATAAGCCTGAGCAGTCTTTTTAGAAGCGACGCCTAAACCAATCGTAGACATGGCCATAAAATTAGCGGAAAGAGAGGCACCCTTAATAAATTCTTCTCCAGCTGGAATACCTTTTAAAACAAGTTCTGGGTTACTCATAATAGTTTTAGCTACATAAGGAATAAGTACAGATAATCCAGAAGAGACAATGGCGGAAATACCTAAGCTAATGGCAGTATTTACGGCGAATTTTTTAAGAACCGTACCTACAGCAAGACTGGCACCGCCGGTCGGAATAGCGGTAATAGCAGCAACCGTATCAGAAGCAAAATCGACCACAGAAGCAGCGAAATTGGCTATGGCACAGCCAGTATTGGCGGCAGTGGAAGTAGCGATGCCAAATTTAACAGAGTTAAAAATATTTTCAATGGCATAATGTTTGGTTTGGCTGAGCATGGCAGTGGAGCCGGCGAGAACAGCATATGGTCCTTGAGCTTGTAATTGAGCACCTTCGATAGGAGTTTCTTTGCCAGTGTCGGTATTAATATAGGTAGTTTTTTGACTTGTAGATTTTTCTTCCTGAGTATTATTACTAGGTGATTCGGCACCGAGGCCAGCTCTGGTCTTACTATATGACTCAAGGTCACGATCAGTCCTGGATGGAGCGACAACTATACTATGGGCGGCTACTAATAAACTAATAATATTAGCGACACGCATAACGGTGCAAGTACTTCGCACACCACCAGAGACGGCTGACATTTTATTGACGAAATTTTCAGCACGAGAATTAGCGGTTTTTAGTTCGGCGGTTTCGGTTTCGACAATATCAGGTTTAGTACCAGTGTTAGTACTAGGTGCGTCGGTATCGGTTTCAGTACTTTTAACTTCTACGACTTCAGTTTCTGTCTCAGTTTTTTTATTACCATTATCATCGGTACCTGCATCTTTTTCATGATCCTCGGCATAGCGTCCTTCGGCTCCAGAATCTTTAAATTGTTCAACATTCATTTTCTTGAAAGAATCTTTGTTCGCTTTATTATCATCGGAATTTTTAAATGAACGGTAGAAATTTCTACTGACATTAATGCCCTTAAATGCTACCATAGCTGCTCTATCAAAATAATTAGCAGCGCGTCCGATTTTGGCTTTAGTAAAATCATTTTGGAAACTAATATCAGAATTATAGGTCGATTTTAGGTTATCGGCAGTGATAATTTTATTGCGGTATTTAAGGACATATTCTTTACCATTATCCTCTACAGCAATATTATTTTTAGCTAGACGTTGTTTTAGCCAGTCCGGAAATTGTCCGTGTTTTTTTTGCATAAATTCTTTAATCATTTGGAGAGAGGTGGCAGAATAAGTACCGAACATGGTGTCGGTAGCGCGAGTAACGAGGGTTTCGATATGATTGGCGATATTAGAGATGCCAAAAATTACACTAAAAAGTCCACCAAAAAGGAGGACGATAAGACCAATGAGAGGGGCGTATTTTTTGAGTTTTTTAGCTTTTTCTTTACCAGAAAGTCGATTTTGATTTTGGAAATTACCGGAGCCGGTATAGAAAGATTTTTGTTCAAGATCGCGAAGATTGGCTAAAGAATTAGTCTCAGAATTCGCGACAGCGCTAGAATTTTCGAGAGATTGTAGGGCGTTTTGGCTGGAACTAGTGTTTTGAGAGGCAATTTGGTTTCTAAAAACAGCGGAATTATTATCCGAATTTTTCGATACAGAAAAATCAGGCTTAATATTATCTTCGCCGTAATAGACCTTTGACATAAGAATATTATATGAAATTTTTGGAAAAAAATCGAGTGGGTTATTAGTTAGTTTTATCGTAACGGGTAGGATTGGTGGAAATTAGGCTGGTTTCAGTATCAGAAGCGACGATTTGGATATGAACGTGGTTTTGGCCAGCAAAGAAAAGACCATGACCGATTGGGAAACTCGATAGACGTTTTCTTTCCTCTTCGGTAAGTTTGAAAACATCCGACAAAACATCGACGGCAGCGGCGGATTGTTTTAAGAGGAGTTGCATGGAAGAGTTCATGACGATGGCACGACCCATTTTATTACTCATGAAGTCTTCGACGTCCTGAGTGATAGTAGTGAGACCGAGATAATATTTACGGGCACGCTTAGCGAGGGAGAAAAGGAAGTTGGCTGAGTCATCATATTTCATGAGTTGCCAAGCTTCATCCACGATGAGAATACGACGCTTTTGTTTGGCGCGAACGATGTTCCAGATGTGGTTAAGTACGATATACATAGCGACAGGGCGAAGTTCATCTTCGAGGTCACGAATATTGAAAACGACCATTTGGTTATTAATATCGATATTGGATTGCTGAGAAAAGATACCCGCGAAAGTACCGGTGGCATACTTACGAAGACGTTGGGCGAGTTGTGGACCGGAACCTCCCATATGAGCGAGAGTATCATAGAGATTAATAATGGTAGGTGGGGTGGATTGATGAGTGAGCGGATCGGAAGTAATACCAGCACGAGCGTAAGTATCGATAAGGGCTTGATCAAGATCAGCTTCTTCGTTGGCGGAAAGTGAAGAAATTGGTTGACCGTTCGGACCGATTTGGGTACCACCGAGCATGAGACGGAAAAGACCGTGCAAAGTAACGAGGTTGGCACGCAGAGCGTCAGAAGCATCTTCGGAATCGATAACTTTTGGTAGGTCGAAAGGATTAATGCGAACATCGGAATTAAGAGAGAGGCGCACGTAAGATCCACCGACGGCGTCACTGAGTTTTTGATATTCGTTTTCTGGGTCGATAATGACAATTTCGGTACCCATCATCATGGAGCGAATAGCTTCAAGCTTCACAGCAAAAGATTTACCAGCACCAGATTTAGCAAAGACTACGAGGTTGGCATTTTCAAGGGTGAAACGGTCAAAAATGACTAAACCTTGGTTGTGCATATTGACACCATAAAGAATACCGCGTTCCTGAGTGAGGTCGGCAGAGGTAAATGGGAAGGAAGTCGAGATGGCACTGGTGTTCATGTTGCGGCGAATTTGAAGTTGGTCAGTCGCCATCGGCATAGTGGTGTTCATTCCCTGCTCTTGTTGAGAAGTGGCAACCTTAGAGAAAATCATTAATTGACCAAACATGGTTTCAATTTTATGTTGGACATAATTTAATTCGTCGAGTGAATCGGCCCAAAGCGTAACGTAAAGTCCGAAACGGAAGAATTTTTCATAACCGAGCTGTAATTGATCACGAAGCTCTTCGGCGTCCTGGATGGCAGCGTCAGTTTCTGGATTACGAATACGACCTTTTTCGGCATTAAGCGAAATGTCAGCTTCCAGCTGAGTGACTTTTTTACGCAAGTTTTTCATTACCACGGTAGTGTCGACCGGATAAATATAGATAGAAATATCGAGAACTTCGTCGATATTAATGAGAGGACTAAGCCAGCCGGTACTGAGAGTACGAGGGTAGCCATAAACATAAATAGTGCGACCATATTTGGTACCCAGACGGAAATGATCGGATTGAATTTCAATAGAAGATGGAGAAATTAAATCGCGAAGGGTGGTAATACCCTGCTCAAACGCGCGTTGAATTTCTGCTTCTTCCATCGATTGTTTTTGGGCGGCGATTTCGGCAGCGGTAAGTTTTTTAGCCATGTGTTTCCTCTATTATGTTTATAAAATTATTTAAAATTATCTTGGTTGATTCCCTGGGTAGTTGGTGGGATTTTGAGCCGGAGCTTGGGTTGGATTTTGAGTTTGACCTGGAGTTTGCATTGGCGCTTGGTTCATGACAGGATTAAATTGCCTTGGCGCTTCTGGGTTTGGCCTTGGGTTTTGGTCATATGGACTAGGAGTTTTCTTGGTATAAATGGTTCCAATTTTATTAAAATCAATAAACGGTTCGCGGACGGCGGTGTCAGGGTTGTTGAAATTATAGAAGAGTTCAGAAAGTTCCTTAGTATTAAGACGAACGGCATTGACGCCGATACTGAAGAGGCCACTAACGATGGTTTCGACACGTTTATCAATTTCGGCGGTAGCCTTATCATAAGTATTGCGATCGATTTTAGTGATTAGATTAGTATCATTACCACCGAAAAAGCTACTGAAGATATTTTTAGTTTGAGTACTGGCTTTTTCAAGATCATTATTAATAAAATATGGCACCACGATAAAGAATGATTTATCCATAATATTAGCTTCTTGAGAAAGTAGGTCGATAAAGTTGATATAATCATCCATTAAAACGCCGAGCAGCATATTGTCATTGTTTTTACGAATTTCGGTGAGTTTTTCGATATAAGGCGCAATATCGATACGTTGGGAACGAATAAGAATCTGGGTGGTGAAATTGAGAGAGTTAATAAAACCCTTATAAGAATACTCGACACCCTCACGTTCTGGTTCGGACATCAGGTCGAAGTTAATAGATTTACAGGCGACGACGGCACGGAAAGAGCCATCTTTCATAATAATTAAACCGTCACGAAGTTCGGAAAAAAGTAGCGTGGATTGAGTAGAAGAAGGATCGACAATTTGACGTGGGGCAGCGGCAGCAGCTTGAGGCGACTGTGGAATAAATTGACTCATCGAACCCATGGTTTGAGGATTCATCATTTGAGGGTTGTTAGCCTGTGGATATCCCGGCATGGTTCCCTGATTCATTTGGGGATTGGTTTGGTTTTGGTTAAAATTATTTTGATTCATAGGTGCCTTTAATGTTGAATAAATGGATTTTGATTGATATTAGGGGTATTGGTCGGTGGCTGGTTAAAATTCGGAGTGTAGGGGGTTTGGGTGACGAAAGTTTGAGGCGCTGCATTTGGCGCAAGATTTTCGCGATAACGGTTAGCTTCCTTGCTAATGGTATTAATGGAAAAATTCTGATTATTGGCGAGGTTTTGATAATTAGAATTTAGAATTGATTGGTTGCGGTTAGCGAGAGTATTGGTGTTTTGAATGGTCTGATTTTGGGTAAACGGATTTGGCGTAGGTTGGTTCGATGAGGTTTGACTCATAGTAGTTTGATTTTGACTGAATGAATTAGAACCGAGAGTGGTTTGATGGGAAGAAATCGTGGCAGGGCCCATGGCATTTTCAGTATTATTAATAGCGGCTTTCATTTGATTGATAATTTCAGCATGACGAGCGACTTTTTCTTTTTGCATAAGATTAATCAGATTTTGGTTTTGACTATCATCCATAAAATCGTTCACATCTTCAGTGTCGGCGATAAAATTCTCGGTAAAATTACCATTATGATTACCACGAATAGCATAACCTTCGGAATCGACAAGGTTAGAAAGAAAACTCAGACGATGACTGGCTTCTTCCTCACTGATATCGCGAGTGCGAGATTTTTCGACGATTTTAGGCGCAGTGATTTGGATAGTAGTCTCACCTTGACCGGGACGCCAGAAACGCTTGTTAGGTTTCATATAAAAACTAACGATGGCCGCAAGGTAGGTTTCCATCGGCTGGTCTTTTTTTAGAGGTAGGGCCAGGATTAAAAAGAAGATAATGACCGGTAATGGTAAAATCGCAAGTAACGGGAAAATTTGAAAGAGTGCAGCAGCTAAGGCGCCAGCAATCGCGGCAATCAAAAGATAAATAAATTGACGAAAAGTGAAGGGGCCAAGGAGTCTATCCTCTGCCTCAACGTCTTGTGGGACCTTATATGTAGCCATAATACTATTTTAGCATAAAAGGCTAGAGTTAATTTAGGGATTACTTTGAAGATTTTTTGTGATTATATTTTTTAGCGTCTTGTTCGAGACGGCCTTCTTCTCTATTTTTCATGGTCTTAATTTTTTCAGCTAAATTACCATGTTCATCGGAGAAGACGAGCGCACGGACATTGTTATCCATTTGAGCAATGGCACCACTCTTCTGGCTGGAGAGAATAACATTACGAGCATCAGAGCTTTCAATTTGCTTGACGAAGATTTCTTTGGCAGTATTCTTAGCTTCAGCAAGTTTTTCTTCGTAGTATTTCTGCTTTTCGATTGGATCGGTAGGAATTTCAGATTCATCGGCGGTGAGATCCTTGAAGGATTTAGCAGTGAAGAGCTGCATAATACCATTGAAGATATCAGACTTCATAGAAATAATATTGGCAGCCTTCTGCTTAGAGAGGAAGGTAGTGGCTTTCTTGAGACCAGTTTCAAGAATACTACTCTTCTTAGGATCCTGAGTGAGCTCGAGAACCTTATCGTCGCGAGTATCGGCGTTATTCCAGTCGGCAGCATCAAGGCCGGTAATCATATTAATGAGAGAGTACATTTGATCACCACCAGATTGGAAGTTAAGAGCAGCACTGGAGACATTGGAAAGTGTAGCATCGAAGAGGTCGACACCGTATTTTTGAGAAACGTTATTAATTTCACCGAAGACGGTACGTTCGGCTTTAACGAGAGAAGTACCTTTGAGAGCTTGAGCAAGATTAAATTTAGTAGTCTTTTCCTCGCCATCGAGGTCTTTAAGTTTACCAGTAGCAAACTGCTCGAAGGTAATACGATTATCTTGACGTTTACCAGTACTCCAGGCAGCGGTTTCAATATTACCGAACTTACCAAAGCGACCAAGGACTGGGTCGGCATCCTTAAAGGCCATTAATTCCTTGAAGAGAACGTTGGCATTTTCAGTACCAGCAATGATTTTGCCATTATCTGAAAGATCGATGATGCCTTCAAGAACTTTATCGTAGTCACCACGAGTAGCCATGACACGCATCGTAGCAATCACGCGTTCGAAATCGGCATCATTAATGGCTTTCTTGAAGTCATTATTAAGAACGCCGGAGTGAATACGGCTGTAATAGGTGGTGCGGCGGTTGAGGCTGGCTTGATATTCCCTGTCATAATCGACGGAAATATCACCTAGTACACTATCGATGGCATCAATGACATGCTTAGGATTTTTAATATTAAGAGCTGGATCATAATCCCAGGCACTGGTACCAGCGGCGCGTACAATATATTTCTGATATTCTTTATCGTTCTTAGCAATTTCGGCTTCGGTGAGATTGAAGCGCTTAGCACTGTTTTCAGAATGCGAATCGATATATTTCTCGTTAATTTCCTTCATCTTATTGAGATAGAATTTATCGGAAGCAACATCATTGTTATGGATTTCGCGATCGACAGTCTTTTGCTCGAGGAAATTTTGGGTCTGACGCTTGGCGAGATCTTTTAATTCCCTGTTTTGGTAGCCATGCTTATCGATATAGTCGCCCATGTTGCTCATGAAATTTTCAACACGTTTATTAGCGTTTTCAGTACGGTATTTAAGTTCACGGTGGCGATATTCGTCCAACATTTCGGAGTTTTTCTTGATTGGGTCGGCTTTGGAGTAAATTGGTTTGCCGTTTTTGTGATAGCCAATAATTGGCGTGTTATTTTGGCGGGCCAAAAGTTGCTCAGTTAGTAAGAGTTTTTGATCTTCTTCATTACGCTTTGCTCTATGTTCGCGGAAGGCTTGATTTTGCATAGCAATACGACTAATAGTCATGTCTGGACGAAGAGCGCCACCTTTACCCTCGAGGGCACGTTTTTGGTAGTTGGTACGAGCGAGATTGGCAGCGGTAGAAAATTCTTTGGATACGGAGTTATTAAGTTTACTACCAATACCACTAAGCGCCTGGTTAACGTCACCAAGAACAGATTTGGACATACTGAGCATTTTAACAGCGAACATAATTGGTAAGACTTGGACGGCAATACCAATAATTACACCAAAAGGGGTTTCAGAGCTGAAAATAAAGAGGTAGCCAAGTACCTTAGAAACACCAAAAAGGAAGCTAAAGGCTGGGAAGAAGACTAGCATTTGAGCAAAAATTGATTTCCACTTTAGGTAATACTTATGGGTATTTGGCAAGACGTAGAGTGCAAAGATGAGTGGTGAAGTAATAGTGAGTAGGATGACCACGGCTTGGCGAAGTGAAATAGTAATGAGACCGATAACGACGGCGATAAAACCAGCGAGGACGATTGGGATGAGTGTAAAGAGGGCGCTAAGTAAACCACCAGAGGCAGCAACGGCAGTGGCGATACCGACGCCACCGAGAATGGTGAGTGAAGTACCACCGGCGATAGCAAGGAAAATATCATAGAGATTGAGAGGTTCGTCGAGCTTGGCTTCGGGATGTTGGCTTTGAATAGCAGTGGTGGCGATGCCTTCAAGGAAAGATTTGAGGGCGTTACCAATAATATTACTAACATCAACGAGAACCTGACAAATCAGATAGCTAAAGTTAACCAAAATAGCGGCAATGATGAGCTTTGGTAACATCTTCTTGATATTGTAATTAGAAAAACCCAGGCCAGTAACCTGAGAGTAAACAATCAAAAGTAAGAAGATAATGAAAATAATATTAGCGATATTGCGAACGTAAGACCAGATGATGTAAATCGGGGATTTATTATCGGTGGTAATTGGCTTAATAACGAGGAAATTTTCGATAGTGGAATAGAGTGCGTCGATTCCCTTCGCGAGGAGACCGGTGGTCGGACAAATAATGAAGGAGAGAATACCAATTTGTTCGGAACAGCTGAGTTCGTTTTGTTTCTCTGAATCTGGATTTTCGGAATTAGCGGTTCCCTCAGAGTTGTTAGAGGTATTGGTTTGATTCTGATTTTGGTTTTGGTTTTGGTTTTGGTTCTTGGTTTCAGATTTTTCAGATTCGGTTTCGTCGGAATCATTACTTTCAGAATCAGTGGTTTCTCGGGAGGAATTTTCGGATGAGTTAGAAGAATTGTTTGAATTATTTGGGGCTGCGTAAGTATTTAGAGTGGTTAATGGAGAAAAAAGAGAAAACAAGGTAAAAAACAAGACAAAAATTGCCGTGCTGAATTTTCCTCTATGGTTGATTCCCTTATTCATAAAAAATAACTCAATTAATGCTTATTATTATATCACATAACGGTAATGTAGTCAACATTGACGTATTCACTCACAACCTTTGCAACATAGATTGGTAAACTTATTGCCATCAAAAAAGGTAGATTCTATACTTAAATCAATATCACTTAATAAAAGGAGAATCTACCTATGTCATATTGTACTGGTAA
>SDRH01000009.1 GCA_007845165.1 TM7 phylum sp. oral taxon 351 | reverse complement strand
GCACCGGGAACTTCGATGGCGGTATGATTCATCAGTTTTTCAACTTGGTCGAGATTCACATCTTCATCGGCGAGAAAACGCGCACCAGTGGAAGTATCCTGCGAAAGAATACCGAGAAGCAAATGTTCAGTGCTCATGTAGCCGTTATTATAACGCTTGGCATAATAGTCAGATTTTTGGAGCGCAAAACGAGCATTCTCAGTTAATTTATTCATTATTTCAGTAAATTCATCTTGCATAATTCTATTGTATAGCAAATATTAGCACTGTCAAGGCATGAGTGCTAATTCTTTCCAGCTCCAAGACAGGTTTTTGTAATTATTACAAAGTTAACTGAGACAGGATTTTAGCTTAAACAGATTTCAGAACTTCAAGACCTGGGAGAGTACCATGAATTAAGAATTCGAGACTGGCGCCACCACCGGTGGAAACTAAGGAAAAATTGAGTGGGGGCTGGTCGGAATATCGGTTTTGTAAGAGGTTTTCTACGAAGCCCGTGGTATCACCACCACAAATTACAGAAAGATTTTCGGCTGGATTCTTAGCGCCAATCGTCTCAGCAATAATTCTAGAAGCGAAATCAAAAGGCGGTTTTTCGGTAAGACCGAGTGTGCCATTCCAGATAATAGTGCGAGATTTTAATACGAGATCGATTAACTGATCGAGGGATTTTGGACCGATATCGAGTTTGGCGCCAGATTCGTCCTCGGTAAAATCCGAAGCAACGGTAATCTGAGGCAAATCCGAAGTGAATCCATCGGCAGCGATTTTGCCTCCGACGAAAATATAATCCGAAAGCGAAGCAAAATGTTCGATGAGAGGAGATTTGTCCTTGACCTTAGCCCCACCAATAATTAAAAGTACAGGGTGAAGCGGATTTTCTTGTACCTTTTTTAGATTTTCAATTTCTTGCTCAACCAGTAATCCCATGACGCTCGGTAAGAGGCGAGGCAAGGCATCAGTGGAAGCGTGAGCGCGATGTAAAACGCCGAAGCCGTCCTGAACAAAACAATCTGGTTGAACCGTATCAAAAATGGCCTGAGCGTAATCTAACGAATTATCTTCCTCGCCAGGGTGAAAGCGTAAATTTTCTAATAAAATCACCGCACCTTCTGGGGCTTCCTTAATTAATTGCTTGGTAGCTTCACCAATAGTTTCGGGTGCAAAATAGACTTCACGTTGCAATAAATGAGAAAGCTCAGCGGCAACCGGTTTTAGAGAAAATTCTGGCATCACTTTTCCCTCTGGCCGACCGAGATGAGAGATGATGACAAGTTTTTTCACCTGATGATCTAACAAATATTGGATGGTGGGGAGGGATTTTTCGATACGTAAATTATTCTCGATAATGCCATTTTCGAGCGGCACATTATAATCCGTACGAAGTAAAACGGTTTGGTGTTCGGGGTGCAAAAAATGAAGATTGCGATACATGTTTTAATTATACCGCAATCTTCTAATCGTGCTAAAGCTTAGAACTAAATACTACGAATTTGAATAGTGTCCGTACCACCAATCACGTTTGGTTGGCCAGAAACAATCACAGCGAGCACTTTGTCTTCACCTGGCTTGGTATTGATGTAGCCAGAAGCCTTGAGCTCTTGAACGAGATCGATGCCATAATTCTCAGAGAATGGACGCTCGAAGCTGGCGTTGGCATAATTCAAAGCCAATTGGCTGGCCACGCGCTTGTTCGAAGTCACAGAGATGATTGGGAGATTTGGACGTTCAGCGGAAATTGAAACCGCAGTAGCACCAGAGGCAGTCTCACAAACGATGACATCAGCGTGAATTTTTTCAGCAAGACTGACAGCAGCATTAGCTACAGCGTTGTATTCACGATTTTCACCAGTGACATCCTGATCAATTGGGTCGACCTTGGAATGATTCTGAGTGTAAAGAATGATTTGTTTCATTTGCTTCACAGCTTCAATTGGGTATTTACCATTGGCAGTTTCATCGGAAAGCATGACAGCATCAGCACCCTGAATCACAGCGTTGGCAACGTCAGAAACTTCAGCGCGAGATGGACTTGGATTATCGACCATAGAGCCGAGCATTTGAGTGGCCACGACACAGAGTTTACCGTGCTTACGGCAAAGGCTAATTAATTTACGCTGAACGATAGGAACAACTTCGTTGCCAGCTTCGACAGCCATATCACCGCGGGCGACCATAATACCATCAGCAGCTTGAACGATAGCTTCCATTTTTTCATCAGTTTCGATAGCTTTTTTGGTTTCGATTTTAGCGATAATTTGAGCGGTAGAACCGAGGGAAACCAAGATTTGACGAAGTCTTTCGACATCATCCGCGCTCTGAATGAAACTCATGGCCACATAATCAAAATCGCGGGTAGCACCAAATTCGATGTCAGCCATATCTTTTTCGGTAATCACATCACCACCAAAGTCGGTATCTGGGAGGTTGAGACCCTTGCGGCTCATAATAGTGCCTTCGTTTTCAACCTTAACCTTGATAGCGGTACTGCTGGCGATTTCCGTGACGGTAGAACGAATTTTACCATCGAAGATGAAGAGAGGCTCACCAACTTTCATGCGCTCGGCAAGATTGTACTGAACTGGAAGAAGATTCGAACCATCGTGTTCAGTGACGGCATAATCGAGAATCAATTCGTCGCCTGGTTTGACTTCGTAATGATTATCTTTAATGATGCCGAGACGAATTTTAGGACCTTGAAGATCCTGGAGAATGGCGACGGAGCGGCCTTTTTTCTCAGCAGCTTTTTTAATCCAAGCAATTTGCTCATCGCGTTCTTCATAACTTCCGTGAGAGAAGTTGAGGCGGCAGCAGTTAACGCCGGCCATGACTAGCTCGGCAATTTTTTCTTCAGTGAAGACGGCTGGACCGATGGTAGCCAAAATTTTAGTTCTTTTGTATAGTTTACTCATATCGTTTGATATTATAACATAATTGTGATAATCTTGTGTTTTCGTGATAAGATAAACATATCTGGGTGTGGCGCAGTTGGTAGCGCGCGCGGTTCGGGACTGCGAGGTCGCCAGTTCAAATCTGGTCACCCAGACCATTATGAAAAGAGAAATAATCCCTTAGGGATTATTTTTGTTTTCATATGTATTGAGGCAACAAGATGAGAACGTAGTTCAACTGGACGACGAAGCGAGCGAAAAATAAAAGCTTGCTTTTATTTTTTTGAGCGAGGAGGAACAGAAGGATTTTGAAAAAATCCTAATCTGGTCACCCAGACCATTCAAGGAGAAAAAATAAAGAAAATTTATTTTCTTTATTTGATCGACGCAGAATGGAAAGATTTTGCGATAGCAAAAGCTTACCATGAAATTATTCCTACCAAACAAAAAGACTGGAATCGCTCCAGTCTTTTTTTGAGTTATAGGTAATTAATTTTTCTTGTAGTCGATGTCATAATATATTGAATTGCTTGAATATGGCTGTTCGTCATTCTCAACCGTATCGTTAAGCATCTCAATTGCTTCTTTATCTTTAGGGTCGTTTTGAAGGCGTAAATTTATTTCACGAACGCGAAATTGAATTCGATTAAAATGCCTCTGATAATCAATGTTCAGTTTTATATATGATTCTCTCAACATAATGTAACTACCAATGAAGCCAGCGACGACTAAAACAATACAAGTTACTACAGCAACAAAGAGCTTACTATTGCTATTAGTTTTAAATTTTGATGTTTTTACCTGCGTCATATTTCTACCTTAATCCACGATGATTCGTATTTATATCGTTAAGTTTTTCTATTTCTTTTTCATTTTTAGGATCATTTTGAACACGAAGATTAACCTCGCGGAGATAAGATTGGGTCTGTTTTATATATCTATGATAGTCAGTATCTAGTGTATCAAATGCATTTTTTATTAATAATATATTAACAACAAAGCTTACTATCACTAAAATGATACAAACAATTACGGCAATATAGAGCTTTCTGTCGCTGATAGCTTGCGGCTTTGATAATTTCGGTTGTGCCATATTTTCCTTTTTATTTTACAGTTTTGATTTTCTTTCCCCGTTACCTGCATTATATTATAGAAAAGTACTTATGGCAAATAAAAAATAACCCTGGGATGTGGGTTATTTTTCTTAATTTATTCTTGAGACTACTTGGCGTATTCGATGGCGCGAGTTTCACGAATTACATTCACCTTGATCACACCTGGGTAACTCATGGTAGCTTCGATTTTTTCGGCAATATCACGAGCCAATTTCAAGGCGGTGAGATCATCGATTTGTTTTGGTTCGACAATCACACGAATTTCACGTCCGGCAGAAATGGCATAGGCCTTATCGATACCATTAAAGCCGGTAGCGATGTTTTCTAACTCTTTCATACGCTCGGCGAAGTTCTCGGCGGAAATGTTGCGGGCGCCTGGACGAGCAGCGGAAATTGCATCAACAATCTTCACAATAATGGCTTCGACGGTAGTTGGCTCAATATCGTTATGATGAGCGGCGATAGCGTGAGTTACGCGATCAGAAAGACCGTATTTTTTCGCGAGTTCAGCACCAATCTCGGCGTGCTTACCCTCAATCTTATGAGTGACGGCTTTACCGACATCGTGAAGTAAGGTAGCAGTCTTAGCGACACGCACATCAGCACCAATTTCTTCGGCGATCATACCGGCCATGTGTGCCATTTCAATCGAATGAAGCAAAACATTTTGACCATAGGACGTACGGAATTTGAGCTCACCGAGCAAGTGTAAAATTTCGTGCGGGATACCAATCACACCTACTTCACGAGCAGCGTCTTCACCGGCACGCACAACTTCTTTTTCGATTTCGCGTTCAGCCTTGGCGACAGCATCTTCGATACTGGATGGATTAATACGACCATCTTTCATCAAACGTTCTAAGGCATATCGTGCGACTTGGCGGCGGATTGGATCAAAGGAAGAAAGCACCACCATGCCAGGAGTATCGTCAACCATAATATCCACACCGGTAGCACGTTGGAGGGCCTGAATATTACGACCTTCCTTACCGATAATGCGACCTTTCATTTCATCATCTGGCAACTTCAAAGCGGTAACCGTACGATCAGCAGTGACTTCGGAAGACATACGTTCCATAGCGGTAACCAGTAGAGCCTGGGCAGTTTCGTCGATGTCGCGACGAAGCTCTTTTTGCTCCTTGGTAATCAAGCCGACGAGATCATCCTTGATATCTTTTTCGGTCATCTTGATCAGCTTATCTTTAGCGTCAAGCTTGGTGAGGCCAGCAATTTTTTCCAACTTTTCTTGCTGCTTGTCACGAATTTGATGAATTTCGAGTTTCAAATCATCAATTTCACGTTCTTTATTGGTTAATTTTTCCGAACGTTTTTCTAGTTGATCGAAACGGTTGTCGAGTGAGGTTTCACGCTCAGAGAGACGCTTCTCGGTTTGGCGCCAATCTTTGCGGCGAGCCTCTTCTTCTTGTTGAGATTTATCGGCAATGCTGCCAGCTTCTTTTTTAGCTTTAAGAACAATATCAGCAGCCTCATTTTTGGCTTTACGAATGAGATCTTCGGCCTTAGCCTTACCACCAGATTCGTTCTTTTTGTTATAGACCAGGACAAAACCGGAACCACAAACAAGACCAGCAATAATACTGAGTGCTATCGGAATAAACATTTGACTTCACTTTCTATTTGTCGACGCCAATATCTTCATCATACCGGCAGTTTTACAAAATTAACAAAATTATTTAATAAATCAAAATCCCCCTGTTTTGATTTTATCATAAAGACCGCTCTTATTCGTAGGTTTCGAGGGCAAAAATCATATTGCGAATGATTTGATTGGAAGCAGTTTCAAGACCGAGCTCTGCACCATCCTTACTACTGATGGTAGGATCGGTATAGAAGAAATTATAATCCTTATAAGTCGTGACTTTGGTACCGAAACGTTTACCAGTGGAAGCTTCAAAATCACCTTCGGAAACTGGCACACGCACGAGACAGCCTTGCTTACCAAGATTCTTGGCCGGGTCAGCAAATTCTTGCTTAGCCTGAACACCTTTTTGAATACCATTGAAACAAATTGAATTGCGATATTCGTAAGTGTTTAAGACATAACTCATGGTGGAGAGATTATCCGGGACTTTCAATTTAATATTCCAGTCGGAAAGATAAATATAACCGAGAGTGGTTTTGTAAACTGGCACGTCGGCTGGAGTGGAAATTTTCGCCACACCAGAAGATTCCTCGACGGCAGCAATGATTTTAGCCTGGTTCTTAATAGTGTTATTTGCGGCAGTAATTTTATCACCTTGAGAAATACCGTAAACGAGACCAACTAAACTCAAAACGAGGAACACGACAGCGAGAATACCGAAAACCATGGCCATAGTGGTCATTTTCTTCAAGGCTTTCATGGCGATAGTGCGCGGATCTTTTTCCTTGGCTTCTTTTTCAGCCTTGGCAGCCTCGGCAGATTTGTCTGCGGCGGCATTTGGGTCGATGACGGTGAATTTTTCTTCAAAATGAGTTGGCGAAGCAACTGGAACGTTGAGCTGATTATAAACAATTTCGGGACCGTTATTTACTTCTTGGTTTGGATTTTTCTGAGCTTCGGTAGCTTGATTTAACATGGCGGCATTTTGGATGGATTGATTAATCATACTCTGGTTAGAGTTCGGGTTACCACTACGGGCAGCTTGAGTGAAGCCATTTTCACCAAAAGGATTGGAATTATCGTTGGTATAAAAATTATTTGTAGTATCGGCAGCAAAAATTTGCTCAGCAGAAGCGGCTGGTGATGTGTAATTATTTGTTTGATAAGCATTAGCTGGGTTTTCAGCAACTGGAGCAGTCGCTGGGGTGGACTGAGGAGCAGAAAAAGCAGCAGAATTATTGCCAAAAAGATCAGCTGGACTAGGGATAGTAGGCTGAGGGGTGGTGGCATTCGACTGTTCGGAGGCTGGCTTGGCGAAACTTGGCTGATTAGAACCTGGGCTGACCTGAGGTGTCACAGGATGTGAAAGGCCAGCAGAAAAAGTCACACCACCGATGGTTTGAGGTTTTTGATTATTTTGATTTTGATGAAGATCTTGATCCATGAATTTCCTTATACTATATATTATAACACAAGCGAAATGAGTGGCGGAATGGGAGATTTATTTTTTGGAAGGAGTAATGTTAGCCGGGCGACCGTAGTTTGGCAAAATAATGGGCACCACTTCCCCGTCTTGATTCTTCAATGGAATTTGCAACTGATCAGCCAAAGTATTAACTACGGCAGCACCGATGCGGAGGCCAGTAAAAGAGCCTGGACCGGCGAAGAAAGTGATTTCCGTGAGATCGGTCCAGTCGGCCTGATTTTCGACAAGTTTATCATGAATGAAAGTGAAAATTTGCTCAGCTAATTGATTTTTGAGGGGAGCGGAATACTCCTTATCGTCGAGCTTTAGGATGGTATTTTCCGTAGAAGTGTCAAGGTAAAGTTTCATTTTAATGCTCCGAAGTGAGATTTTGGGTTAAATTAAGCGTGCGACTACCGTCGTCATTAATGAGAATTTCTAAGCGCAAATGATTGGCGGGAAGAATTTCACTAACCGTATCCGCCCATTCAATAACCGTGACAGTCTGGGGGTCCTGTAGGTTTTCAAATAAATCTTCCACCATGATACCCGGATTTTCCAAGCGATAAAAATCGTAGTGCACAAGTTTTTGACCACGCGAATTTTCATAAACTTTTGAAATAGTAAAAGTTGGCGAAGTGATCTCTTCGGTGATTTCGAGACCGCGAGCGAGACCTTTAGTGAAAGTAGTTTTACCAGCACCGACGTCGCCCACCAATTCAATCGCACAAGGCAGAGCATCTTTAGATTGCAAAATCTCGCGCATTAAATTTTCCGCAAAATCAATCACAGCGGCTTCGTTTTTCAAGGTGAGATTTTTCGTATTCATGCTTATATTATAATTCTAGGCGGCTAAAAATAAAAATTCTTATGCTATAATTTAACTATGAATATCGACCGTCGTGGCGCCAAGCACAGACACAAAAGGAACGCGACCAAACTTAGTCCTAGCTTCAAAAAACTCTCTAATCAGATTCGCCTAGAGACTCTGAATTCGAAAATTATTCGCGGACTAATGATCGTGGTGGTCCTGATTTCGACCTGCAGTGTAGGATTTTCTTTGATGGTAAAGAAAAATGTGACGGCCGAAGCTTTGGCGGAAAGACAATTTCAAGAACTGGCGAAGAGTTATTACGAAAATTTCTTTTATGATAATTTTGTGAATGGACATAAGGACGAGATAGCAGCGAAAGGTGCGGAATTTGTTTTTAAACCATATCTAAAAACTGGCTTTCCGATGGTAAAACTGCGTAGGCTGCTGAGCTATAGCGATGAAAATAATTTGGATAAGCGCATTTATTTTGAACATAAAAAATTAACTTGCAACAAAGACTTGTCTTCGGTGACGTTCAAGCCGCATGCCCCATTCGGTAAAACCGACTACACTATGGATCCGATTTTGAGCTGCGAGAAAGTTAAAGAATAATTTTAACCAGGCTTTGGGTCTGAAAAAGATAATAAATTGGCTTAGTTCAACACCGAGCCGTGAAAAGATAGATTTTCATAAAAATAGGAGTTGCCGATTTTTTTAAATCTGTTATAATAGAAAAGTACATTTTGGAATTGGTCTCTTAGTATAACGGTTAGTACAACGGGTTTTCATCCCGTCAACGCGGGTTCGACTCCCGCAGAGATCACCATAAATATAAAAAGCACCGTGAGGTGGTTTTTTATTTATGATATTTGCCGGAGGCGAACCTTTAGGTTCGGTCTTTCAAGGAGAGGATTAAAAAGAAGAATTTATTCTGCTTTTTAATAATCGACGCAGAAAGAAAATGCGAAGCATTACTCCCGCAGAAGAATCTTTTAACTGCCTCGAATTACACACGGTAAATCCATCCATCAAAAATCGTAAATTGTTAATTATTAATATTAACTATTGAGTTTTGTTTTGGGAAGAATTTTTGATTTGCTTAACAATATAATCCTTAACAGATTGGACACAAATTAGTTTTTTATCTGCTTTCAAAGCATCCATTGCATGACCGATCAATTCTCCATTAAAATCAGTCCAGGTCTGACCACCGTCAAAGCTTTGACGAGAGCCAAGTAGAGAATTCAGATTTTGATTCTTATATTTACTTAAATATTTCATCGTATCAAAAATCTTTTTTGTATTTTCCCTCTTTTTCTGTATTTGTTCTGGAGATCCATCCACACCAAACCTAACATAAGTTTTCTTAAAATCTTCTATTCCTTTTAATGCACCTGGAACATCATATTGCGATGTGCCAAATATTCGTAAATTTTCCTCGATACTATCAGAATCTAATACTAAGTTTTCTACCGTTCTATCGGAAAATTGTTTTCTTTTTTCAGGGTCATTTATAAAATTAAAGAGAATCCCAGAAATATTTAGTCTCGGGTGTTTATCCCAAAATTCTTTTACATCAAGTTCGCCGTTTATAAATTTTTCACAATCATTCGATATGGCGGCAAGTCGCATTTTATTGCCGGTCAAAAATATATTCGTAATAGTCTCATCAATGGCTGGGAATTTTTTCCTGGCCGATTCGATTCTGTCCTGAACTTCTTTATATTCCATACCTTTTTCGGCCGCATACTTTGTTAATTCCTTAATTCCACTTTCAGAAAAATTAATCGCAAATTCAACATCTGGATCAATCTCCCCATTTTTCATATAGCCATTTTCATCTAAACCAAATTTATTAAATTTAGCATTGTATTCGCGTGTATAGCCGTCTTTATCTAGCCCCTCACGATCATAACCTTCCCTATCAAAGCCAAATCTATTAAAGCCATCTTCTTTATATCCATCCTTATCTACACCCCATACATCATACCCATTTTTTCTATTGGTATAAAACATAGGACTTCCATCAGGATGTCGCCTACCTCCGCTCCTATCAAATCCATAGCTATCAATCCCCCTACTATCATAGCCCTCTTCATCATATTTTGTATTGGTCTTTCTATGAATGCCAGACTTATCAAAACCACGCTTATTATAGCCTTCACTATTGAATCCTTGATAATCGTAGCCTCCTCTATCTCTTCCCGATTCATCAAATCCATTTGCGTCATATCCTTCTGGGTCGTATCCTGTTCCTGTCTCTTGATGTTTTTTACCATATTGGCTCCATCCACGAGCATCATATTCAGTAGCAGTATATTTGTTTATCCCCTCTCGGTTAAATCCATCAATGAAGAATCCGCCCCTATCAAAACCATTCTTGTCGTATCCTTGCCTATCGTACCCCTCACGATCGTAGCCATCACTATTATACCCGTTTATATTATAGCCATCCCGGTCATGACCCCGAAGATCATATTTTCTATTAGTGAGGTAGTGAATGCCATTCTTATTAAAACCATTTTTATCAAGGCCTTCTCTATTATAGCCTTCTTGATTGTAGCCTTCTCTATCATAGCCAGCTTGATTATAACCATTTTGATCGAAACCTTTTCTGTCACGACCATCACTACCAAGCCCTTCTCTGTCAAAACCTTCCCGGTCTATACCGTCTTCATCGAAGCCATCTGCACCATAACCTTCTTCGTCAAATTGTGTGCCATTTCTATGTATCCCCTCTCGATTAAAACCATTGATAGAAAAACCATCTCTACCAAAGCCTTCTCTATCATACCCTTCGCTATTATATCCTTCTTGATTGTAACCAGAAAGGTCATACTCTTTCTTATTATAAATACATATACCGTTTCTATCGAATCCGAATCTATCACGTCCCCAAATATTATAACCGTCATTATCGAATCGAGTTCCATTTTTATGTACCCCATTACGGTCAAACCCGAATTCATTATATTCATCAGGCTTGCGACCAAGCTCGCCCATTTTACCTGCCATATCTGCAAGCGCCTGAATTTTAGGATCAAGCCCCTCATTAGATTCATTATTTGATAAATTTTCGTGTTTTGTATCCATAAATCTCCTTTAGATTTTTGAAGTATTAGCGTAATCGAAAATCAATACTACCGGAATCATTACTAGCCTGCTTCTTTTTAGCCTCCAATTCCTTAGCAGAAAGAATATTCTCACACATGGAGACTTTTTGATTACTCTCCTCGTTACAAATATCTTCCGTACGTAAACGATTAATTACTAGCGTAGTGGTGTAGTAGCCGAGACTATTGGAAGCCGTGACTTTCACGATGTTTTCACCGTACTTCAGAGAAAAACCTGGGCCAAAAAGTGTCGAATCGGAATCAGTCGGGAGATTATTTCTTTGGTATTTTTGCCCATCCAGTTCGACAGTCCATGTGAGATCGAGATGCTTATTTTCGGCTGCACGATTCGTAACATCAAAATGAATTTTACCATTACTTTCAAGAAAGTTCGGCGAGTGGGGGGAATAATTTTTATCGGTGACAGTGAGGTGAATCTGGCCGTTTTTCTCTTCCCTGCGATAGAAATCATTTTCCACGGAGCGATCAACCCAAACATTAATACCGAAGGGCGATTCAGCCTGGTTATACCAACCGAAAAAGCCACCGTGCACTAAAATAGCTGCAATGAAAAGCACCACCATGCCACCATTCATAGCAAAACTAAAGACAGCAGGATTGTTTTTCTTATTCAAAAATCCAGCAATCGGGAAGAAAATAAAAAGAATAATCAGAATACCGAGCGGAATATAAAGCACCAGTCCGAGTAGGATAAATGAAATCCAAAACCACATATGTTTATTATGCCATAAAAACCAAAATCTTGATAGAAGCTTATGGCTATTTCGGGTGAGCTAACAAAAAAGTACCCCGGTGAGGGTACTTTTATCTTAACGCTTAGCGAGTGTATTTTTCGTTCAAATCTTCGTAGTCGTAAGTCTCAGCTTCGGTAAACCAGAGTGCGACTTCTTGCTTGGCTTCTTCGAGGTTGCTGGAAGCGTGAACAAGGTTAGGCACTGGGCGAGCGTGAGAATTAGCATGACCGAAACTCATGTGCGAGAAATCACCACGGATGGTACCCATTTCTGCAGATTTTGGTTCGGTGGAGCCGACGATTTTGCGGACCAAGGCGACAGCTTCGATACCTTCGAGGCACATTGCGATAATCGGACCGCTCATCATATAGTCGAGGTTGTAGCGATAAGTTTCTTCACCACGACGAGAAATTAACTTGCCGATACCTTCGTAATGTTGCTTGAATAATTCTTGATCTGGGCTAACCATTTTCATGCCGACAATCTTGAGACCGACACGCTCAAATCTTTGCAAAATTTCACCGACGATACCACGTTGAACGGCGTCAGGTTTCAAGATCACCAAAGTGCGTTCAATATAATCTGTTCTTGTGTTTTCGTCCATGCTTTTCTCCCTTCTAAAATCATGATATTTCCCCCAGTATATCACAATTTCAGAGGTTATTCGCAACGAACTGAATTGATTAATTCGCGACAACCACCGGCACGGAAATTATAGTTTTCTTCGTAAGTTTTACGAATCACTTCATATAATTCTTCAAACTTAGCATAAACTTTAGCAAGGTCGACAAATTTTAGAGGAAATTCGGTGAGCAAATTTGGACGCTCATTACGCTCAAAATCATTGAAGGCATTTTTCGCATCATCCGCAGCACGACGCATTTCCACGAAATCTACTGATCCATCATCCTTACTGGAAGAATGCAGCCAACGATAAGTCGCTTCGTTGGCCTGAGCCTTGAGAGTGGCCCATTTTTCACCGTAATCTTTCAAACGTTGATTGCCAGATTCGCGCAAGATTTTGGTAGCATTGAGAATATCAGCCTCGGTCCAATCAGAAGTTTTATTCCCCTCGATGACACTCCATTTATGCCAGACAGCGTAGAGATCAAGAGCCTTATTAATATCTTCATCGCCACCATTCGTAGCATTAAAAACTGTACGAAAAGCATCGAATTTACGACCAATTTCTGGGTCTTTCAAGACGCCGGCAGAATCGCCAAGCTTAGTAACCAAATTACCATCAATACCGGCCATATTTTGCTTACAATCTTCGATATATTTTTGATAAATTTCATTCGAGGTAGCAGAATTCGAGGCATATTCAGAAATTTTATTACAACTGACATCGCCGCGAATTTTGGTAATCTGATTCTTGATTTCCTTCGCCGTGGAATAAGTCACAGAATAATCGGTCTTAAAGGCACCGGTAGCCTGACCAATAATAGTGACGAGAATAGCTAAGACGATGAGACTGGCAGGAGCGGCAACCATGATAATTTTTTGGCGTTTGGTGGCATGGGTGAAAAAATCTTTAGCGCGCTGGATCAGATTGAGTTTAGTGCGCTCTTTTTTGACTGGAGTTTCTGGAGCAGCATTAGGGCCGACACCGGCTGGAAAACCGTTCGGAAGCACCTCACCAGAAGTTGGAGCTTTTTCTTCAATCACTACAGAACTACCGGAAGTCGGTTCGTACTCGACGCGCTTCCCTACCATATCAATTTGACTTTTGACAACCGTTTCATCATATTGGATTTGTTTGGCATTTTGGTTATTTTGGTCGCTAAAGAGTTCGCTTACAGAATCAGTTTTATCCATAATCACATTATAGCATAAGGTGTTATAATTACTCTTATGGATATTTCTGAATTAGTGGCAGATTTTCTGGAATCGCTAGAAATTGAAAAAGGCCGTTCGACAAAAACCGTAGAAAACTATGGACTTTACTTGGCACGTTTTATTGACCTAATTACGGAAGATTTCGAAGGTCAAGAAATGATTAAGCCTTCCGATATTACCCCGGAAATTTTACGTCGCTTTCGCTTGAAGTTAAATCGGTTTTCCGACAATCAAAACAAGGAGCGTTTATCCGCGCTGACTCAGAGTTATCACCTGATTGCATTAAGAGGATTTTTTAAATATTTAGCCAAGCGTGGAATTAAGAGCTTAGATCCTTCCCTAATTGATTTGCCACGCGCCGCCAAAAAACAAGTAACTTTTTTACACTTCGACGAAATTGAAAGACTGCTGGCGGAAATTCCGCTGGATACTGAATCGGGACTAAGAGATCGAGCGATTATTGAACTACTTTTTTCTGGAGGACTACGCGTGTCAGAACTCTGTAGTTTGAATCGCGATTCGATTAATTTGGAACGCCGAGAATTTATGGTGCGCGGTAAAGGCAAAAAAGACCGACCGATTTTTATTGATAAATCTACGGCGGAATGTATCGAAGATTACTTGAATATGCGAACTGATACCTTACCGGCACTATTTCTAAATAATTCCGCTAATCAACAAATTCCATCCACAAGTGGTGATTTTCGTAGATTAACTCCACGCTCAATCGAGCGAATCGTGCAAAAATACACAAGACTGGCCGGTATCACTAAGCACGTGACACCACACACCATGCGTCACAGTTTTGCCACTGATCTTTTAATGAATGGGGCGGACATTCGTTCAGTGCAAAGTTTGCTGGGGCATGCAAATATTTCGACTACACAAATTTATACTCACATCACCGACCCGCACCTAAAAGAAGTGCACGAAAAATTTCATAGCGAATCGGAAGATTAGTAGCCGGAAAAAATCTGCAGCAAACTAGAAGATTAGTGGCTAGAAAAAATCTGCAGCAAATCAGAAGATTAATAAACCAGAAAAACTAGACGCAAGATTTCAGTCTGAAAAAGCAGCGTAATCATACAAGCTAGAATAATGTAGGGGGCGAAGCCAAACGGTTGACGATTTTTGGGATTTTTTAACATGCGGTAGTTGGCAATGGCGGCCAGTAGATTGGAGAGACCAAGCTCAATAACGCCGAGTTCCCAGCGGCCAAGTAGAAGCGCGACAGAAATTAAAAGGATAAAATCACCACCACCAACTAGAGTTTCGCGGGAGAATTTATAGAGTACAAAGTAGATACCTGGCAGAACCGACATAGCGCCCAGAAAACGCAAAAGATCACGCAGTATATATTGCCAAATATCTTGCAGATGCAGAGAATTTTTTACTAATAGGACTTCATTACCACGAGTTTCGATCAATAAATTGAGTCCGTATTTAGTATATAAATTAAAGAGAAAATAAATTCCAGACAAAATAATCAGAAGGTGGAGTAAATTAACTGGTAGCTGCAACCATTTTTTATCATAAATCAGTAGTATCCACATAATAGTAAAAATCGCGAAGAGAAGTAAGAGTTTAATAATTTCAAAAATAACTAGAGGTGCCGAATTAAGTGGACCAGTGTGTTGCAGGATTTGTTGAATTAACGAGCCAGTGCGAAAAGCAAAACTGGCAAAAATTATGGCCATCATAATTTCGGAAAAAATTTCAATCAGGCCGATTTTGGTTTTACATTTTTTACATTTACCACCAAGGAAAAGCCATGAAAAAATCGGGATTAGCTCAAAACGACTGAGACGATGTCCGCAATGTAGACAGACCGAACGATTTCCCATTCGTTTCCCCTCGGATTTTAAGCGAATACGCCAAGCCTGGCAACAAGCAAAAGAGCCGAGAATGGCGCCGAAAATTGCGCCGAAAATTAGAAAAATCCACTGAAGTTCAAACATTTTATAAATTTCCCGATAATGGTTTAGCTTTATTTTAGCATAAACCTCTTGAATTTTTGGTACGTAAAGATTATGATTGGGTTATAGATAAACAAAGTCTCAGAAAGGAACAGACATATGTTTAAGCAAAATAAAAATTTTAAACATGGGTTTACCATCATCGAAGTGGTGCTCGTTTTGGCGGTCGCAGCAATGATTTTCCTCATGGTCTTTATTGCACTCCCTGCAATGCAAATCATGCAAAGAGATACTGCACGTGCCAATGACGTAAACCGTATCACCACCCAATTAAACTCATACCAATCTAACAACAACCAAAAAATTCCTAGCATGGACAAAGATGCTTACGTGAGTGGTCACGCAGATGTTGATAAAGATGTCTTCAAATCTGCAGAACGTACTTCTTGGGCCTACTTCTATGACGCATATCTAATCGGAACTGATACTAAGCAAAAATTTGCTGACCCAGACCAAGAACCATACAGTCTTGAGATTAGCTCCTGCAAGGCAGCTGATAGCTACGACCCAGAATCCAAGGAATGTAAGAATGGTCAACGTACTCACTATACCTTTACTCAACAATCAGAAGGTACCGAAGATAACACTTCAAACGACCGTTACGCATCCAAGGGTACTCCTGGCCACACTATAAGTATCGTGGTAAACTCTTCCTGTGATGGTGAAACTGCCGTCCACTCTACTGGTGGTAACAAAGTTTCCGTCCTTTACAAGCGTGAAGGTGGTGGTGTAATCTGCCGCTCAATCTAATTTAGCTTGAATCAGAAAATCTCCCAGTGATGGGAGATTTTTTATGTGATGAGAGGTAAGAATGAATAACTAAGACTATTTTAGATTTTAGATTTTAGATTTTGTTTTATAACTTCACCATTTAATTTCTTGAAGGTGATGTGATTTAAGAAATTGGTTAGCCTTGGAAAATGGGCCGGAGCCGAAGAAGCCGCGATAAGCAGAGAGTGGAGAGGGGTGAACTGATTGCAGAATGAGATGCTTGGACGAATCAATAAATTTGGCCTTAGCCTGAGCATCCGACCCCCAGAGAATAAATACGGCGTGTGGGAGTTTGGTGCTAAGTATCTTTATGCAATCTTCAGTAATTTGTTCCCAACCGATTTGACGATGTGAGCCGGCGTGGCCTTTTTCAACAGTTAATACATTATTGAGAAGAAATATCCCTTGCTCGAACCATGGAGTAAGGTCGCCATTTTGGATAATGGTTGAACCGATGTCAGATCCTACCTCTTTTAAAATGTTTCGGAGACTGGGAGCGAGCTTAGTGGTTTGAACCGAAAAGGCCAAACCGTCCGCCACGCCCGGAGTGTGGTAAGGATCTTGGCCAAGAATTACTACCTTAATTTTTTCGAGAGGTAACTGGAAAACCCGAAAAATCCGTGCAGGGGCAGGATAAATTTCTTGGTAGCCTAACGAGTCTGAATTAAAAAATTCTATCAGTGAATCGAATTTACCAGCCACAAGTTCAGCCTGAAAAAACTCACGAAACTCTGGCGATATATCGGTCGAAGTTAGCAGTTCCGTGAGGTTAATTTGCGTCATTTATTCGGCTTCTTCAGAAAATTGCGAATTATAAAGCTCAGCGTAAAAGCCATCTAACTTCATCAGTTTATCGTGATTGCCATGCTCGACAATATTCCCTTCTTTCATCACGAGGATAATGTCGGCATTACGGATAGTGGAAAGACGGTGCGCAATGACAAAAGAAGTGCGGCCTTCGGTGAGCTTGTCGAAAGCGCGCTGAATAATTTGCTCAGTACGCGTATCGACATTAGAAGTGGCCTCATCCAAAATCATCATTTTTGGATTAGTAATAATGGCGCGGGTGATAGTGAGTAGCTGTTTTTCACCGGCGGAAATATTATCGGAATCTTCAGAAATCTTAGTCTCGTAGCCATCTGGGAGTGACTTGATAAAATGATCGATACCAGTCATCTTGGCAGCGACTTCGACCTGCTCGAAGGTGACATTAGAGGAGCCATATTTAAGGTTTTCTAGAATAGTGCCCGAGAAGAGCCATGTATCCTGCAGTACCATACCGAAGAGACTACGGACTTCACTACGTTTCATTTGTTTGGTGGAGATGCCATCGATTTTAATTTCTCCACTTTGAATATCATAGAAGCGCATGAGAAGGCTAACGATAGTAGTCTTGCCGGCGCCAGTTGGCCCGACAATAGCCACCTGCATGCCTGGATCGATTTTGACAGAAAAATCTTTAATGATTGGCTTGACGCCATCGTAGCTAAAGTTAACATGGGAAAATTCGACTTCACCACGGAATTTACCATCCTTGGTGATAGCTTTAAATTGACTAGTAAAATCTTCGGCAGCTTCTTCTGGTTCTTCGAGGAAATTAAAAACGCGATCAGCGGCAGCTAAGGTTTGTTGAATCGTAGAAGAGAGTTGTGCGGTATCGGCAATTGGCTGAGTGAAACGACTGACATATTGCAAGAAAGCCAAGATACTTCCGACAGTAAGGGCGCCAATTAGAGCATAGTAGCCACCGAGCAGACAAATACCAACAAAAGCCAAATCGAGGAAGAGGTGGGTAATAGGGTAGGTGAGTGAACCATAAAATTCACCCTTAAAAGTTTCCTGATAAAGTTTTTCATTGACAGTAGCAAAATCTTGTTTGGATTTTTCGGCATGATTATTAGCCTTGATGATGAGCTGGCCACCATAATTTTCTTCGATTTCAGAGTTTAATTTACCGAGAGTTTTGCGTTGCTTTTTGTAATATTCTGAGCCCTTCTTTACAACTTTAGAAACGGCAAGCATGGAGATTGGTACCACAATGACAGAAACGGCCGACATAGGGATAGAAATGTAAATCATCATACCAAGGTAGCCAACGAGGAGCGTGAAGTTAGTGATAACTTGAGAAAGGGTTTGCGAGAGCGAAGCAGCGATGGTTTCCACATCATTAGTCATAATCGACATAGTGTCACCATTCTGAGTTTTATCAAAATAGGACATCGGCAAACGCGAAAACTTAGCTAGAATTTGACGTTTCATTTCTTTGGCATATTTAGCCGAAATAACTGCGGCAACATAGCCCTCGATATAACTGACGATAGCAGAGATAAGGTAGAGACCAACTAGGGTTAAAAGTAGTGAGCTAATACGAGCGAAATTAATTTCCTGACCAGCACGCAAAGCGTCAAAAGCTTCAGTAGTAATGAGGCCCAGAAGATATGGACCGGCCACCACAAGCCCAGCCGACATGAGAGCGAGCAGTGCTGAGCCAAGCAAACCAAAACGATATTTTTTCACAGAAGCGAGGAAGCGCTTAATAGTCTGTTTAAAAGCTCGAGTAGTTTTCTTTTGAGTGCTTTTTGAATTTTTTGACATATTATTTTCCCTCCTTAGCCTGGCGCATTTCATCCGCAAATTCCTCTTCCGAGAATTGAGACTTCGCGATTTCTTGATAGACTTTACATTTTTTCAAGAGTTCCAAATGCGTGCCTTTCCCTACCATCTTGCCCTGATCGAGAACAATAATTTGCTCAGCTTCTTTAATCGTACTAATACGTTGCGCCACAATCAGCACGACCGTGTCTTTGATTTCCGACTTCAAATCTTCTCGGAGCTTCTTATCGGTTTTCATATCAAGAGCCGAAAAAGCATCATCGAAAATTAAAATTTCAGGTTGCTTGGCTAAAGCACGAGCGATGGCGAGACGCTGCCTTTGACCACCGGAAACATTGGTACCACCTTGAGAAATTGGTGCATCATATTGATCTTTTAGCTTAGTGACAAATTCTTCAGCTTGAGCAATTTTAGCAGCATGACGCATACGCGCATCAAGTTCCGATTTTTTAAGATTTTCGACACCGTAAAGAATGTTGCTACGCACGGTGCCAGTGAAAAGATAACCACGCTGTGGAACATAACCGATTTTATCCATAATGGCATTTTCGGTATATTCCTTAATGTTGAGATTATTAATTAAAACCTCACCCTCGGTGGCGTCGAAGAAACGTGGTACGAGATTAATTAGGGTGGACTTGCCAGAGCCAGTGGAACCAATGAAGGCGGTAGTTTGCCCAGATTTAGCCACAAAAGAAATATCTTCGATGATGGCTTCAGATTTTTTACCATAAGAAAAAGTCACATGCTTAAATTCCACAGAAGGAATCTCGCTAGGCGTTTCAGTCATTTGATCTTTGAAGGTGATTTGACTCTTAGTTTCAAGGACTTCAGAGATACGCTTACTTGAAACATTACCGCGAGGGATCATAACAAAGAGAAAAGTTAAGAAGAGGAAGGACATGAGAACCTGAGCAGAATATTGCGAGAAAGCAAGCATGCGACCGAGATAACTCATATCGGTATGAAGATTAGAAACACCGATAAAGATAATGAGAACGGCGGAAAGATTAAAAACTAGATTCACTACTGGCTGCTGAAAAGCCATAACTTTAGAAATATAAATATCCGTGTTTTTTAAGTTTTCGTTACTGCGCTCAAATTTATTTTCTTCGTATTTCTGCTTATTAAGCGCACGAATCACCTTGATACCAGTAAGATTTTCACGCGTAATGGAATTGATTTTATCCAAGATTTTTTGGTAGACCTTAAATTTTGGAATGGCAAGACTGATTAAAATCGCCGCCTGAATAAAGAGAATGGCCACCGAAACTGCAATAATCCAAGTCATGTTCGGCGCAGTACGAAAAGCCTGAATAATCGCCCCGATTGCCATAAATGGCACGCGCACCATCATGGTGAGACT